>JARRMM010000136.1:0-9878 GCA_037386005.1 Deinococcales bacterium | reverse complement strand
CCCCGAAGCCGAGGCCCGGGCGTGCCGGGTAGTTGAGCGCGATGAAGGCCAGGCCCTTGTCGCGGGCCTTGCGGGCGGCACGCTCGACGCCCTCGTGCGTCTCCATGGCGAAGCCGACCATGATCTGGTCCCGGCGCCTGCGGGCCAGCGTACCGAGGATGTCGGGCGTCCTCACCAAACGCAACGACCGCTCGCCCTCGGCCTTCGGCTCCTTGCGGTCCGACCGCTCGGCGGGACGCCAGTCGCCCACCGCCGCCGTCATCACCAACAGGTCGCACGCGTCGAAACGGGCCTCCAACGCTGCCAGCATGGCCTCGGCGTCCTCGACCCGCTCGACCTGCACCCCTGCCGGCTCCGGCAACGAGCTCGGCCCCGTCACCAGGCTCACTTCGGCGCCGCGCGCGCGGGCGGCCTCCGCCACGGCGAAGCCCGTCCGGCCACTCGACGGATTGCTCAGGTAACGCACCGGATCGAGGTACTCGCGCGTGGGGCCACCCGATACCAACACGCGCACCCCTCGCAGGTCGCCGTCGAACGGCAACCCGAGCGCGGCCGACACGATCTGATCGGGCTCCGCCATGCGCCCCACGCCCTCGCCCTCCTCGGCTCCGGCCAGCGGCCCTTCGACCGGCCCGACGAAGGCGTGCCCCAGCCCCTCGAGCACCTCGACGTTGCGCTGCAGCGGGGGGTGGTTCCACATGGCGGGGTTCATGGCGGGCGCCCACAGCACCCGCGGCACGGCCGCGGCGATCAGGGCGGACACCACGTCGTGGGCCCGGCCCGCGGCCGCGTTCGCCAGGGCGTCCGCGGTGGCCGGTGCGACGACCAGACCGTCGGCCCAAGCCGCCCACTCGAGGTGGCGGATGCGACCGTCGGCGGCGAACCAGCGCTGCCGGTCGAACACCTCGCCGTTGGCCGCGACGGCCAGCGACAACGGCGTCACGAAAGCGTAGGCGTCCTCGGTGGCCGCCGCCCGTACCTCACAGCCGGCCTGGCGCAGCCGCCGGATGAGGGTGGGCGTCTTGAGCGCCGCCACGCCCCCGCTGGCCGCCACGATCAGGCGCGGCCTAGTCCTCGTCGACGGACTCGGGCCGGGCGACACTGAAGCTCGGTTCCTCCGGGCGCCGCTCCACCAGCCTCCGCAGCTCGTCGGTGCTGGGCAGCTCGTCGCCCCACACGATGTCGCTCCCCGACTCCAGCTCCTTCATCGCGATGCTCACCGTGTTGCTCGTACGCGGAGCGTCGTCGACGTCGAGCGTGGTGGGGATCCCCGCCTTGAGCTGCGCCGCGCGGCGCGCCACGATCATCGACAGGCGATAGCGCGAATCGGTCAGCGCCATCAGGGTGTCGTAGCCTTCCTGGGCCACCTCGTCCTCCTTCGCGGGGCTCGTCCCGCCGGCGCCGCCCGCAGGCAGCGCACATCGTCATCCTCGTGCCGCCCCGGTCTACGTGCCGGGCGGCGTCCGAACAGGTGATTCTACACGACCCGACGCGCCCCCTGCGTGCGTTCGTGCGCGTCCCAGGCTCGAGCCGCCCGCTACCGGCCGCTCGCCTCGGTCTCCCGCAGGAACGCCTTCACCTGGTCGTCGGTGAGGTGACGGGCACGAGCGCGCTCCGCAGCGATGACGGTCCGGAACAGGCGGACGGCGTCCTCGAGCTCGTCGTTGACGATGGCGTAGTCGAACTCCCGCACGGCACGGATCTCCTCGCGCGCGCGTCGGAGCCGCTTCTGGATCTTCTCCTCGCTGTCCGTGCCCCGCCCGCGCAGTCGCCGCTCGAGCTCGAACAGCGAGGGCGGTGCGATGAACAGCATGACCGCGTCCGGCACCTTGCGCTTGACCTTGCGAGCGCCGACCAGTTCGAGCTCGAGGAGTACGTCCCGCCCCTCGGCCAGGCTCTGCCGGACGGGCCCGGCCGGCGTGCCGTAGTAGTCGCCGACGTAGTCGGCGTACTCCAGCAGGTCGTCACGGGCGATCATGTCCTCGAAGGTGTCGCGGTCGTAGAAGTAGTACTGCTCGCCGTGCACCTCGCCTTCCCGCCGCTCACGCGTGGTGGCGGAGATCGAGTAGGTGAGGTTGGCGATGCCGGGCAGCGCGGCTCGCCGGATGGTGTCCTTGCCGACGCCCGACGCGCCGGTCATCACGAACAAGATGCCCTGCCTGTGTGACTGCTCGTCCACCGTGTGCTCCATGCCCCCAGCGCCGGCGGCGCCGTCGGCCGAATCGCGCGACGCACCCCGCGCCTGGGGCGATCCCCGTGCCCCTGCAGGGTCCGCCTCGTCGGGCTGGACGCGACTCTACCACGACGCCGACGCGCGGCGGCTAGCCCTCCGCGTCGTCCGGCGTGGCGTGGTAGGCGTGCAGGCGCAGGCGCTCGAGGGTGGCCAGCCGGCCCCACCGGTCGAGCCGGGCCACCTCCTGGTCGACGAAGCGCTCGAGCCGTTCCGGCGCGTCGACGACCTCCACCACCAGCGGCTGGCGTTCCGGCCGGTAGAGCTGCACCGAAAGCGGGAGATCGAGCCCGTGGCGGCCGAACCCGGCCAGGCCGGGAAGCACGGTCGCGCCCCGCAGTCCGTTCCTGCGGGCGGCCCGGACCAGGGCCTCGGCCAGGCTGACCTTGCCCACCTTGTCGCCCGCCAGGGTGTAGACACGCAGCAGCGAGGCGCCCTCCAGCCCCGCACGGTGCAGCACCTTCACGTCGTCCCCCCATCCGCAGCGCGGTCCCGCCCCAGCACGGCGACCCGCTCCACCGTGACCAGGCCGCCGCCGGTCAGGAGATGCTCGAGCTCGGCCACGAAGCGGTCGATGCGCTCCGTGTCGTCCACGACCTCCAACACCATCGGTAGATCGCCCGACAGCCGGAACGGCTGGGGCTGGTGCACGACCGAGTCGGCCCCGAACCCGAGGCTGCCGCGGAAGAGCGTGGCGCCACCCAGGCCGGCATCGTGCGCGGCGGCCAGCAGCGCCTCGGCCGCGGGGCGACCGCCCACCCGGTCGGACTCGCCGAAGAACACGCGCAGCAGCGAGGCCGCAGGCCGCTCGGTCCGGCCGGCGTCGCTCACGGCGCACCCGCAAGCCGCAAGGCAGCCGCTCGCCCGGCCAGGATGGCCAGGTAGCCGACGAAGAGGTTGGCCAGCACGTACGTGCCAGCGCGGACGAACTCCCCTTCCCGCAACAGGAGCTGGCTCTCCAGCTCGAACGTCGAGAAGGTCGTCAACGCGCCCAGGAATCCCGTTCCCACCGCGACCCTGGCGGACGGGGACACCAGACCGCGCAGACCGAGCTCGGTGACGAAGGCCAGGAACTTTGCAACGTACCCTGGACCACGTTGGTCACCAGGTAGCGCGAGAGGGCGCCGAGGGCGCCCCCGACCATGACTCCGAGGATCAACATGCACACTCCTCGCGTTCCGGAGTGGAGGATAGGCGTCATCAGCCGAACGCAGGGCGGTTGAAGGAAGGGTGAACGCCATCACCCGCGCGGAGTGTATCATCCAGCGCGGCCGTGCTCTGACGGCGCCCTCCGGCGGCGCGGGAGCGGGTGGTAGCATGAAGTCCCGGGAAGGTGAGGCATGGAGCGCAAGTACATCTTCGTCACGGGCGGGGTGGTCTCGAGCCTCGGCAAGGGCATCGCCACCTCGAGCATCGGCGCCCTCTTGCGGGCTCGGGGGTACGCCGTCACAGCGGTCAAGATCGATCCCTACATCAACGTCGACGCGGGCACGATGCGCCCGTACGAGCACGGCGAGGTGTTCGTCACCGACGACGGCGCCGAGACCGACCTGGACATCGGCACCTACGAGCGTTTCCTCGACGTCGACCTGTCCCGCGGGAACAACATCACCACCGGCCAGGTCTACCAGAGCGTGATCGAGAAGGAGCGGCGCGGCGCCTACCTGTCACAGACGGTGCAGGTGATCCCGCACGTCACCGACGAGATCAAGCAGCGCATCATCGATGCCGGCGAACGGGTCGGCGCCGAGCTGGTGCTGGTCGAGGTGGGCGGCACGGTCGGCGACATCGAGTCGCTGCCCTTCCTCGAGGCCATCCGGCAGCTCCGGTTCGAGATGGGGCGCGAGAACACCCTCTACCTGCACGTCACGCTGCTCCCCTACCTGGGCACCAGCGAGGAGTACAAGACCAAGCCTACGCAACACTCCGTGGCCACGCTCCGCGGCGTCGGGATCCAGCCCGACGGCATCATCCTTCGTTCCAAGACGCCGGTGCCGGAGGAGGCGCGGCGCAAGATCGCGCTGTTCACGAACGTCGAGGCGGACGCGGTGTTCAACGCCTTCGACGCCGACTTCGTCTACGCGGTGCCGGAGATGCTCGAGCAGCAGAACATCGGCCGCTTCATCGAGCGCATGCTGGGGCTCGAGCGCGTCACGCCCGAGCTGCGGGTGTGGCAGGAAGCGGTGCGCGTGCTGCGGCAGCCCGAGCGTGACGTGACCATCGCGGTGGTCGGCAAGTACGTGGCGATGCCCGACGCCTACCTGAGCCTGATGGAGGCGCTCAAGCACGCCGGCATCGCCAACGACGCGCGCGTGACCATCGAATGGGTCAACGCCGAGGCGTTGGTCGAGGCGGACCTCACCCCGCTCAAGGAGTTCGACGGCATCCTGGTGCCCGGCGGCTTCGGGGTGCGCGGCATCGAGGGGAAGGTGCGCGCCGCCCAGGTCGCGCGCGAGCACGCCGTGCCCTACCTCGGCATCTGTCTCGGGATGCAGGTGGCCGTGATCGAGTACGCCCGGCATGTGGCGGAGTTGGAAGCCGCGAACTCCACGGAGTTCGATCCCTACACCCCGCACCCGGTCATCGACCTGATGCCCGAGCAGCTCGAGGTGGCCGACATGGGCGGCACCATGAGGCTGGGGAGCTGGCCGATGAAGGTGGCCGATGGCACGCTGCTCGCCGAGCTCTACGACCCGGCCCCGGCCAGCCACGGCATCGTCTACGAGCGTCACCGCCACCGCTACGAGGTGAACCCCGCGTTCGTGGAGCGCCTCAAGCGCTCTGGGTTGACCGTCTCCGGCATCACGCCGGGGATGGCGGGTCGAGGGGAAGGCCTGGTCGAGGCGATCGAGATCGCCGGGCACCCGTTCTTCCTGGGCGTGCAGTCCCATCCGGAGTTCCGGTCCCGCTTGATGCGCCCCAGCCCCCCGTTCAGCGGATTCATCCATGCGGCGGCCGAACGTGCCGAACGGCGCACCGGCCCCGTTCCGGCCGCCACCACGGCGTCCGAGGAGGCGCCGCGATGAGCCTCGGGGCACGCTGAGTGGAGCACGGCGAACCGCTCGTCATCGGTCTCGCGGGCGGTGCCGGTTCGGGCAAGACGACCGTCGCCGAGAGGATCGTCGAAGCCGCCGGCGCCGCGAACGTGTGCATCATCCCCCAGGACGCGTACTACCTCCCGCAGGCGGGTATCCCCTTCGAGGCGCGGGCCATGACCAACTACGACGAGCCCTCCGCCTTCGACAACGACCTGCTCGTCGAGCACGTCGACCGGCTCATCCAGGGCAAGGCCGTGCAGCGTCCCGTGTACGACTTCGTGCGCTACGACCGCTCGAGCGACACCGTGCCGCTGGCCCCCGCTCCCGTCGTGGTCGTCGAGGGCATCCTGGTGCTGCACGAGCCCTCCCTCCGCGAACGGATGACGCTCAAGGTGTTCGTCGACGCGCCCCCGGACGAGCGCTTCATCCGGCGGCTTGAACGTGACGTGCGCGAGCGAGGCCGCCAGGCGGAGAGCGTCATCGCTCAGTACCGTCGCACGGTCAAACCGATGCACGACCTGTTCGTCGAACCGACCAAGCAGCACGCCGACCTGATCGTCCCCGAGGGGGGGCGCAACCGCGTCGCTCTCGACGTACTGGCGAGCTACGTGAGCCGCTGCATCGCCACCTGGAACGGAGGCTGACCCCGTGCTCGACCCTCGGCTACGCCGCCTGCTCTGGCTCCTCGTCGTCCTCAGCCTGATCCCCGCCGGCATCCTGGTGACGCGCCGCATCCGCGCCGAAGGCGTGAGCGAGCACGTGGCCCTGGTCATGGATGAGCAGGCCCTCGCCGACCAGGCAGCTCAGATCGGCGTCACCCCGATGCAGCTCGCCGAGCGCTACAAGAAGCTGGGCCTGACGGGCATCGCGCTCTACGAAGACACCGTCGACAGCCTGGTGGCCAAGGGCGAGGCCGTGGCGATGGTCGGCAGCGAGGCGCGCTCCCAGGCGGTGGCGCGCGGCGAGACGCCGCCCGACGTGCCCGGCGACGCCACCCTGGTCTCGGCGCTCCAGCCGGGCGCGCTCGACGCCCTCATCGCCGACAACGTGCCCAAGCCGCAGACGCTCGTGTGGCACGGCCGTAGCTGGTACGTCTATCCCGGCGACGTACGCAGCAGCCTCCCGGCGGGCCCCGACCTGAAGCAGCTCCAGGCCTGGCACGACGCCGGCTTCGACATCGCCTACCGCCCCCGCAACGCGCCCTACCACCTGCTGCACGCCGGTGCCGACTTCCCCAGACTGGCGCACTACCTGGTCTACGCCGGCACGCAGGTGGCCGGTTACCCGGGGAACCTGGCGCCTGTGGTCGCCGCCTCCCAGCCCTACCTGACGGCGTTGATCGAGGGGACTCCGCAGGACGGCCTGGACGCCCTCCTCAACAAGGTGCCCACCGTCCGGCTGCTGTCGTTCAACCAGGACTACATCGCCCGCCGCCTCCGCGCCCCCGACCTCACCGACATGTACATGCTGGCCGTGAACGAGCGCAACATCCGCCTGCTCTACCTGCGCCCGTACACCACCAGCGACCAGGGGGACATGCTGGCCAACACCGACCGGCTGGTCCGCGGCTTGAGCACTGCGCTGAAGAGCGCGGGATACCAGGTCGGGCCGCTCCAGACGCAGACCTTCCACTACCACACGAGCGCGCTCCTGCGCGCGCTCTCCGGTGTGGGTGTGGCCGCCGGTGTGCTGCTGTTGATCGGCCTCTTCCCGGGCCCCTGGGGGGTGCTGGTCGCCGCCCTGGTCGCTGCCCTGGGCCTGGCGGCGGGGGGCCCCAGGTGGGACGCGCTTGCCCTGATGGCCGCCTTGAGCTTCCCGGTGCTCGGCTACGGACACCTCAGGCGGAACCCGTGGAGCGTCGTCCTGGCCACGCTGATCAGCGTGACCGGCGCGGCGTTGCTGGCGGCGGTAGGCAGCGAGCGCGACACCATGCTGGCGATCCGCCCGTTCGCGGGGGTCGGCGCCACGTTGATCGTCCCCCCCGCCCTGTTCCTGTTCCACTACGCCCTCCGCTACCGGAGGCCGGCCGCCTGGGTCCGTGACTTCTGGAACGCCGAGATCCGCGTGGGCCACGTCGCTCTCGGCCTGGTGGCGGTCGCGGCGCTCGCCTACGCCTTCATGCGGCGCGGCAACACGCCCCTGATCGGGGCCAGCCACGCCGAGCTGGCGCTCAGGCAGTGGATGTCCCAGCTCTTCGTGCGCCCTCGCTTCAAGGAGCTGATCGGACACCCGTTGGCGGTGCTGGCGCTGGCCAACCCGCGCTGGCCCTCCTGGTTCCGAGGGCTGCTGCTCACCGGGGGCGTGCTGGCCCAGGCGAGCGTCCTGAACACCTTCAGCCACTACCACACGCCGCTCGTCATCTCCGCGGAGCGCACGGCCATCGCTCTGGTCATCGGCCTCGCGATCGGCTTCCTGCTCGTTCCCGCGGTGCGGGGCGTGGTGGCGCTCGGTCGAGCCTGGCTGTCGGGCACGGGCGACCGCAGCGACGCCTGACGGGGAGCCCCGTGCGCGCCCTGGTCAGCGGCTACTACGGGTACGGCAACGTCGGCGACGAGGCCCTGCTCGCCGGCCTCCTGGCGGGGCTGCACAGCCGCGGCATCGAGCCCGTGGTGCTGTCGGGCGACCCGCGCGCCACGCACGCACTCCACGATGTTCACGCCGTCGATCGCTACCGCGGCCTGCCGGCGGCGGTCGCCCGCTGCGACGCGCTCGTCTCGGGCGGTGGCGGGCTCCTGCAAGACGTCAGCAGTCAGCGTAGCCTCAGCTACTACCTCACGGTGATGCGCCTGGCCCGTCTGTTGGGCAAGCGCGTCGTCGTGTACGGCCAGTCGGTGGGGCCCTTGAGCCAGGCCGGCCGCCGCCGTGTCGGACGTGCCCTGCGCGGCGTGCCGATCGCCGTCCGCGATGCACCCTCGGCCGCACTCCTGGGGGAGCTCGGGATCGAGGCGGAGCGCGTCGCGGACGCCGCCCTGCTGCTGTCGGCGCCGGCGCGTCCCAACGGGGTCCTGCCGGTCTTGCTGATCCCCCGTGCCGGGCACGACGATCTCAACGACGCCTTGCTGGAAGCCGGACGTCTGCTCCGGGCTGCGGATGTCCCGGTGGCGGTCCTGGGCCTGCATGAGCGCGAGGACGCCGAGGCGACGAGCCGGGTGAGTGAGACGCTCGACGTGCCCCTGCTGCGTGCACCGACGCACCGTGAGGCCCTGGCACACGTCGCGGCGACCCGCTACGTGCTGTCGGCCCGGCTCCACGGTCTGATCTTCGCCGCGATCGCGGGCGTGGGCTTCGCCGGCCTGGTGTACGACCCCAAGGTCGCCGGCTTCCTCGCCGATGCCCGGGCGCCGCTGTTCGAGCGCCCCGTCGACGCCCGCCGGTTGGCCGATGCCGCCCTGGCGGCGCAACCCCCCGACGCCGACGCCGTTCGCCAGCTGCGCGAGCGCGCCGAGGCCGGGTTGGACTGGCTGGCGCTCCACATTCTCGGTTAAGCATTCCTCATTCGCTCGCGCTATCGTGGGGCCGTGCTTCGGTTCGCACCCATCGTCCTACTGCTCCTGGCGCCCCTGGCGTTGGCGCAGAGCGCTTTCCAGCAGATGCAGGATCTGCTCGACCGCGGGTACTACAACTCCGCCGCCCAGCTCAACGGGCCGGAGCTCGTCAAGACGTACCCCGATCAACCGAACGCGCACTACCTCTACGCCGAGGCGCTCTACCTCACCGGCAACGTCAAGGCCGCGCAGACGCAACTCAACGCCGCGACGAAGCTGGCGAAGGGCGAGTCGGACCCCCGATTCCTGCACCTGAGCGGCCTGCTGACCGCGGCCGAAGGCGACCCGACCCAGGCACTGGCACCCCTCCAGACCGCATTCGAGCGTACGCACGACTACACGTACGCCATGGACTGGGGGCGGGTGGCGTGGCAGGCGGGCTCCTTCGACGAGGCGCTCCAGGCCTTCCAGGCAGCTGCCGGGACCGACACCGGCAAGACGACGATGTGGCCGCTCCTGGACCAAGGGCGCATCCTGATCTACCTGGGGCGCTACCAGGACGCGATCCAGAAGCTGAACGACGCCATCGACGTGTTCGAGGCGACCGATCCGGGCGGCGCACGCCCCGGCTCGCCCGCGTACGTCGAAGCCTTCTACCGTCTCGGCCAGGTCTACGAGAAGCTGGGGAACGTGAGTCAGGCCGAGACCAACTACCGGTCCGCACGCACCGCCGACCCGAACTACGCGCCGGCGATCGACGCGCTCGACCGGTTGTCGCGCAGCTTCCCCTAGCGCGACCACCCGGTTCTTGCCGGTCGGCCCCCCTCGGTTCGCGAGGGACGCGGCGGCCGGCGAAGGGAGGCACTCATGTCGACCCTCAAGGCTCCCACGCTGCACCCATCCGCCTGTGAACCCGCTGCGCCCGTCCCCGAGACGCTGGCTCTGCCCACGCGTACGTTGGAGCCGGGGCAGGTGCTGTTCGAGGCGGACCTGGAGGCGAGCAGCATGTACGTGGTGAACTTCGGGGTGCTCAAGGCGGTGGTGCCGACCAGCCTGGGCCGCGACCGCATCGCCGACCTCTACGGCGCCGGTGACGTGCTCGGCCTCAGCGCGCTGGACGGCGGT
>JARRMM010000135.1:0-17559 GCA_037386005.1 Deinococcales bacterium | reverse complement strand
GTACTCGAACTGCACCGAAGCGCTCGTGGCGATCGAGATCAGCTCCCAAGCCAGGGCCGGGTGCTCGGCTCCAGCCGGAACCGACAGCAGGTAGCCGCCCGACATCGTAGCGACGTTGCCGCCTGGGGCCTTGGGGATGGGGGCCACCCCGAAGTCCTGTCGGTTCCGGCTGGAGCCGAGCACCCGGACCTGGCTTGGGAGCTGATCTCGATCGCCACGAGCGCTTCGGTGCAGTTCGAGTACACGAGCGCGCGGGGGTACATGCCCACCCACTACTCGCTGATGAACAGAGCCGACGATTACAAGCAGGTCGACCCCGACTACGGGGTGTTCCTTTCGGTTCTTCCGTATGCGCACTTCCGGCCGGCGATCCCGCAGTACACGGAGATCTCAGCGGCTGTCCAAGATGCAATCCAGAGTGCCGTCCTCGGAACGAGGAGCCCCAAGGAGGCGCTTGACGCGGCAGCGACGAAGGTGGACCAACTTCTCGCGGGCGAATAGAGGTCCTGACAGGGGAGCGGGGACGCCCTGTGGGTGCCCCTGCTCCCCTCGACCACTCTGATGAAGCGACTTCCGGAAAGCGCCATCGGCTACCTGCTGATTGCCCCCGCATTCGCCATCATCGTGGGTCTCATGTTGTATCCAGCCGTTCAGACGGTCTGGTTGAGCCTCCACAAGGTGGACCTGGCGCGCATGTCACACACGACCTTCGTGGGTCTCAGCAACTACGCGCACATCTTTGGTGAATCTTGGCCGAGCTTCCTCGGCGATATTCTTCCCGTCACCCTGTACTTCGTTGGCGCGAGCGTCGTCCTACAGTTGGTCCTCGGTCTCGGGTTGGCCATGCTCGTCAACCAGGAATGGTTGCGGGGCAAGGAGTTCTTCCGGGCTACGTTCATCATCCCCTGGGTTACGAGCGCCATCATCATCGCGTTCTCGTGGCGGTTCATCTACGAGCCGAGGCTGGGCATTCTGAACTACCTCCTTCGTGGATTGGGGATGGCCAACCCGCCGAGCTGGCTGAACGATCCGAACCTCGTCATGCCCTGCCTCATCGCCGCCAACGTCTGGCGAGGCACCGCGTTCAGCTTCATCATGCAGACGGCGGGGTTGCAGAGCCTCCCAACGGAGATCTTCGAAGCTGCCCATGTCGATGGCGCCGGGGCATGGCAGAGATTCAGGTACATCACGCTGCCGCTCATCCAGCCGTTCGTCGTGTTGAACCTCATCCTGATCTCGATGTACACGATGAACGTCTTCGATGTCATCTATGCGATGACCAATGGCGGACCGCTCTACAAGACGGAAGTCATCAGCCTGTACATGTACCACGACGCGTTCGACTTCGGGCATATGGGATTGGGTGCCGCCGTAGCCGTCTTGATCCTGGCGTTGAACCTGATTCTGACAACCATCTACATGCGACTCAGCAGCGGGCGGGAGCGAGGTTGATGCGACTCCCATGAAGGTTTCTATCGTCCGGAGAATCGCTACCTATCTTCTTCTGGGAGTCTGGCTCCTGTTCACGATCCTGCCCCTGTACTGGCTCCTGAGCGCGACCTTCAAGTCGCCGAGCGAAGCGATCGGCTATCCGCCGACGCTGTTCCCCCGCCATTGGACGTTGGAGAACTTTGCGGATCTGGTGCTTCGGTCTAGGTTCGGGTTCGAGCCCTTCTTGAACAGCGCGATCATCGCCCTGGGGGCGACCCTCATCAGCACCGTCACCAGCATGCTAGCCGGGTTCGGTTTCTCACGCTTCTCGTTCCCCCTGAAGCGACAAGGACTCGTGCTTCTTCTGTTGCTCCAGATGATCCCCATCCTTGCCGTGATCGTTCCTCTGTACCGGATGTATGCCGCCTACGGCTTGTACGACACCCGGATCGGTCTAATGCTCGTGTACGCGATGTGGACGATCCCGCTGAATAGCTGGCTCCTGAAGGGATACTTCGATACCATTCCGCGAGAACTGGAAGAAGCTGCACTGATCGACGGCTGCAATCGTCTGAACGCATTTGTCAGGGTCGCCTTTCCTCTCGCTGCCCCGGGAGTCGCGGCTGCCGCGATCTTCGCGTTCAGTCGCTCCTGGAACGAGTTCATTCTGGCGCTCACCTTGACCTCCCAGGTGAGGCCCTACACGGTGGAGCTCTATCGGTTCATCGGCGAATACGGCGAGGTTTCCTGGAACCTGATCGCGACCGCATCGTTCATCGCATTGGTGCCCGTTCTCGTCATGTTCGCCCTCTTCCAGAAGTACTTCATCGCAGGTCTGTCTGGTGGCAGCCTGAAGGGCTAGCAGAGGATGCGGCGATTCCGGAGCGCTAGGTAGGCGGAAGCCGGAAGCCAGTGTGTGCTCAAGCGTTTGCGTTAGGAGTTGACGGCCCGATGCCGAGGTCGATAGAAGGTTCGCAAGAAGGCTGTGCTGCACGTAAAAACTAGGCTATTGGCACTACCGCTGGTGAGCGGGCGATGATTCTTCGGCAGGTGGTCAACGCAACTGGGGGCGCCGAACGCGGTGCGTACGGATGTTCCCGGTTGCCGGTAGCGGGACCTCTTGCCCGCAGCCCACTTGGTCGAGGCTGGGGTTCGCCGAAGGAGCGAGGTCACTGATTTGCGCTCTTGGGCGAGCAAGAAGTGAGACCTCGGTTTCGCTTCTCCTGGCTGCCCCACGTGCGTCAGCCTCAACGACAAGCAACGGGTCGATCGCCGACCATGGCTAGGTCCCCATCATTCCTTGTGCACTCGGACGCCGACGATCAAGAGTGCGGACATCGTCCAGAGCTCACCGATCGTGGCGGGCACGGTCAGGATCGTGACGAGGCCGCTGTCCACTGCGGCGGGCAGCACGGCGACGAAGCTGCTTACGACGTAGCCTGCGCCGCCCACGATCAGGATCCAGCCGAGCACGTTGCCAAGGTGGAAGTAGCCCGAGCGCAAGACCGACCAACCCATGGGTATGAGCCAAAGCCCGAAGAACACGCCGCCAATCTGCCATGCTGCGCCTTCGAACTGGTAGAGCGTGTGGACGATGTCGGCCGGCGCGGCATTCATGGCGCTGGCCTCTTCGGCGAGCTGCAGCGCGGTCCATGAGGCTGCGGTGCCCGTCAGGATCGCTGCTGAGTTGACCAAGCCGAAGCCAGCGATGCCGAAGGCCGCCACCGGCTGGCGCTCGCGGAACAGGGCGTAGAAGCCCAGGGCCGCCAGGGCTTGCGCCAGGATGACGACGAGCGCTGCCACAAGGCCGATGCGCGCGAGCGCTTCGTGCTGGATGATGTTGGCGAGGGTTCCAGCCGCCGAGTTCGCGTCGATGAGCCGTGGTCGGATGACGAGGAAGCCGACGATACCTCCGGGTAGCATGCCGAGGTAGGCGGCGCCGGTGAGGCGCGCGATCATTCTCTGGTTCCGCATGTCCCCTCCAAAGGTCATCTCGATGTCGATGCGGATTTGCGCGGGTTCCATGGACGCCGTTTCGATTGGTGCGCGATTCTGCTGTCAGGAAATGGAGTCCGCGGTGCGCTCGAGCTGTCGACCTGGTGCCTGACGAGGGGCAGACCACTGTGACTGGCGTTCCTGTGCGCGTCGCGAAGGGGTCGGGCTCAGGGTGGAGAACGGGCGAGTGTTCGCAGGTCGGCCGTGAGGGCGGCCCCGCTGGCGGGCGCGCCGTGGCCGCCGGCGAGGACGCGTGGCTGCAGGCGTGCGAGCGAGGCAACGGAGTCGTTCGCGCGTTTCCAGTCCCACGTCACGTAGCGGGGTGGTGGCGACAGGCACGGTTTGCGGAAGAGGATGCCCGGTAGGGAATTGAGGTCAACCGTGACGATCGCGTCGCCGGTGAGCAGGACGCGGTCGTTGGGCCTGAAGTAGGCCACGTGCCCGGGCGTGTGACCGGGGCTGGGCACGCAGCGCCATCCGGGAAGGCCAGGCGGTTCGCGCTTTGGGTCGAAGGGGAGGGCCAGGTCGGCGAGACTGCTTGCTGCCACGATGGCGTCCCTTCGAGGCAGGGGTAGGAGTCGCAGGATGGGCAGGATGAGCCAGCGATCGAGTGGGTTCGGATAGCGGCGGACGGCGGCGAGGTCGCCGCGTGCGAGCGGCAGCTCGTCGGGGTGGAGGTGGAGCGGGCATCCCCAGGCTGACGTCAGCTCGCGGGCCGAGCCGGCGTGGTCGGCGTGGCTGTGGGTGAGCAGGATCGCTGCCGGGGGAGCGTGGCTGCCGAACAGGGTGGAGGCGGCGGCGAGGATCTCGGTGGCGCAGCCTTGGCTGCCCGTGTCGACGAGCGCCCATGACGGGCCCGCGCGTACGAAGTACACGTTCGAGCGCATCAGGCCTCGGCCGACGGGGAGCCAGTACACCCCCTCGGCGATGGCGGCCGGGGCCGGCGGATTCGTGGTGGATGCGCCTCGGGTCGGTGTTCGCTTCACCGCTTCGGTCAAGCCCTGCACCTGAGCCTCCCTGGCTCGACGTGTGCCGCTTGGAGCGTCCTGTCGTGGTTGTGGAGGGCGCGGCGGCCACCACGGTAGCTCGCTAGGCGATCGTCCAAGCATGGGGGTATGGACGGCGGCCTTCAAGTTGCGAATGTCCTGGCCGCGAGTTCGCTCACGCCCCTGGCATCAGCGTCCAACGGTGAGGGCATCCCAACGTCGGGGCATCCGCCGGCATGGACGGTCGCAAGCTGCGGCCCGTTATACTTCAAGCATGACTGATTCAATAGCCGTTGAAGGGACGGCTTCTTCGTGTGCTCGGGAGCGCGATGGCGACGTGTTGATCGGGGCGTTCAAGGCGCTGGGGGACCCGACCCGGTTGGCGATCGTTGCGGTGCTGGGTGGCGGCACCCGCTGCGTGTGTGAGATCCAGGCCGTGGTCGACGTGCCCGGTAACCTCCTGTCGCACCACTTGAAGGTGCTAAAGGACGCGGGGTTGATCCGGGGGGAGCGGCGTGGGCGCTGGATCGACTACTCGCTGGAGGAGGGAGCGCTCCACGCTCTGAGGTCGGCGTTGCCGCCCGACCCCGGCAGGCTGGGCCTGGACGTGGATGCCTGCGCGGTGGCGTGCGGGGGGCTGGGGGCGCTGGTTCCCGGCGTCGAGGATGCGCTGCAGCGCCTGCAGGTCGGCGCGACGAACGTGCCCATCGCGATCGGTTTGATCCTCATGATGTACCCGCCGCTGGCCAAGGTGCGCTACGAGCGTCTGCCGGCCGTTTTCGGGCAGCGCCGTGTCGTGGTGCTGTCGTTGCTGCAGAACTGGGTGGTGGGTCCGCTGCTGATGTTCGCCCTGGCGCTGCTGTTCCTTCGGGACCGGCCCGAGTACATGGTGGGGCTCATCCTCATCGGGCTGGCGCGCTGCATCGCCATGGTGATCGTGTGGAACGACCTGGCGGCTGGCGACCGGGAGTACGCTGCGGGCCTGGTGGCGCTCAACAGCCTGTTCCAGGTGCTGTTCTACGGCGTCTACGCCTACCTCTTCGCCACGTTGCTCCCTTCGTTGCTGGGCCTGAAGGCGCATGCCGTGGCCATCTCGATGGGCGAGGTGGCGCGGGCGGTGTTGCTGTACCTGGGCGTGCCCTTCGGTGCAGGACTGCTCAGCCGGCTGCTGTTGCTGCCGGCGATGGGTCGCGAGTGGTATGAGCGGCGCTTCCTGCCTGCGATCAGCCCCATCACGCTCGTGGCGCTGCTGCTCACCATCGTGGTGATGTTCAGCCTCAAGGGCGGCCTCATCCTCAGCCTTCCGCTCGATGTGCTGCGCATCGCGGTGCCGCTGATCCTGTACTTCGTGATCATGTTCCTGCTCAGTTTCTGGATGGGTCGGCGTTCCGGCGCTGGCGGCGCTGTCACGACCACGCTCGCGTTCACGGCGGCCAGCAACAACTTCGAGCTGGCGATCGCGGTCGCCATCGCGGTGTTCGGCATTCAGTCCGCCGTGGCGTTCACGGCCGTAATCGGGCCGTTGATCGAGGTGCCGGTGATGCTCGCGCTCGTCAACGTCGCCTTGGCCTTTCGCAGGCGGTGGTTCGCTAGCGAGACCGTGAACCGCGGAGGCGATGCCTCCAGCCGGAGCGAGGTCGCCGCCCCTCGGCCGACGGCGGGGCTCGACTGATGCGCTTGCTGGTGCTGTGCACGCACAACAGTGCCCGTAGCCAGATGGCGGAGGGGTGGCTGCGGCACCTCGCCGGGCAGGCTGGGCTCGACGTCGAGGTGTGGTCGGCCGGTACGGAGAAGACCCGTGTCAAGCCGGAGGCCGTCGAGGTCATGGCGGAGCGCGGGATCGATCTCTCCGGGCACACCAGCAAGACGCTCTTCGAGTTGTCCGACCCTTGGGCGTTCGATGTGGTGCTCACCGTGTGCGACGACGCCAACGAGACCTGCCCGGCCTACCCGGCGCGCACGACGCGCCGGCACGTCAGCGTGCCCGATCCGAGCGGGCACGACCTGGCGGCCTGGCGGGAGGTGCGTGAGGCTCTCGGGCGCCTGAGCGCGGAGCTCATCGCCGGCGTGCGCCAAGGGGCCGTACCAACCGATGAGGCGCTGGCGCGGGCGCTCGCCATGCCGACGAAGCGGGGACGGTCATGAGCAGGGATTCGGTCCTGTTCCTCTGCACGGGCAGTAGCGCCCGCAGCCAGATGGCGGAGGCCTTCCTCCGCGAGCTGGCCGGCGATCGCTACGAGGCCTACAGCGCCGGCCTCGATCCGCGACCCATCCACCCGCTCACGTATCGCGTGATGAGGGAAGTCGGCTTCCATCTCGGCGGACACACGTCCAAGAGCGTGAGGAACTTTCTCGGTCGGTGCCACTTTGGCTATGTCATCACCGTTTGCGACCAGGCCGAGAAGAACTGTCCGACCACCTTCCCCGGTCACCCGGTGCGACTGCATTGGAGTTTCCCCGACCCTTCCGGTGCGGCCGGGAGCGAGGCAGGCCGACTCGCTGTCTTCCGAGACGTTCGGGACGCCATCCGTGCGCAGGTCGTCCGCTTCCTCGAGATTCCTGTCCGTGGGTCCGAGGTGTGACTGTGGGCAACGCCGCTCGCTCTACAGGGACCTGGAAGGGGGCACTGTCCATACGTGCCGGAGGCCCTACGCTCGGAGGAGGCGGACCAGGGTGCGTCCGTGGACGGTGCCTACGGTGGCGCCGGATACCAGCAACCCTGCGCCGAGGACGCTGACCGTTTGCCACGATGCCGACAGGACCAAGGCTCGGTCGATCGCGAAGAAGATGATGGGCATGCCGATCGCCCAGGCGATCATGTTGGCGGGGATCCACGCGCCTGCGTGGGGCACGTGCCGACGAAGTGCGAGCGCCTGGAACAGGGAGAGGATGGCGCCTGCAACGGCGCCGAGGATGGCCGCGAGCGGCAGGACGATCCAGACGGGAGGTTCGGAGGACGCCCCGCCGCTGGCGCCGCCTGCGGCGTCCATGAGCGTCGATGGCAGGTAGCCCAGGGCGTAGGCGATGAGGGCGCCGATGAGCGTGGCCCGCCACCAGGTACCGACGGACAGGCGAGGGAGCCAGGGGCGCATCGCACGGTGCTGCAGGAGCGCGACAACGGTGGCTTCGAGCACGCCGGTGAGGACCAGTACGGCGAAACCGACGAGAAGACCGGAGGGACCACGGCTTCCTTCGATGCTCGGCATGATCGCTGCAATGGAAGCGAAGGTCGCGCCGAGTCCCAGCAGTTCGCCGGCGGCGTTGGCGAGGATCCAGCGGGGATAGAGTGCTCGCTGCCGCGGGGCGACGACTACGCTCGGAGCATCTCGAAGGACTTGAGTACGGTCAGGCTCCGGTAGGTGATCCACGGATCGTCTCGTCCCTTCTGCCCGCGGTCGGCCCACATCTTTCCGTTCAGGCCGCCGGTCTGCTTCCACCGTCCGGTGCGCGTGCGCAGGGTGAGCAGGAGCGCGAGGCCCCGGTCGATCGCTTCGTTCCGCTGCGCGCCGGCAAGGGCGAGCACCCAGAGCACCTCGAGCAGGTCGGCGTTGTAACCGTGCGGGAAGCTCAACCGTAACCATCCGGCCTTCTCGACGCGCTCGTCGAGTCGACCCTGCGCGATCCAAGCCGTCTTCCTGGTGCGCACGTCCTCGAGCGGGAGGTGGCGGGTGGCCTTGGCGAAGGCTTGGGCCTGCGCAGGCACGTAGCGGAACAGCCCGATGCCCTGCAGGACCTGGACGCCATCCTCGAGCATGCGGTCTTCGTTTGGCGTGCGCTCTGCGGCCGGGATCGTGAGGAGTGCCTTGAGCGTCTCCGGCAGCGTCATGATGCAGGCTGGGAGCAGCGAACGGTCCAGTACGCCGCAATCGAGCCCCCACCCGGGCCGGTGGAGATGGTGCAGCGTCGCCCGGGCGCCGCGGGTAACTGCGTGGTCGGGAAGCCCGAAGCGGCTCAGGACCGTGACCATGCGGGCGGTGAGACAGGCGATGGGGTGGATCCAGGAAACGGGCTGGGCGCCGTCGAGGGGTGCAACGTCGCGTCCTCGGACGCGCTGAACGGGCTTGGCCGCACTCAGAAGGTAGGCCGCCCCCTCTGCGGCCACCGGATGCTCTGCCGGGAGGCCCATCTCGGACAGGTGTGCGAGGGTCCAGGTGGCACCACGGTACTTCTGGTACGGCCCGAGCTGGTGGACGCGGCCCCCGGCCCATGCCTCCAACGCCGCACGCACGAAGGGTTGCGAGGGGATCGCCTTCCGTGCCGCGATGACGTCGGGGTCGTCGACAGACCGGTCCAGTAGGTCGACCAAGACCTTCGCCCGTAGGGCGGGGTCGGCGGGGTCGAGCAGCCAGTTCAGCGTGGCCGCGTCCAGCACGACCGGCTCGAGCTCGATCCCGTCCACTGCGGAGCGGCCCATGTCCCAGCATCGCGCGGCATGCGTAATCGCGCTGTGTTCCTGGCCCTGTACGGAGCGAATCTGGCGCTCCTGTTCGTTGGCTCGTCGTGGGCAGGCGCTCGGCGGGATGGCGGCCTCTGGGTCGGCGCCTCAGCTCTGGTCGATGGCAAGGCCGGAAAGGGTTTCCGCCCATGCGCGGGCGCGCTGCAGCTCGCCGGGCGCCAGCTCTTCCATGTCGTGCCGGCGCTTCTGCTTGGGCGGGGTTGGTCCATGGTGATGAAGAAGCTCTCGGGTTCGGTGGGGATGGTGCAGCCGGCGCGTCGGAGGGATTGGGCGATGCGGCGGGCGGCGAGCTGCTCGTGGATGGCGCGTGCGATCTTCTCGGGGTTGCCGTATTGGGAGTCGTAGATCACGAGGCTCTTCATGACGTGCCTCCTGTGGGCGATGCGGAATCTGGTGGCGCGGCTGCAGCCGTGTTTGCCAGGAAGCCCCGCACGTCGCTCCAGAACCGTTCGGGTTCCTCCAGGAAGGGGTAGTGGCCGCTGCGCTCGAAGACCTGGAGCCGGGCGTGGGGGAGGACGTGGGCGAGCTGCTCGGAGCAGGGGAGGGCGAACTGGGGGTCAAAGCGGCCGCAGAGGATGAGGCTCGGCGCGACGATGTCGCGGAGGCGTGGCCTGTAGTCGAGGTGGATGGCGATGCGGTGCCACTCGGTGTGGCCGCTGCGAGGTTGGAGCCAGTCGGTGGGGTGGACGGGTGTGGGGTGGGCTTGGCTCGGGTCCACGAAAGAGCGTCGCTCGATGTAGTTGCGTAGGAGGCGCTCGGGTCCGCGGGTGGGGATGGCCGTCTGCAGGATGCCGAGGGCGGCCATGCCGGCGAAGTCGGGGTGGCGGCGGTTCCAGAGGGCGCCGCGTGCTTGCATGTAGCCGCCGGCGCCGGTGCCCACGAGGACGAGCCGTGCGATGCGTTGGGGGCGCCTGAGTGCGTAGGCGATGAGCGTGAAGCCGCCCATGCTGTGCCCGATGGCGTCCACGGGGCGGTGGAGGCCGCTCGTGTCGAGGGCTTCGTCGGTGCAGGCGAGCATCTCGTCCATGCTCAGGTGGGCTGGCCGGGTGGAGCGCCCGGAGCCGGGAGGGTCGAAGGTGGTGACGGTGCGGTCGAGGCTTGTGAGGCCCTGGATGAGGGCGTCGGCGCTGCGAAGGCCCGGGCGCTGGAAGCGGTGGGGGCCGGGCATGAAGAGGATCGGTTCGCCGGTGCCGAAGCGATAGACGGCGAGGCCGTTGTGCATCGTGATGGACGCGGAAGGCTCGGTGCCCACGGTGTTCTTCTAGCGCAGGGAGCCGTCCTTCAATAGAGGCGCGTGTCCCGGCCTGGTGTAGGTCCAGTCGGGCCGCCCTCTCATGTGAGGCTGAAGGGCGGATAGCTGTCGGTGACGAGCAGGAAGGCGTAGGCGTAGACGCGCAGGCTCCAACGGCCGACGCCGACGACGTAGTCGAAGAGCGCTCGTGGGTAGCGTCCGGTGAAGAGGATCGCGAACCAGGCGAGGATCACCACGACGATGGCGGCTGCCCACAGGAGGGCCAGGACGACGTAGTGGGGCAGGGCGAGGAACCACTTCACCAGCGGTAGGTAGCGGTTGAGGTCGTGTTCGACGTCGGGGTAGTCGATGTCGAGGTGCACGGCTTGCTCGTCGACGGTGGATGGGTAGGCGTCGGTCAGCAGGGCCAGGTAGGCGGTGACGCGGGCGCCGAAGCGCGCCAGCTCGCGGGCGAAGTCGAACCACCAGCGTGGGTAGCGGGCCCTGAAGACGATCATCAGCAGGGTTGCGAGCCACAGGCCGGTGGTGATGCCGCCGGTGTTGCGCGTCACGTGGTGGCCGGTAGCGGTGATGACCGTCTCGGAACCGGTGGCGGTCAGGAGGGCGAGGATGATGGCGATGGGGATGATCCAGATGAGCCGGAAGAAGCTCGTGGGCCGGTCGAGCCGTTCGGGGTAGTCGATCTGCAGTCGGGCGGCATACCTTTCTGTGGGTGCATCCATCGTGTCGCCTCCGTGGGTATGAATCCAGCGTGGGTTGGCGTGGCGGTATGTGACAAGAGTCGGATGCCCCGATCGTCGTCGTGCACACCGGTGACGAGGGCCGCGTGTGATCTTCGGCGGCTCTGATGTTCGGCGCGGACGGAGGGCGAGAGCACGTACAAGGACGGGCTTGACCATTGGAGCAAAGAATCTGCTTGGCGAGGGCTCCGGGTGAAGGCCGGTTTGGAGTTGACCCAGTTCGGTGGACGCCGTTGCGCTTGGTGCCGGATCCCGATCTCACCGATCCCGACCTCTGAAGCTGAGGTTGTCGATGCGGCGATTGTCGAGCGGTCGGTGCGCCGCTTGTTAGCTAGGGGGCGACTGGGTTGCGTCATGTCGCTCCTGTCTATTCCCCGGTCGTTGACGACCCAAGGTCATGGGCGCAAGAATGGTCGCAGGAAGTCCGTGTAGAACGTAAAAACTACACAATCGGCACTACCGCTGGTGAGCGATGATTCTTCGGCAGGTGGCCAGAGGGTCGCCCTGGGTGGCTTCCTGGAGAATCGCTCTCGGGCTGCGACCCAAGCGCCACGTTGATTCGCGCGGAGGTAAGGCCACTGAGTTGGTCAGGTCGTATCAGAAGCACAGGGCAGTCTGCGAGACGCGCAAATCTCCCAGCGCGCTTCCTGGTGCCCGACGTTCAGGGTCGGCACAGCAGGTGGTGCCCGGCCGTGGTGCAACGGTAGATGTTCTGGTTGAGCAGGCCGGTGAACCAGTCGTCGTAGGGCGGGTAGTTGGGGGAGGGGTCGAGGTCGCACGGGTCGACGTCGCGGTTGTCGGCCCACGCCACGTGGACCGTGGTTTGGGTTGTCGTTGAGGTGGCGTCGAGCTCGATGTAGTCGCCGTGGAAGGCGAAGGTGTCGTTGCCGTACATGAGGCAGTTGGGGTTGTGGGACACGTCGGTCACGCGGGTGTTGGCATCGAAGGTTGGGTAGGAGCTGCCTGTGCTGGAGGCATAGTACACGTCGAGGGCCTCGTTGCCGAGCGTGGGGTCGCTCGGATGGGTGCTATTGCGCAGGTCGTACCACGCCACGTGCAGCCTCCCGCCACTCACGTCGATGGTGGGCCAGAACTGGTGCTTGTGGGTGCTGTCGTCGTTGACCCTGACGGGAGTGCTCCAGGTGAAGCCGCCGTCGGTCGAGCGTGCCGTGAAGACGTCGGCGTCGGTAGCGCTTGTCGGAACGGCCATGAACGCCACGTACAGGGTCTCGGGGGCCGTGTCATCGACGGCGATCCAGGGCATGGTGGGCGTGCGGAAGTTCAGGCCCTCCGCCTGGTGGGGCATCGGCTGGAGTACCGCCGCCGTCACGGGCGGCGAGAAGTGCCTGCCGCAGTCGTCGGATCGAACGACCTGCAGGCGGACCTGCGGGTCCGACGGCGTGGGGAACGTCCGGTAGGAGAGGTAGAGCGTTCCGTCGGTAGCAACGGCGACATTCGCTCCCTGTGTGGCCACCGTGCCCTGTCGTCCTCGTTGGGTGACCGGACGCGGTTGGGCGAAGGAGCGCCCGCCGTCCGTGGAGGTCGCAACGACGATCGGGAAGGCACCCGCGACGCCGCGGAAGCTGGCGTAGGCGAAGTACATCGTGCCGTAGCAGGGGCTGGCGGCATGGGCGTCGATCGCAAGCCAGCTCTTGTCGTCGAAGATGCCGGCGCCGCCGAAGGGCTGCTGCGGCGGGCGAATAAGAACACGGTGTCGATGGTTCTCTCGGCATGGTCGAATCAGACGTTCGCAGCGATGCCGGAGACGTACAGATTGCCGTCCGCGTCGAAGCGCACCGTGGGGTCGTTGGAGAAGTCGAGGCCGTGGAGCGGCGAGGCCAGCCCTGCCGGTGATAGGTCGCTGGGGAAGCCGGGCACCATGGTGTTGAACCAGGTGGTGCCCCCGACGGCGGAAAGGTATACGCCCAGCCAGGCGTTGAGGAAGACGGGGGCCATTCCCCAGTCGTTGGCGGCCACCCCGACGATGTTGGCGTTCGCGGGGCTGATGGCCACACTGGTCTCGTTCGATTGCACGTTCTTGGCGTCGAAGCTTGGGGTGGGAACGCCGCCGTCCACGTTGCCGTTGTCGTTCGTGACCTTGACATCGGTGCCGTCCACTGCGACGGCGAGTGTGCCGAGCTCCGGGTCGAGCCCGGTCTCATCATCGGGTGCGCCGGTGCAGCTCATCAAGGATGCCACCAGCCCCAGCGTCAGTACCAGGAGCCATACCCGCATGACTGCCTTCCCTTCGGTTCGGGAGCGTGTCGCCACCGACGGAGAGGCGGACGCCGTTTCCTTCGGGGTTGTCTGCACCACCTTCCTCCCGGAGGCTAACGAAGGACGACGAGGTTGAACGCTGCAACGGCGTGTTGGGGAAGGACAGTGTAGGCGGCGGGCCATGGCCTTGCTACGGACGTACGTCCTGCGCCCCACGGAGGCCGCACGCCAGACACGCATGGCAGCAGCTCGGCATGCTGGAGTTGATCCAGTTTCGTGGACGCCGTTGCGCTTGGTGCCGGGGCCCGGGCTCACCGATCCCGACTTTCGAAGCGGAGCGTGTCGATGCGGCGATGGTCGAGCGGTCGGTACGCTGCTTGCCAGCGATGGGGCGACTGCCGCTCTTGTCCAGGGCCCGGTCGTTGACGACCCAAGGCATGGGCGCAGGGATTGTCACAGGAACGTCGTGTAGAACGTTAACACTAGAGTCGAATGACACTACCGCTGGTGAGCGATGAATCTTCGGTAGCTGGTCAAGCGATGCTCGGGCGTGTCCTGCAGGCGGTGGCTTGGCCGGCCGTTTCGGGCAGGCATCGCCCGGGTCGAGCTACTGGGCCAACGAGCAGACGCAGCGCGAACTGGTGTCCGGTGCCAGGTTCGTGGCTGCCCGTTGAATCTGCACAACTCCAGGGGACGTTCCCCGTTCGCGTGAGCCACGCCCTTCACCTTGTGGTGGGTTGTATAGCACTCGAAGCCATGACGCGCTGACAAGGAGTCCGGGGCAGAGCCCGACTCGTGGGGAGCGGCTTCCTTCGTGTTGCCGGTGTCTTGGGTGTTGCGCACGGGCGATGGCTCTCCGATGCCTGCATCGTTTTTGGGTGCGGTTGCAGCCGTTGGGGTTCTTGCAGCTCGGGTTGTAAGGGCGAGCTTGGGGCGGGGGCGTCAACCAGGCGTGTGTCGCTTCCGGAGGCCTGCTGGCGGCATGCAGTGCCTGGAGCTGTATGGCAGTAGGGCAGCCATCGCAGTGCGCCGGTCCCTGCAGCTCGTTTTGGGGCCTGGCCTGGTGGTGGTTTCCTGGGGTCAGTGTTGCTTGACGGGTAGGAGTGGACATTGGAAGTAGGGGTAGGCGCCGCTCGGGTCGCCCTGGGTGATCGTGAGGTGTCCCTGGGCCTGTTGCTGCAGGATGTCCTCGTACGAGGTCAGGACGGGCACGGTGCCGAGTGCCGTGAAGGCTGCTGTGGTCCATTCGGCGGTGTGGGTGGACCAGCGGCCGCCGTTGTAGAGCGGGTTTCCTGGGCCGGCTTCGGAGACTGGGAGCTGTCCTGCGGGGTTGTTGCTGTTGGTGATCTTGTACAGTTTGTCGAAGGACTGCTGGTTGTTGTCGTTGGGTGCGGGCAGCGTGGAGTTTCCCTTGGTGCCCCATACCTTGCCGTCGGCGTAGATGCGGGGCATGAAGGTGGGTGCGTTCTGGGGCTGGAGTGTGACGGCGTCGGGTTGTGTCCCGCAGGCGGCCAGGCTGATCGCGATTGCGAGGATTGCGGTGACTGTGGGTAGTCGGAGTCTTGTCATGGTGTGCGACCTCCTAGGGTGTTTCGGCCGATCGCGCGGTTCGGCGAGGTGGTTCGGGTGTTGGGATCCCATTGGCAATGTAGCTCCCGGGGGTCCCGTGGGGGTCCCTTGAGGTCTCGAGATGGTCACGTTCGAGCGAGGCTGCAGAATCTGGTTCGGGCCCGAGGTTCGCGACGGGGGCAGGGCTTGGCTCTGTCTGGTCAGGTGCGGCGGGCAGACGGCTGTAGGGATGGCTGTCCTCCGCGCTTGAGCCCTGGTCGTTGACTGCCCGAGCGGAGGCCCACGAGCGTTGTCGCAGGTGTCCGTTTGTGGCGCCTGAGAACGAGCTGCCTGGCGTTACCGCTGGTAGGGCGATGACTCTTGGGCGGGTGGTCGAGGCTTGTTGATTCGCCACATGGCTGGCGGTGAGGTCGGCGCTCTGGCGCGGCTCGGTCAAGAGGTGCCCAGTCTTGGTTTCCCGTTCCTGTGAGGACGGAGCCTCCATCAAACCCAGCGCGGTTCATCGCATCGATTCTTGTCAGCCAGAGGGTTGGTCACCGGACTTGGGCAACTCCGCTTGCGGCGGGAGGGCAAGTGTCTCTGGTTCGGCGACGCGCTCCGGCCTAGCGTGAAGTGGGGCGGCCTTGCTTGCCCTTTCGTCTTCAAAGCAGGTCGTGTGCGTGGCCGGTGCTTGCAGTGCCTCGAGTGCGGTCGAGGGGCGAGCGCCGCTGGCTTGGGTGTCGGTGTCGCGGTCTGTGTGGGTTGCCTTGGCCGGAAGCTGCAGCGGGAGGTGATCCAGTGCTCCGCTCGATCCTGTCGCGGTGGTTCGCGAGGCACGGGTCTTGGTTCGTGGCGCTGGGGGTGAGGGGAGAAGTCGGGCCCGGAGGCGCGGCGCTGACCTCAGGGCACCCTGGGGTGGGCGCGTTGCCTGGGCGCAGGGTTCTCGGAGGCCGAAGAGGCGGCGTTGGCGGAGGGGTAGGTTCCGGAGACACGATGCTTGGTCAAACCGTGTTGGGGGAGGCATGGGGGCGGGTTGCGGATCGCGTGGTGGCGTCATGGTAGGGCGGCTGGGTGTTGCATTGGCAGGGTTGGTTGTGCTCGTGGGCCTTGGTGGCTGTAGCGCCCCCGACGGTGGCGGCGCGCCGAACGTTGCACCGGAGATTGCGAGCTTCTCGACCCGTGCGGTGCCCGTGACTTCGGCAAGGTTTGACTGGAACGTGCTCGACGCCGATGGCGATGCGTTGACATGCACGCTTGACGTCGAGATGGACGGCGTCGATGACGTTTCCTTCGGCGATTGCGTGAGTGTGACGTCGCATGTTCACGGTTATGCGGTTCCGGGCCTGTACACGGTCAAGTTGAGCGTGAACGATGGCCACGGCCACACGGTGTTCGAGACCGCCAACGTCATCGCGAACGGGACCAACAGCACCGTTGCCACCTGGCTCCGTCAGTTCGGTAGCGGTGGGACGGATTTCGGTGAGGGCATCGCGGTAGCCGAAGGTGGCCATGTCGTTGTGGCCGGCTACACCAGCGGCAGCCTGGGCGGCTACCCGAACGCCGGCCTGAACGACGTGTTCGTCGCCAGGTTCGATGCTCAGGGGACGGCGCTCTGGGTGCGACAACTAGGCACCAGCGCACAGGACGACGGTTATGACGTTGCCGTCGACAGTGCCGGCAATGCCTTCGTGGTCGGTCGGACCTACGGGGCCATGCCGGGCCAGGCGAGTGCGGGCCTGTCCGATGCGTTCGTGGCGAAGTACGACGTCCAAGGCACGCTGCTGTGGGTGAGGCAGTTCGGAACGAGTGCCGCCGACGAGGGGCATGGGGTGGCGGCAGACGGCGTCGGCAACGTCTTCGTGGTGGGGAATACGGCCGGGGCATTCCCGGGGCAGTTGAGTGCCGGTCTGGCCGATGTGTTCGTTGCGAAATACAGTAGCCAGGGCACGCAGTTGTGGGCTCGGCAGTTCGGCAGCAGCAACGGCGACTTCGGTACGGACGTGGCGGTGGATGGCGACGGCAACGCCTTGCTCGCGGGGTCGACGTACGATGCGCTGCCGGGCCAGACCAGCGCTGGGGGCGCTGACGCCTTCCTGGCCAAGATGGATGGCCAGGGCGGTGTCCTGTGGGTTCGGCAGTTCGGCACCAGTGCTGGTGATGGGGTCGACGGGGTCGCGTTGGGCGCTGACGGCAGCACCGTTGTCGTGGGCTCCACATCTGGGACGTTGCCGGGTCAGGTGGGCGCCGGGAGCGTCGACGTAGTCGTCGCAGCGTACGACGCCCAGGGGAGCTCCCAGTGGACGCTCCAGTTCGGCACGGCGGGCGCCGACTACGGCCGAGACGTGGCGATCGATGGCATGGGCAATGCGGTTCTGATCGGAGAGACGGACGGAAGCCTGCCCGGAAACGTCAACCTTGGCCTGCTCGATGCGCTTGTGGCCAAGGTCGACGACGAGGGGACGCTCGTCTGGACTCGGCAGTTCGGGAGCAGTGCCACCGAGTTCGGCGCAGGTGTGGCGGTGAACAGTGTGGGTGAGGCGATCGCCACGGGATACACGGCCGGCACGCTGCCGGGGCAGACGAGCTTGGGCGCCGCCGATGCCTTGCTGGTGAAGTACCTTCCCTAGGTGTCGTGAACGGGCGTGGGCGCGATGGAGGCTTCCTTCTCGTGAGATGGGACACGAGGGAACCGTGGTGGGGCGTCATCGCGCGCGTCGGATCCTCGTTCCTGGGCGCCACGGCGCTCGGGGCCCTTACCAGGTGCGGGTTCAGCCGTGGCCGGCTCATGGCTGAGACGTGGCGAGTTGGGGACGGTCAGTAGGTCGTGCGCCGGTGCTGCCTGGTGCGGTGAGTCGTCGTTCGCGCGTTGGCGACGCGAGCCTGGCGGGGCAAGAGTAGTCGCGGCAACATCGAACAGGACGTAAGGACTGGGAG
>JARRMM010000134.1:0-6660 GCA_037386005.1 Deinococcales bacterium | reverse complement strand
GGCCGATCCTGCGTCCCAGGGTTTTCACTGGTGCATCCCAGCGCGCTCCGACCTAGATTGGCGTTCAACGGGACCGGCCGCGGTCCCGGGGGAGGGTTCACCGATGGCCGGCAACACGCGCGGGACGAGAACACGCAACGCCACCGTCGAGCACGCTGTCGTGCTCGGAGCCAGCATGGCAGGCTTGGCAGCGGCAGCCGCGCTGGCGACTCGGGCCCGGCGGGTCACCGTGGTCGAGCGCGATCCCCTCCCGGCCGCCGGGGATGGCCCCGATGACGCGCCGCGGCGCGGGGTTCCCCAGGGGACGCACGTGCACTTCCTCCTGCCGGGCGGCGTGGCCGCGCTCGATGCGCTCCTGCCGGGCATCACGGAGGATCTACGCGCTGCTGGCGCCCGCTTGCTCGACGGTCGCGGTGACCATCGCATGCTGGCCGGAGGTGATCGCGTGCTCCTGGACGGACTGGACCCGGCGTGGATTCTCGTGGCCGCGACGCGCCCGTTGATCGAGCGCGTCGTTCGCGACCGCGTCGTCGCCCTCGACAACGTGACCCTCCGTGACGCCACCCGCGTGCTCGGCCTCGAGGCCGCGAACGGTGGGCGCGACATCCGGGGCGTCCGCGTCGCCCGCGAACGTGGTGCCGATGAAGAGGTGCTCGAGGCCGACCTCGTGCTGGACGCGATGGGCCGTGCCTCCCACACACCCCGATGGCTGGAGGACCTCGGGTACGGCTCTCCGCCGGTGCAACGGCTCGACGTGGACGCCCGCTACACCACGCGTTTCTTCCGTCGCGGGGGAGAGGTCCCGGAGGATCGCCTCGGCATCATGATCGCGACCCTCCCCGGCACGCACCGCCAGGGCGGCGCGCTCGTCGTGCAAGGTGAGCGCTGGATGGTGTCTCTGATGGGTCTCGCCGGGGATCAGGCTCCGGCCGATCTGGACGGGTTCCGCGCCTACGCGCGCTCGCTCTGGGCGCGCGACATCTACGATCTCGTGTGCGCGGCCGAGCCCCTCGGGGACGCCGTCACGGGTGGGTTCCCGGCGAACGTCCGGCACCGCTACGACCTGATGCGCCGCTTCCCCGACGGGTTGGTCGTGCTCGGCGACGCCCTGTGCGCCACCAACCCGCACTTCGCGCGCGGGATGAACGTCGCTGCGCGGGAGGCCGTGGAGCTCCGGCAGGTCGTGGGGCGCGTCGGCCGACATCGCGTCGGGCCCCGCTTCTTCCGGTCGACCCGCGCGCTCACGAACGCTTCCTGGACGTTCGTCACGAACAACGACCTGCTGCAACCGGACATCCAGGCGCCGCGCACCTTCGGGTGGCGCCTCGTCACCGGCTACTCCAAGCGGGTCACCCGTGCGAGCCACCGCGACCCGGTCGTCGCCAGGGCCTTCATGGACGTCTTCGGCGTGCGGTCGCCTCCCATCCGTCTGCTGCGGCCCGACATCGTCCTGCGCACGCTGCTCGCGTTGCGGCGGGAGCGACCTACCACCGACTTGGGAGACGTCGTCCAGCGCGAGCGCGCGTAGCCAGGGGCATGACGAACCAGGATGCGGAGCGTCCTCGGTCGGTGCGCGTCGGGGCGCGTGGGTGGGAACCGGCGCGCATGGGCGTCTGGGACTTCCCGCGGGAAGAGACCGCGTCCCGCCCGCGGGACGGGGACGATCGTCCGAGGGGTTGCGTCGCGCCCCTGCCGCTATCCTTCCTGAAGCACGCAAGGTCCAACGAGACGTTTCGTGCACGTCCATCTGACCCGCGCAACGCGCGGTAGACTTCGGTCCAGTCGCTGCTGCCCGGTCGGCAGCTCGCCCTCCGAGCGAAGCCGGCCTCGTGGCAGGGCCCGGCGTTCACACCCCGTCCTTGACCTCGAGGAACCGACCGCTGCGCGCATGGGCTGGATCCTGGCGCCGGGGTGTCCCCGGCACCGGGATGCGGCAGGAGATGGGAGGCAAGAATGGCGGACAAACCCGACACGGACGCCAACAAGTGCCCGGTCGCGCACACGACGACCGAAGCGAAGTCGAACCGCGACTGGTGGCCGAACCGGTTGCCGTTGCACATCCTCAAGCAGAACGGGCCTCGCCCCACGCCCATGGGGGAGGACTTCGACTACGCCCAGGAGTTCGCCAAGCTCGACTTCGAGGCGGTGAAGAAGGACCTCTACGCGCTGATGACCGACTCGCAGGACTGGTGGCCGGCAGACTACGGCCACTACGGACCGCTGTTCATCCGCATGGCCTGGCACGGCGCGGGCACGTACCGCATCGGGGACGGTCGTGGCGGCGCAGGCTCGGGGCAGCAGCGCTTCGCTCCGCTCAACAGCTGGCCGGACAACGTGCTCCTCGACAAGGCGCGCCGGCTGCTGTGGCCCATCAAACGGAAGTACGGCAACAAGATCTCCTGGGCCGACCTCTACGTCCTGGCCGGCAACTGCGCCCTGGAGTCGATGGGTTTCAAGACCTTCGGCTTCGGCGGCGGACGCGAGGACGTCTTTGAACCCGACGAGAGCGTGTACTGGGGGTCAGAGTCCGAGTGGCTCGCCGACACGCGCCACTCCGGCGACCGGGAGCTCGAGAACCCGCTCGCGGCGGTCCAGATGGGTCTCATCTACGTGAATCCGGAAGGGCCGGACGGCAAGCCCGATCCCGTGAAGTCCGGCCAGGACGTCCGCGAGACGTTCGCGCGCATGGCGATGAACGACTACGAGACGGTGGCGCTCACCGTCGGTGGCCACACCTTCGGGAAGACGCACGGTGCCGGTGATGCGGCGCTGGTCGGTCCCCCGCCCGAGGGCGCGCCGATCGAGGAGCAGGGCCTGGGCTGGACCAGCCGCTACGGCAGCGGCAAGGGCCCCGATACCATAGGCAGCGGCCTCGAGGGCTCGTGGACGCCGACGCCGATCGAGTGGGACATGAGCTACCTGGACATGCTGTTCGGCAACGAGTGGGAGTCGGTGAAGAGCCCGGCGGGTGCCTGGCAGTGGGTGCCCAAGCAATCCACCGACGACAACATGGCGCCGGCGGTCGACGATCCCTCGAAGCGGGTCCCGATCATGATGACCGACGCGGACATGGCGATGCGCTTCGACCCCATCTACGAGCCCATCGCGCGGCGCTTTCACGAGCACCCCGAAGAGCTCGCCGACGCCTTCGCCCGCGCCTGGTTCAAGCTGACCCACCGCGACATGGGCCCGCGCTCCCGCTACCTGGGCCCCGAGGTCCCGGAGGAGGAGCTGATCTGGCAGGATCCCGTGCCGGAGGTCGACCACGAGCTGATCGACGCGGCCGACATCGCCGACCTCAAGGCCAAGATCCTCGCCTCTGGGCCGTCGGGCCCCGAGCTGGTCGCGACCGCCTGGGCGTCGGCCTCGACCTACCGCGGCTCCGACAAGCGCGGCGGTGCCAACGGGGCGCGCATCCGCCTCGCTCCGCAGAAGGACTGGGAGGTCAACCAGCCCGCCCAGCTGGCGAAGGTGCTGGGAGCCCTCGAAGGGGTCCAGAAGGCGTTCAACGAGGCGCCGTCCAGCGGCAAAAAGGTGTCGCTCGCCGACCTGATCGTGCTGGGCGGCTGCGCGGCCGTCGAGAAGGCCGCCAAGGACGCCGGCCACGACGTGCAGGTGCCCTTCGCGCCCGGGCGCACCGATGCCTCGCAGGAGCAGACCTACGTCGACGCGTTCTCCGAGCTGGAACCGGTCGCGGACGGCTTCCGCAACTACCAGAAGACTAAGTACGAGGTGCGGCCCGAGGAGCTGCTGGTCGACAAGGCGCAACTCCTGACGCTGACGCCGCCCGAGATGACGGTGCTCGTCGGCGGCATGCGCATGTTGAACGCGAACGTCGGCCAGTCCGCGCACGGCGTCTTCACGGACCGCCCCGGCACGCTCACCAACGACTTCTTCGTCCATCTGCTCGACATGGACACCGAGTGGAAGCCGACCTCGGAGGATGCGGACGTGTTCGAGGGGCTCGACCGGGCGACCGGGGAGCAGAAGTGGACCGCCACGCGCGTCGACCTCGTCTTCGGCTCCAACTCGGAGCTGCGCGCGATCGCCGAGGTCTACGGCCAGGACGATGCGGAGGAGAAGTTCGTGCAGGACTTCGCGGCGGCCTGGGCCAAGGTCATGAACGCCGACCGCTTCGACCTGCGCTGAGCACGACGCAGCGCTCTCTCTGCGGGCAGACGGACCGGGACGCCCCGGCACCTGCGGACGGAGAGGCTGGGAGCCGGCGCCTTCCGCCACGTTGCACGGGCGGAGGGCGCCGGCCCTTCCATGCCGGCTTCATCCATGCCGCACCAGCCACTCGCGCACCGCCGCGAAGGTCGCCTCCGGCTCCTCCACGTACGGCATGTGCCCGCTCCTCTCGAAGGTGCGCAGCTCCGAGCCGCGGATGCCCCTGTGCAGGATCTCCGCCTGCGACGGTGGGCACACGAAGTCGCTGCGCCCGGAGAGGATCAACGTCGGCACGCTGATCTCGCCGAGGCGCGCGGTGACGTCGTAGCCTGCGGTCTCCTCCTCCGGCGGCTGACCCCGGACCGAGAAGACGACGTCGTCGAGTAGGCGCGCGTACTCGGGGCGGTAGTCGTGGAAGTAGAGCGGCCACAGCGCCTCGATGTGCTCCTCGAACGCCTCGTCGGAAACGGGCTCGGCGTCGGATCCGAGCTGCTCCAGCTGGGCCTCGCTCGCCCCCATGCGGCGAGCGTTGGCTAGCACCTCGTCGCCGTAGCCGAAGGCGGGGGCCGTCCCCATCAGGATCAGGTGGCTGAGCCGCCGGGGGTGGCGCAGCGCGAACTCCAGGGCGATGAAGCCACCGTAGGAGAAGCCGAGCACCGCGACCCGGTCGTGCCCCAGGTGGCTGGCGAGGGTGGCCGCGTCGTCGGCCATTTGCGCATGCGTGAGCGTCTCGCGGGGCGGCCTGCCGGAGGCGCCGTTGCCGCGGTGGTCGTAGTAGATGAGCTGCATCACGTCGCCCAGCGGGTCGAGGCCGGGCGTCAGGTAGTGGTGGTCGAGCCCCAGCCCGCCGTGCATGACCAGACAGGGGAGACCTTCGCCGTGGATCTCGTAGTAGAGGGTGGTGCCGTTGATGGACGCGGTGGGCATGGCTGTCCTCCTGGGAACGCAACGCCATCCTGGCACGGCTCGCCCGGGGAGACGTGGAGGCGTGGCGCGGTCCGGACCGACGGTCCCATGGTCGCCCCCCCTGCGCCTCACCCCCTGCGCCTCACCCCCTGCGCCTCACCCCTCTCGCTCGGCGCCTCGCACCGCCCGGTCGATCAGGGCCTCCGATCGCGGTCGGAGGAGCGCATCCAGCATGGACAGGTCGTTGAGCACCTCGACGGGAGTGTGGGCGGGGCCGCGGTTGCGATGATGCCGCGCTGTATAACCTGTGTTCAACGTTCGTACGGATGGGGGCGTGGTCCGGCGAGTCCCTGGCAGCCAGCACGTCACCGAGATCCGCGGAGGAGGAAGCATGCATCGCACGCGCACGTTGCTCATCAGCCTGGTCGTTGCTCTCGTCGTGACGGCGAGCGCCGCGTCCGCTCAGACCATCGTCGGGATCGCCGCGTCCAACCCGCAGTTCAGCACGTTGGTGAAGGCCGTGCAGGCAGCGGGCCTGGTCGATACCCTGAACGGCCCCGGTCCCTTCACCATCTTCGCCCCGACCGACGCCGCCTTCGCGAAGCTCCCCGCCGGCCAGCTCGACGCGCTGCTGGCGGACAAGCAGGCCCTGGTGAAGGTCCTCACGTACCATGTCGTGCCGGGCAAGCTGATGGCGGCCGACGTCGTGAAGCTGCGCTCCGCCACCACGGCCGAGGGTGAGCCCATCACCATCACGACCAGCGCGAAGGGCGTGATGGTGGACGATGCTCAGGTCACCGCCACGGACATCGTGGCCTCCAACGGCGTCATCCACGTGATCGACTCGGTGATCCTGCCGCCGAGCCTCACCGCCGCAGGCACGAACTCCGTCGCCTACCCGCTCGCCGCGGTCGGGGACAGCGGTGTCTCCGGCACCGCGACCCTCGACAAGCTCGGGTCACAGACCCTCGTCACCCTCAATGTGACCGGTACCCCGGGTGGGGGTGACCACCCGGCACACATCCACGTGGGCGACTGCCAGCCCATGGGCCCCGTCGCCTACCCCTTGACGAACGTCGACGGCAGCGCCGGCATGAGCTCGACGCTCGTCGACGTGCCGCTGGCCACGCTGCTCGAGGGCAACTTCTCGCTGCGCGTGCACCTCGCCCCCGACAAGCTGTCGACCGTGGTGGCGTGTGGCGAGGTCGGCGGAGGGGCGCCCAGCCTTTCCAACTAGCCGGTCCAACCAGCTCGCCCGCTGGACGAGCGCGCGGCGTAGGGGCTCCAAGGACCCGGCGCCGCGCGACCAGTCGCGCTCCAACACACCCGACCTGTCGCGACGCGCCCTTCGTGGGCGGACCCCGTGACGCCTACGGATCGTCAGCCTCGTCCCCCTGCTAATGCTGGAGTCGTGACCGTCCGCGCTGCGCCGTGGGTCCTCCTCGCATGCGCCCTCGCGCTGGCGTCGACCGCCTGGAGCGGGCTCGCGCGCGGACAGTCGTTGCCCGACCCCGCCTACCCCGACCTGCGCCCCGAACTGGCCCGTCTGGTGTGCCCGGTCCGCGAACGCCCCTACGCGAGCGA
>JARRMM010000133.1:0-6669 GCA_037386005.1 Deinococcales bacterium | reverse complement strand
CCTGGACGCGCTGCGCGCCGCCCAAGCGCGCCACGGCCGGCTTCCGGAGCTGGCGGAGCTGGCGCGGCGCTTCGGCATCCGCTACCCCACCCTGCGTGAGCACCTGCGCGCGCTGGAGGCCAAGGGGGAGCTTCGCATCGAGGGCCGCGGCCCCGGCCGCAGCCCGCTCGTCACGCTGCGGGGAACGGCGGCCGGCGTGCCCCTCTTCGGCGAGATCGCCGCCGGCGTGCCCGTCGGCAGCTACCCCGACCCGGAGGCCTACCTCGCCCTGCGCAACCGCCCCGACCACTTCGCCCTGCGGGTGCGCGGCGACTCCATGGCCGACCGCATCGAGCACGGCGACGTGGTGCTGCTGCAGCGAACCCCGCCGCAGCGTTCCGGCGAGATCTGTGCCGTGCGCGTGGGCGAGGACGAGACCACCCTCAAGTACCTCGAGTGGCGCGGCGGCGAACCCCGGCGCTACCGACTGCGACCCCACAACCCCGCCTACCCCACCCTCGGCGTCCCGGCGGAGGAACTCCACATCGACGGCGTCTTCCGCGGCCTGCTGCGCGGCGAGGTGGTCGAGGAGCTGCTCGTCGAAGGGGGGGATTGACGCCCCACCGCTCCCCTCGCCTCCCGCACCGGCCGGGGCGCCCCGCTCCGGGGTGCGCCGCGCCATAACGAAGGGCACATCCACCGCCGCCAAGCAAGGAATGTGCCCCTTCGCCGCCCCGAGTAGGCCGCCGTGCGGCCTTCCCTAGGTACGCGCCCATGCTAGCACCCGCTCGCCGTGCAACGAAAGCCGTCCCCATCGGCACCGAGCCCCGCATCGCGGCGCTCTGCTTCGATCCTCTCCCCCTCTACCTGGCGCAACGTGCCGATCCCGCGCTGGCCCAGGCCGCCCTCGTCTGCGCCGAGGAGGGCCGCGTCCTCCACGCCTCGGCCGCGGCCCATCGCCACGGCATCACCCCCGGCATGCGCCTGAGCGGCGCACGCATGCGGGTGGAGGGGCTGCGGGTGGTCACGAGCCGCGAGCCGGAGGTCGAGCACGCCTGGCAGCTTCTGCTGCGCGAGCTGCACGACGTCACCCCCTGGCTGGAGGAGGGGGGCCGCGGCCGGCTCTTCCTGCGCCTGGAGGCGCACGAGGCGCAGGCGCTGGCGGAGCGCTACCGCGTCCGCGCCGGTGTCGCCGCCGGCCGCGAGATCGCCGAGCTGGCCGCCCTCTCCACCCGCCCCGGCCGGCTCCGCGAGGTGGCGCCGGGGAGCGAGGCCCCCTTCCTGGCGCGCCTCCCGCTGCGCTTCCTCAAGGGGGTGGGGCTCTCCGGCAAGAACCTCATCCGCCTGCAGTGGCTCGGCCTCGCCACGGTCGGCGAGCTGGCCCACTGGAGCGCCTCCCAGGTGCGCTCCTACCTGGGGGAGGAGGCCGACGCCCTCCTCCCCTACCTGCACGGCCCCTACCGCACCCGCCTGCGCCCCCATCGCCCGCCGGAGGTGCTGCAACGCTCCCTCACCTTCGAGGAGCCGGCGCGCGAGCCGCGCGAGCTGCTGCCCGCGCTCGAACGCCTGTCGACGGCGTTGGAGTGCGCCCTGGCAGGGCGCGCCGCCAGGCGCCTCACCCTCACCGCGGGCCGCGACGGGAAGGAGCGCAGCGCCACCCGTCTCAGCAAGCGGCCGCTGGCACGCGCCCGCCAGATCCGGCAACAGGCGCTCTTCGCCTTGCAGGACAGCGGCGCCGCCGAGGCCGGCATCGAGCGCCTGACCCTCGAGCTCGCCGCGCCGCGGCGCCTGGGGCTCCAGAGCGGCCTGTGGCGCGCCCGCGAAGAGCGCCAGCGCGCGCTGGAAACCGCGCTCGAACGCTACCCCCACGCCATGGTGCGTTTCGTCTGGCGCGATCCCTACGCCGAGGCGGACGACCTCGCCTGGGGGTGGGAGCGGCTGGCACCGGCGAGCGCGGACGCCGCCGGCGACGCCCCCCGGCCGGGCGCGCGCCGAAAGCGGCCGACCGCGCCCGCGGCGGGCGCACCCATGACGGGCACGATCGAAGGCGGCCCTGCCGAGCATCGCCACCTGGTGCGCGCGGCGGCGGTGCCGCTGTTCAGCGGGCTCGCGGACGACGGCGTCCTCGCCCCGACGCCACCGCGCCCGGCCACCCCGCCGCTCCTCTCCCCCCTCCCGGAGGCTCTCGATGCGCATGCTCATGCTCCCCGCTCAGGTCACCCTGCGGGGCCGACAACCGGTGCTGGTGAGCTGGCGAGAACCGGCTCCTAGGGCCAGCGCCTCCCCGACCTCCCCGGCCGCCGCACGCGGCGGCCCCGTTCCCGTTCCGGCCGGGGCGCGCCCTGCGGCGCGTCCCGCGCCTCCCCCGCGCCGGGAGGGCGCCGGCCGCCTCCACCGATACCCGGTCACCCGCGTGCTGGACCGCTGGCGCTACGACGGCCGCTGGTGGGAGCGGGAGGTCCACCGCGACTACCTCCTGCTCGAGCTCCGCGGCGGCGGCGCCGTCGAGCTGTTCCGGGAGGGGGATGCCTGGTGGGTGGCTCGAGCCAACGACTGAGGGCACTCCTCGACGTCCACTCCTACTACAGCCTCGGCGCCGGCACGGCCAGCCCCACCACGCTGGTCCGCCGCGCCGCCGAGCGGGGCTACCGCTGGCTCGCCCTCACCGACGATCTCAGCGTCAGCGGCGCCGTCGAGCTCTTCCAGGCCGCCCACGAGGCCGGCCTCCGGGCGCTCATCGGCGCCACCCTGCCGGTCCGCATCGAGGGCGACGTCTACCCTTTCGTGGCGCTGGCCGCCTCCCGTGCGGGCTACGCCGCCATCAACCGCCTCATCAGCGCCGCCCTGGAGCGCGAGGAGCGCGATCTCCCCTACCCCGTGCTGCTGGCGCACACCCAGGACGTGCTGCTGCTGACGGGGCCGCGCGACGGGGTGGTGGCCCGTTGGCTGGCCGCGCGCCGCGTCGCGGCGCTGGAGCGGTTGCTGCGCGAGCTGCAGGGCGCCTTCCCGGAGCGCCTCTACCTGCAGCTCTTCCACGACCGCCAGCGCTGGGACGAGCGCCGCGCGCGCGTGCTGAGGCGCCTCGCCCAGAGCCTCGGGCTGCCGGTGGTGGCCGCGCCCGAGGTGCGCTACGCCGAACCCGACGACTATCGCCTCTACGACGCCCTCACCTGTGCCCGGCTGGGCACGAGCGTGCAGGAACTGCACCCCAAGAGGCCCCAGAACGCCTGTCAAGCCCTTCCGGACCCGGACGAGGCCCAGGACCGCCTCCCCTTCCCGGAAGCGGCCCTCAACGCTACCTGGGTGGCCGAGAGGGCCACTTTCGAGCTGCTCCCCGAACGGCTGGTGCCCCCCCGGGCTCGCATCCCGCCGGACACCACCCCGGAGCGGCACCTGGAGGAGCGCTGCTACGCCGCGCTGCTCGAGCGTTACCAGGGCGAGCGCCTGCCCGCCGCGCGCGCTCGCCTGGAAGAGGAGCTCGGCGCCGTGCGCGCGCTGGGACTGGCCGAGTTCTTCCTGGTCGCCGCCGAGGTCACCGACTACTGCCGCCGCCACGGCATCCTGGCGGCCGGACGCGGCTCCGCCGCCGCCAGCATCACCTGCTACCTGCTGGGCATCACCCAGGCCGACCCCGTGAAGCACGACCTGCTCTTCGAGCGCTTCCTGCACACCGGCAAGACCAGCATGCCCGACGTCGACATCGACATCTCCTCGGCGCGCCGCGACGAGGTGCTGGCCTGGGTGGAGGAGCGCTTCGGCGCCACCACCGAGGCGATGGTGTGCAACAAGATCACCTACAAGCTGCCCCTGGCCCTGCAGGACCTGGGGCGGGCGTTGGGCCTGCCGCCGGAGCTGCGCAATCGCCTCACCCGGGCGCTGGGGCGCGACTTCCGGGGCCTACGCCCACGCGACGCGCGCAAGGCGGAGGTCGCCTTCCGCGAGGTGCTGGCCGGCGCGCCCGTCACCGAGGTGCTGGTGTCGCTCCTCGAGGGCATGGAACGCAAGCACGTGCGGCACCTGGCTCCCCACAACGGCGGCGTGGTGCTGGCGCGGGAGCCGCTCACCCACTACTCGCCGCTCGACCGTTCCAGCGGCGGCATCAAACTGCTGCAGCTCGACAAGGACGACGCCGAGGCGATGGGGCTCATCAAGCTCGACCTGCTGGGGTTGCGCATGCTGGCCGCCCTCGAGCGCGCCCGCGAGGAGGTCCTGCGCATGGAGGGGAGCTGGCTGGAGCTCGCCGAGCTGCCCGACGATGAGCGCGTCTGGGACCTCATCTCCGAAGGGGACACCATGGGGCTGTTCCAGGTGGAGAGCCCCAGCCAGACGCACACCAGCCGCGTCATGGCCGCGCGGAACCTCCAGGACCTCGCCCACCAGATCGCACTGATCCGCCCCGGCCCCATCCAGTCGGGGACGGTCCACCCCTATCTCAAGCGGCGGCGCGGGGTCGAGCCGGTCAGCTACTGGCACCCCGCGCTCGAGCCCATCCTGGCCAAGAGCTACGGCGTGCTGCTGTTCCAGGAGGACGTCCTCCGCATCGCCGTGCACTTCGCCGGTATGAGCTGGACGGAGGCCGATCGCTTCCGCAAGAAGGTCTCCGGCTGGCGCGACCTGGAGGACATCGAGCCCGACCGGGAGCAGTTCGTGCAGGGCGGTATGCGCACGGTCGGTGCCAGCCGGGAGGAGGCGGAGGCCGTGTTCGAGGCGGTCAAGGCCTACCAGGGTTACGGCTTCGCCGAGTCGCACGCCTGGGCCTTCGCCCTCCACGCCTACGCCAGCGCCTACCTGCGCATCCACTACCCTGCCGAGTTCCTGGCGGCCATCCTCACCGAAGAGCCCGGCATGTGGTCGGCCTCGACCAAGCGCCAGGAGGGCCGCGCCTGGGGCGTCCCGTTCCTCCCCTTCGACATCAACGCCGGCGGCGTGCACTACCGCTGCGAACGTATCGCGGACGGCCGCAAAGCCGTGCGCCCGCCGCTGTGCGCCATCACGGGCGTGTCGGAAGACACCGCGCGCACCGTCCTGCTGGAGCGCCTGCGCTTCGGCCCCTTCCGCGACCTCGACGACGCCTACCAGCGCCTCGTCCTGGAGCGCGAGACGCTCGAGGCGCTCGTCCGCGCCGGCGCCTTCGATGCGCTCCAACCCCGGCGCGAGGCGCTCTTCCGCGCCGGCGCCCTGAGCCATGCCCAGCCCCCCGGCCAGCGGGCCCTGTTCGCCGCCGTGCCCGAGGCCCCCCGGCTCCCTCCCCTATCGACGGCCGAACGCTTCGTGTGGGACTACCAGACCGCGCGCTTCAGCACGCTGGAGATGCACCCCCTCGACCTGGTGCGCGATCAGCTGCGGGAGCTGCACGCCGCCCCGCTGGCGCAGGCACGACGCCTGCCGCGCAAGGCGAGCGTTCGGACGGCCGGCCTGGTGGTCGGCCGTCAGCGCCCCGGCACCGCCAAGGGCTTCGCCTTCTTCGTGCTCGAGGACGGCTCCGATCGTGCCCAGCTCATCATCCCCCCCGACCTCTGGGACGAGCAACGGCGCCTCCTCCGCGACGCCTCCGTCCTCATCACCGATGCCGTCGTGGAGGACACCGGCCATCAGCTGATGCTGAAGGCTTGCGTCCTCTATCCGCTGCCCACCCCCATCCACATCCAGGGGTACCACTACGGCTGAACCTCCGCCGGACGGCGTCCTCCCCCACGACCCCCTCGAGGGAACGTCCCGGTGCGCCGCCACCCCGCCCCGGCGCATACACTGGCGCCGTGCCTCGCGCACCCACCCGCCTGCGGCGCTGGGCAGCCTCCCTCGCCCGTCAACTCACCGCCCTCGCCGCGGCCTACCGCGACCCGAGGACGCCGCTCGGCGCCCGCGTGGTCATCGGCGCCGTCCTCATCTACGCACTCAGCCCCCTCGACCTCATCCCAGACGCCCTTCCCGTCGTCGGCCTCCTCGACGACCTGGTGCTCGTGCCGCTGGGCATCGCCCTGGCCCTGCGCCTCCTGCCCGGCGACGTCCTGCGCGACGCTCGCCAGACGGCCACGACCGTCGCGCTGCGCGACCTCGGCCGCCATCTCGGGCGCTGGGGGGTGGCCCTCGTCGTGGCGCTGTGGGCGGCCTTCGTGCTCGCCATCGGACTGTGGCTGTGGCGGCTACGCTGAGGTTCCCTCCGAGTCCCCCGGTTTTCCCTCTCCCCTACCGCAAGGCCACCGCCCTGCCTCGCCGCTGCGCTACCACTGCGGTACCCCGGCCTTCCCCTTTCCACAACGCCCCACCCCTCGCGTACCCCGCCTTTCCCCTTTCGACCCGACCGCAGTCCCCTGCTTTTCCCGCCGGCACCGAGCCGATGCGTCGGCCGCGATGCCCGCCTCCTCTCCGCCCGCCGCCTGCTCGCACGTACGATGCCCGCCCCTCCCCGGCCGAGTACCGCCCCTTTCCCACTACGGCCGCTGCCGGTACCCTCGGTGCCCCCTTTCGGCCCTACCCGGAGTACCCGGTCTTCCCCACTTCATCCCGACCCCCGCCCTGGAAGCCTCGTCCATGCGATCTCCATCGGCGCGCTCGCGGTACCCGAGAGGTCCCACTTCACACCGCGAGCCGCCGCGCAGCGTGACCGCTGCGCGGCGGCTCGGAACGCCGGCGTCGTGGGCCGACGCCGTCAGCGGGCCTCGGCCAATACCTTCCGCACGTCCTCGGCGT
>JARRMM010000132.1:0-6672 GCA_037386005.1 Deinococcales bacterium | reverse complement strand
CCTCCGCGGCCGGCGCCTCGCGGACGCTGGCATCTTCGCGGGACAAGGCGACGCTGCTGTGGTTCGTGACCACCTCGTGTCCGCATTGTCAGCAGGGGACGCAGGCGATCGCGTCCAACATCGACGCGCTGGCCGCGGAGGGTGTGCGGGTGGTGGAGCTCGAGAGCTACCACGACCTCGGAAGCACGGGGCCTTCGATCGCCGCCTTCGGCCGCCAGTACGCGGGCGCAGCGTTCACGAATCCGGCGTGGAGCTGGGGCCAGGCCTCCCAGAAGACGACCCGGGCGTACGACCCGGGCGGGTACGACAACGTCTACTACCTGGTCGGCGCCGACGGGCGCGTCACCTACGTCAACGCCTCGCCCGCTGCCACGATGCAGACCCTGATGGTCGCGGTGACCGACCTGAGCCGCGGCTTCACCGGACCGATCGGACCGGAGGGCGTCCCCGTGCCCGCGGCGCCGGCGCTCGCCGGCCTGAAGGACGCCGCGACGGGCAAGCCGGTCGACGGCATCTCGTGCAGCACCAACGAACAGCTGCTGTTCCACGTGCACACGCACCTGACGATCTTCGTGGACGGCAAGGCGGCCGACGTCCCCGCAGGCATCGGCATCGCTCCGCCGCGTTCGGCCCAGACTTCGCCGTACGGATCGTTCGTGGATAGCGGCACGTGCTTCTACTGGCTCCATACACACGCCAAGGACGGGATCATCCACATCGAGTCGCCGGTGAAGCGCTCCTACACGTTGGGGCAGTTCTTCGACCTCTGGGGCGAACCGCTCGGCCCCGATCGGGTCGGGCCCGTAAAGGGGAAGGTGACCGCCTTCGTCGACGGCCACCGGTACCAGGGCAACCCTCGCGCCATCGCGCTGGGCAACGATGTGCAGATCCAGCTCGACGTCGGTGCGCCCGTGGTGCAGGCCCGGCTGATCCGCTTCCCCAAGGGGCTGTGAGCGCCGGAGGAGGGGTGCGTTCCGTCGTGAACCCCCGGGGCGGAGAACCTTCTCATGGTGTTCTTCGTTACACAAGGGTCACGAGCGGCCGGTGAGCGTCGCGTGAGCCGTGCAGCATGGCCTGGATCCGAAGATCGTGAGCCGAGGAGGCGGTCGCGGGATCCGCAGCGTACGCCAGGACGCCGGCCTGCCTGAGGCCCGAATCGCCGCACGATCCGGCACACGTGGCAGGAGAGGACCTGGAATGAAGCATGCCATCCGACTGGCCGTTGCCCTGGCGCTGGTGGTGAGCGCAGGAAGCCTTGCCGGCGCCGCGTCGGCCCAGACGCCCGACGTCCTCCGGGCCACGCTGCACAACGGTCTCCGCGTGGTCATCGTACGCGACCCGCTGGCGCCGGTGGTCACCACCGAGGTGAACTACCTGGTCGGCTCCAACGAGGCGCCCCAGGGCTTCCCGGGTACGGCGCATGCCGTCGAGCACATGATGTTCCGGGGTAGCCCGGGCCTCACCAAGGACCAGCTCGCGGCGTTGGCCGCCAACATGGGCGGCAACTTCAATGCCGACACCACCGAGGGCGTGACGCAGTACTTCTTCACCGTCCCCGCCCAGGACCTGAACGTCGCGCTCCACATCCATGCGATCCGCATGCGCGGGGTGGACATGGCACCGGCGCAATGGGCGAAGGAGCGCGGCGCGATCGAGCAGGAGGTCTCGCGCGACCTGTCCGACCCGGGGTACAAGTTCTATACCGAGCTACGCGCCAGGATGTTCCAGGGCACGCCGTACCAGCACACGCCTCTGGGTACCCGGCCGTCGTTCGACAAGACCACGGCGGCCGCGCTGAAGACGTTCCACGACACCTGGTACGCCCCGAACAACGCGATCCTGGTGATCGCCGGTGATGTCGACCCGCAGGCCGCGCTGAAGGAAGTGAAGGCGCAGTTCGGGTCTATCCCCTGGAAACCGATCCCGCAACGTCCGTCGTTCCAGTTCCAGCCGGTGCAGGCGCATACCGTCAAGCTGCCGACCGACTACCCGTACGGCGTCGTGTACGTGTCGTACCGCATGCCTTCGCTGCGCTCCAAGGAGTACGCCACGGCCCTCGTGCTCTCGCAGGTGATGGCGTCACAGCGCGGCCAGCTCTACGCCATGGGCCTGAACGGCAAGGCGCTGTACGGCACGTTCTCGAGCAGCTTCCTGCCGCACAGCGGCTTCGCCTTCGCCGTCGGCGTGTTCGCGCGAGGCGGCAAGCCGGACGGCGTTCTTCAGACCATGCAGGGCATCCTGCAGCAGGCACGTACGAAGGGGGTCCCGGCCGACCTGGTCGAGGCTGCCAAGGCCCGCGCCATCGCCGACCTGGAGTACCAGAAGAACTCCGTGAGCGGCCTGGCGAATGCCTGGTCCCAGGCGCTGGCGTTCGAGGATGCGAGCTCGCCCGATGCCGTGAAGGGGGCGATCGCCGCGGTCACGCCGGCACAGGTCGACGCGCTGGCCGCCCGTGTGTTCGACCCGGCCCACGCCATCACCGCCATCCTGACGCCCCAGTCGTCCGGCAAACCGACCTCCAACAAGGGCTTCGGTGGCGCCGAGCACTTCAGCAGCAAGCCCAGCGGTCCGGTCACGCTTCCGAGCTGGGCCCAGAGCGCCTTCGCCAAGCTGCAGGTGCCGGCCACGGTCCTGCACCCGACCGCGTTCACGCTGTCCAACGGCTTGAAGGTGATCGTTCAGCCGGAGCACGTCAGCAAGACCGTCGAGGTGGTCGGCCAGATCCAGACCAACCAGGACCTCCAGGCGGCCAAGGGGCAGGAGGGCGTCGCCTACGTGCTGGGCGACCTGTTCGACTTCGGCACCACCAGCTTGGACCGCCTGCAGTTCCAGGCCGCGCTGGACAAGATCAGCGCCCACGAGAGCGCCGGCTCCAGCTTCTCCCTGGATGTGCCGGCGGCGCACTTCGAGCAGGGCATGAAGCTGCTGGCGGACAACGAGCTGCACCCGGCGATGCCGCGGCAGGCGTTCACGACCATGCAGCACAATGAGGCCTCGGCGACGGCCGGTGAGCTGCAGACCCCGGACTTCCTGAACACGATCAAGCTGGACCGGGCCCTGTTACCCGCTCACGATCCGTACCTCCGCTACGCCACGCCGCAGTCGATCGGCAGCCTGACGCTCGCCGACGTGAAGCGCTACTACGCCGCGACCTTCCGCCCCGACATGACCACGATCGTGGTGATCGGTGACGTGACGCCGGCCCAGGCACGCACGGTGGTCGATGCCACGTTCGGTGCCTGGACCGCGACGGGCCCGAAGCCCGACACGTACTACCCGGCGGTGCCGCTGAATACCAACGTCACCCAGTTCGTCACCCCCGACAAGACAGCGGTGCAGGACCAGGTGACGATGGCCGAGCAGGTCGACGTCACCAACCACAGCGCCGACCGCTATGCGTTGACGGCCGGCAACATGGTGCTCAGTGGCGGCTTCTATGCGGCGCGTCTGCCTCGCGATCTGCGCGAGAAGCGCGGCCTGGTCTACAGCGTGGGGAGCCAGTTCAACCTGGAGCACAACCGGGGCCGTTTCGAGGTGACCTATGGTGCCGATCCGGGCAAGGTCGCGGAAGCGCGGGCGCTGATCCTGCGCGACCTCGAGCAGATGCAGGACACGCCGGTATCGGCTGCAGAGCTCCACCAGGTCAAGGGCATGCTCCTGCGCCAGCTCCCCCTGGGTGAGTCCAGCTTCAGCAATATCGCCGGCCTGCTCTTGCAGTTGTCGTTGGAGGGAAAGCCGCTCGACAGCACCTCGGTTGCGGCCCAGCACTACCTCGACTTGACGGCCGCGCAGATCCAGGCGGCGTTCAAGAAGTACGTGCGGCCGGACGCCTTCGTCACAGCGGTGAAGGGGCCGGCGCCGAAGCAGCCGGGGTCGAAGCAGTAGCGAGCGACCCTGCGCGAGCTGCTGCCGGGGACTAGGGAAGCTCCCCGTGCAGCAGCTCGCCGGTACTCAAGAAGTGGTTGAGCCGCGCCTCCCAGTCGCGCATGAAGCGCGCGTAGTGCTCCTCCGTGAACGCCGCCACCACGGCGTCTCCCTCCGGCCCGAGGCTGGTGTGCGTGTAGCGCACCGTCGCTTCGGAGCCGCCGTCGGCCGCAACGACCTGGATGGTCAGGCGGGTGGCCGTGACGCGGGGCGTGATCCGGATCATCTCCACGAAGTTTGCCTCGGGCTCATGGCGGGTGATGTACCAGACCGACTCATCGTCGCCTGCGGAGGTCGTGAAGACGGCGTCGGGCTCGGCCACCCCCGAGCGGCTGAGGACTAGCGTGGGGTCCCAGCGCTCCAGCCACTCGGCCTCCCGAACAGGGCACAAGAGCGGGAACACTCGGCCCGGTTCGGCGACCAGCCGTTGCGTGTAGCTCCGGGTGACGCGGTTGGGTGCGGCGATGCGCATCGAGGGGCCTCCGATCGGTGCAGGTGGCGGGAGCGTGAGTGCCGAGCCCCCATCCTACGTCGGCCGGGGTGGCTCGGCTTCTGGCTCCGCAGAGCGGGGGGTGCGGCTCCACCGGGGGTTCGCGAAGCGTTCACGGACCCTCCCCCCGGTGTTCAACGGGGTCCGCCTACCGTGGTGCCATCCGGGAACGACCGGAATCGCAGAATCGGAGGACACCATGAAACGCACGCTGTTCATCACGACCCTCGCAGCCCTCGCGCTCTCCCTGGCCTTCGCCTACGGGCCCAGGTTCCAGGGCGAGGTAGGGCCCGCCTCCCAGGCTGGCTACGGTGCGGGCCAGGTGCGCGCCGGCGCCATCTTCGCCGGCACGCTCTACGACGAGGCCGCGTCGCTGCTGGGCATCACCGCCGACGAGCTGGTGGCGCTCGGTCAGAACGGCAAGACCCTCGCCGACGTCGCGAGCGACCTGGGCCAGGATGCCGGGCAGTTCCAGGCGCAGCTCGTTTCCGCTCGCAACGACGCCATCGACCAGGCGGTCCAGGCCGGTCAGCTCACCGAGGCGCAGGCGAGCATGATGAAGACTCGTACCGAAGCGGTGGTGGCGGCCCAGCTCAAGGCGCCCATCGGGCCCAATGCAGGCTTCGCGTACGGGCCGGCGTCCGGTGCGAAGGCCCTCGGCCAGAGGGCCGGACGTGCGGTCGGCCCGGCCGGCTCGCCCGGCGGGTACGGTCCCAACGGCGCAGGCGGCGGCTACGGCTACGGCATGAGCGCCGGCGCCCCCGGTTGGCAGAGTGGCGCGTGCGTCCCTCAGGGTCAGCAGAACCGGCACGGAGGTTGGCGCTGAGCGAGGCTCGATGACGCCGCGCAAGCACGGCGGTTCACGCGAGCATCCAGCTCACCTGAGACGCTGCTGGCCCGCGGTCCCGACGGCACCGCGGGCCAGCAGCGTTGGCAGGACGGGCAGCTCAAGGGTCGGGGCTGCGCGGCGGCGGCTGATCGGCCCCGGTCCGGCCCACACGCACGTCGGCGAGGTAGAAGTTCTCGCCACGCACCGGGGAGCCTGCCAGGCGGCGTAGCATCGCGAGCTGTCCGACGTGCGTCAAGGCGTCGGAGATGGGGCCCTGCAGCCCGCGCTCGAGGCGCTCGAGTGGGATGTTCCCATTCGAGGCGAGGAGCGTATCGAGCGCGCCGAGCATCGCGTGGAACGCGGCGACCTCACCCGCGAAGTCGAGCTGCGCGTGATCGTGGTGGAACCCCGGGTCCGCGCCGTCGAGCACTCCGCGTAGGTAACCGAGCACATCGACCACGTGGTGGACGATGGCGAGTGGCGTGCGCACGCCAACGCCGGGCTCGAACGCCGCGAACTCCAGCGGGGCGTCGCGTATGGCCTTCTGGAAGCGATAGGCCAGGGCGGCGAGCTGGTGTCGCACGAGCTGGACGGGATCTGTGCGGGTGGTGCGCATGACAGAGGATAGCTCGGTCGGCCCGAGAACGTTCGCCGAAGGCTGAGAGGGGGACGGAGCGAGTCGCTTGCCTGGCAGGCTGTGGGTGCGCAACGAGATCCTTGAGCTTTCTCAAGCTTGGTTCATGGCGGTCGCCTAACGTGACCTCGGGTCACCGAAGGTGGCCGGCCCCGGCGGCGTAGAGGCTCGCCCCTCAGTTGGGCGCTTGGGACGAGCGGAGCCAGTAGCGCAACCTGCCGGGGTCACTCGTGGACTGCAAGCGCCCGTGATCCCGCCTTGGCGGGACGGGAGGTTGAACGATGACGTCAAGAAAGGTCTTGCTCGCGCTCGTACTGATGATCGTCGGGAGTCTGGTGTTCGCGCAGGCGTTGCCCGACCAGTCGACGCTCACGTTGACGACCAGCGATGGGACGCTCGTCGGTTCGGGTACCTACGTGGGCGGCAATCTCACCGTGGACGTGCTGACCGGCTACAGCGGGGACGCGACGCTCACGGTGACGACACGAGGCGGGGACACGCTGACGTACGACGTCACGGTGAATCCGGACGGGAGTGTGTCCTTGACGAGCAGCAGCGAGCCTCTGCAGGACATCAACCCGTCGGTCAAGGCACGTGGCGGCACGATCACCTTCGATCAGGTGGATACGGTGACGGCGCCGACACTTCCGAGCGCGGCGCCGGGACCGGACAGCCACGCCAACGCCAACGCCAGCGAAGGGGCGGCCAACGCGACCGAAGGGATGGGCAACGCGGCCGCGGCCTCGAGCACCGGTGCCGACCACGCCAACAGCCACGCCAGCGGGGGCTCGGGGA
>JARRMM010000131.1:0-9057 GCA_037386005.1 Deinococcales bacterium | reverse complement strand
CTGTACGTGGTGAACTTCGGGGTGCTCAAGGCGGTGGTGCCGACCAGCCTGGGCCGCGACCGCATCGCCGACCTCTACGGCGCCGGTGACGTGCTCGGCCTCAGCGCGCTGGACGGCGGCCTCCACGCCGAGACCGTCATCGCGGTGCACGACGCCTGCCTCACCCCCATCGACCCCGGCCAGGCCATGAACGACCGCAGCCTGCGCGACTACGTGCTGCGCAGCCTGGCGCGGCAGCTCAGGCGCTCCCGCGAGATGCTCGACGAGGCCGAGATGCCCGTCGGCGCGCGCGTCACCCGCGCCTTCCTGCGCCTCGCCAAGCAGTTCGGGCAGCCCAGCGACGAGGCGCTGCCGGGCGGCGAGGGCGGCGTGAAGCTGCCGCTGGCCCTCACCCACGAGGACCTCGCCGACCTCACCGGCTCCAGCCGCGTCACCATCACCCGCATCCTCGGCGAGCTGCGCGCCGACGGCGCCCTCGAGGGCACCCGCGGCGTGTACGTCGCCAACCTCGACGGCCTGGAACGCGCCACCGACCACTACGTCATGCAGGTGCTGTAGAACCGGCTGCTGTCGATCCTACCCCGCCCACTCTCCACCGCCCCGGCACCCCTGATCCGGGGCGGTTCTCGGTGCGCTCGCGAAGAGCCTTCGCGCCCCCGCGAGCCGCCGCGTCGGCCGAGGTGACGCCCCCTCACGCCCAGACTCCTATACTCGGAGGTGGCATGTTGACCTTCACCGATACCGCCCGCAAGCGCGTCGCGCACTTCCTCGAGCTGCAGAAGGACCAGGAGGTGAGCGCGCTGCGCATCGCCGGCGATCGCTCGTCGCAGCGGCTGTGGCTCGTCAAGCCCTCCGACCGCGAGGAGACCGACGTCGTGTTCCGGGTCGACGCGTTCGACGTCTACCTCGACCCGCTCTCCTCGGAGCGCTTGTCGGGCGCCACCGTCGACTTCGTCGAAGGCGTCATGCAGAGCGGCTTCCGGGTCTTCTTCCCCAGTCCCACCTGGAGCGACCCTCTGGCGCAGCGCGTGCAGGACGTCATCGACACCGTCATCAACCCCGGGGTCGCCGCCCACAGCGGCAACGTCAGCCTCGAGAGGGTCGACGGGACGGTCGCCTTCATCAGCTTCGGCGGTGGCTGCCAGGGGTGCGGGGCCGCCGACGTCACCCTCAAGGGCGGGGTCGAGCGCATTCTCAAGCAGCACGTCCCCGAGATCACGGCGGTGCGCGACAGCACCGACCACGCCGCCGGCACGAATCCCTTCTACGTGTCGACCGACGGCGCCAAGGAATCGCCGCTGTCCTGAGGCGTGCCGGCCCGCGCTAGCTGGGCGCCAGCAGCGAGCTGATGGCGCCGCGCAGGTCGGTGCCCGTCAACGGTTTGTTGAGGAAGAGGTCGGCGCCCGCCGCCTTGGCACGCTCACGGGTCTCGTCGTCGTTGAGCGCGGTCATGATGATGACCGGCACGCCCTTCAGTCGCGTCAGCCGGCGTGCGCGGGCGCACACGTCGAGCCCGGTCATGAACGGCATGTTCACGTCCAGGATCATCATGTCGGGGGTGTGCGACTGGAGGTAGGTGAGGGCGTCGTGCCCGTTCTCGACGCTGACCACCTCGAACTGGTACGCGCCCAGCACCAGCTCCAGCAGACGGAGATGACCGGGGTCGTCATCCGCGACCAACACAGTACGGCTGGGCACGGCCATGCTCGACCATAGGGCCGGAACTCTTACAGGATTCTGACAGGCTGCTCCAGGACGGGGTTCGCGGGAGCCCCGGTGGCGCCGGGGTGCACGGCACGGGCTCCGGGCGTTCCCGCCGCCGGCGGTATACTCGGCCCATCCGGCCGGCAGGCCGACCAGGACGGTGCGTATGGAGTCGAACCGAGAGAACGCGGCAGGGGCGCACGCCATCACGACGGAGGAGGTCCGCTTCGCGGTGGACGTCGCGGCCGGGCGGCGGCCCGCCACCGTGTTGCTCCACGACGCCCGCCTCCTCAACGTCTTCGACGGCCGTATCCGACGGGTATCGGTCGCCCTGGCCGGCCGGCTCATCGCCACCGTCGGACCGGGCGAGGACGCGCCGGCCGCCGACGTGGTCGTCGACCTGCGGGGCGCCTACCTTGCGCCGGGTCTGATCGACGGGCACGTGCACATCGAGTCGTCGCTGGTGACCCCCGGCGCCTACGCCGAGGGCGTGGTGCCACGGGGCGTGACCGGTGTGGTGTGCGACCCCCACGAGATCGCCAACGTCGCCGGGGTGGCGGGCGTGGAGTGGCTCCTCGAGCGCTCCCCCCCCTGGGAGACCGCCGGCGCCACGCTGGGCCTGGCCGAGATCGAGGCGCTACTTCAGCACCCGGAGGTCGTCGGCGTAGCGGAGATGATGAGCTTCCCGGCCGTGGTCGCGGGGGACGACGCCGAGCTGAACAAGGTGGCGCTGGCGGAGGCCGCCCGCAAGACGGCCGAGGGGCACGCCCCGGCCCTGAGCGGCCGCGCCCTGCAGGCCTACCTCGCCAGTGGCATCGCGTCCGACCACGAGAGCACCACCCTGGAGGAGGGCCTCGAGAAGCTCGCGGCCGGCGTCTTCCTGATGGTGCGCGAGGGCTCGGTGACGCGCGATCTGGACGCGCTGCTGCCGCTCGTCCGGCCCGAGCACGCCGACCGCGTCGGCTTCGTCACCGACGACCGCTTGCCCCACGACCTGCTCGACGAGGGAGGGGTCGACTGCCTGGTGCGCCGCGCCGTGCAGTCGGGCGCCGACCCCGTGTACGCGGTGCGCTGCGCCAGCTACAACGTGGCGCGGCACTACGGCCTGGCGCGCCGCGGCGCGGTGGCCCCCGGCTACGTGGCGGACCTGGTCGTCCTCGACGACCTGCCGTCGTTCCGGGCGCACGCCGTCTACAAGGCCGGACATCGCGTCGCCGTCGACGGCCGTCTCGAGGGGGCGCCGGCGCCGGCCGCCGCACGCACCGCGGCTCGAGGCGAGGCGAGCATGCGACCTGCGGCGCCGGCTCCGGACCGCCATGCCGCCGCCGTCACCGGCACCGTTCGCCTGCCGCCGCTCGAGGCGGCCGCGTTGCGCCTGGAGGGCGGAGGCGCTGCGGTGCGCGTCATCCAGGCGATCCCCAACCAGATCCTCACCCGCTCGCTCGACCTGCCCCCGACGGTGCGGGACGGTGAGGTGGTGGCCGACCCCGGCCGCGACCTGCTCAAGCTCGCCTGCGTGGAGCGCCACGGGCGCACCGGCGGCGTGGCGGTCGGGCTGGTCACCGGCTTCGGGCTCCAGGAGGGGGCGCTGGCCTCCACCGTGGGGCACGACCACCACAACCTGCTGGCCGTGGGCGTCGACGACGGCGACATGATCGTGGCGGCGCAGCGGCTCCAGGCGCTCGGCGGGGGGTTCGTGGCCGTCCGTGAGGGGCGGGTGCTGGCCGAGCTGCCGCTGGAGATCGCGGGCCTGGTGACCGACGCGCCGCTGGCCGAGGTGCGCGCACGCATGCGGGCCCTGGACGAGGCGGCCGCCCGGCTCGGCGCCACCCTGCCTTCGCCGTTCATGGCGCTCTCGTTCCTGGGGCTGCCGGTCATCCCCGAGCTCCGCCTGACCGACCTGGGCCTGGTGGACGTGCTAGCCGGGCGGCTGGTCCCGTTCGCCGCCGAGGGCTGAGATGGCGGGCCCCAGTTTGCTGCGGGGGACCGTCATGCACGTGCCCCGCGACCCCTTCCGTGAGGACGGCGCGCTGGAGGCGTTCGACGATGGCGCGCTGGTCCTGGAGGGCGGTGAGGTGCTGGCGGCCGGCGACTACGCGGCGCTACGGCGGCGCTACCCTCAGGCCGCGGTCGACGACCGCCGCGGCGCGGTGGTGCTCCCGGGGCTGATCGACGCGCACGTGCACTACCCGCAGGTGCCTGCGATCGGCGCGGTAGGGATGCGCTTGCTGACCTGGTTGGAGCGGCACACCCTGCCCGAGGAGGCACGCTACGGCGACGCCGGCTACGCCGCCGCCCGTGCCGACATCTTCCTGCGCCTGCTGGCCGCCAGCGGCACCACCACGGCGCTGGTGTTCGGCGCACACTTCGCCTCCGCCATGGAGGCCTTCTTCCGGGCGGCCGAGCGCTCCGGGTTGCGCATCACCGCGGGGCTCAGCGTGGCCGACCGGAACCTGCGCCAGGAGCTGCACACCACCCCGGAGCGCGCCCTGGCCGAAGGGCTCGAGCTGGCGCTGCGCTGGCACGGTCGCGGCCGCCTGCGCTACGCGGTCACGCCGCGCTTCGCGCTGTCGGCGGGGGAGGGCCTGCTGGAGGCGTGCGGCGAGCTGCTGAGGGCGGTCCCTGGGGTGCTCTTCACCACCCACCTCAACGAGAGCGCAGAGGAGATCCGGGCGGTGTCGGAGCTGTTCCCGTGGGCGGCCGACTACCTCGCTACCTACGAGCGCTTCGGGCTGCTGACGCAGCGGTCGCTCTTCGCACACGACGTGCACCCGCGCGCCGGCGAGTTGGAACGTCTGGCGGCGGCCGACGCCACCGTGGTGCACTGCCCCACCAGCAACGTCTCGCTCGGCAGCGGGCTGTTCCCGTTGCGGCGTCACCTGCGTGCCGGCGTGCGCGTGGCGCTCGGCTCCGACGTGGGGGCGGGCACCGGGTTCGGCGTGCTGAAGGAGGCGCTGGCCGCGCACCAGGTGCAGATGCTGCGGGACGACGGCGAGATGCTCGACCCCGCCAGGTTGCTGTACCTGGCCACCGGCGCCGGCGCCCGGGCGCTGGGGTTGGGTGGGGTCGTGGGAGACTTCCAGCCGGGTCGTCAGGCGGACCTGCTGGTGCTGCGGCCGCCGCCCGGATCCACGCTGGCGCAGGTGCTGGCCACCGCGGACGATGCCGAAACGGCCCTCGCCGCCATCGTCACGCTCGCCGGCGAGGCCAGCGTGGAGGAGGTGCGCGTCGGCGGCACGCCGGTGCACGGCGGGCCGCCCCGCGAGCGCACCGGTCTTGACGCGGGACCCGGCGGCGGGCCATAACCTACGGGATGCTTCTCCATCTCGTCGCGGACTTCGGCGTCGGCGACCTGGCGTTCGCCGAGGTCGCCCAGCGCCTGAAGCGCAGGCTCCCCCAGGCGGAGCTGGTGCTCACGGCCGTTCCCCCCTTCGCCACCCTGGCTGCCGGCTTCGTCAGCGCCCAGCTCTCCCTCAACGAGGCGCCGCCCGGCACCGTCGTGTTCCACAACGTGGCGCCGCGACGCGACGACGAGGGTCCACGGGCCGACAACGCCGGCGAGCGGCTCGCCGCTGCCCGTCTTCCGGGGGGCGGCTGCGTGGTGGGCGTGAACGCCGGCTACGCCTTCTCCTTCTTCCGGCAAGCGGGCCTGGAGCTGCGTTACGTGCGCGCGGAGGCGGCGGGCTCGCAGTTCCGCTCGCGCGACGTGTTCCCCGACGCGGTGGCGGCCGTGGCCCGGGGCGAGCCGGGTGTGCTGCTGGGGCCGGTCGATCCCGGCGCCGTGCCGGACGTGCCGGAGGGCCGGGTCGCCTACGTCGACGGCTTCGGCAACCTCAAGACCACGTGGGCCGCGCCCAGCACGTTCGCGCCCGGGTCCAAGGTGCGCGTGCGGGTCGAGGGACGGGAGCGGATCGCCTACGCCAGCGGGGGGAGCTTCTCGGTGCCGGCCGGCACGCTGGCGTTCGCTCCCGGCAGCAGCGGCTGGCCGCTGCCCGGCGGTGGCAGGGTGCGGTTCATGGAGCTGTTCCTGCGCGGTGGCAGTGCGGCCGAGGCGTTCGGCCGGCCGGCGGTGGGCGCCCACGTCGAGGTCATGAGCGCAGCGGTGCCCACCTGAGCGGCGCTCAGTCCAGCTCGATCTCGAGCCCCCTCAGCAGGGCGACGGCGTCCGGCAGCGAGAAGCGCGCGCCCTTCACCTGGGTGGTGCGCACGTCGATGGCGTAGTCGCGCGCCTTGCGCAGGTCGGCGCCGCGCAGGTCGGCGCCGTCGAAGTTGCTGCCGGCGAAGTCCGTACCGCGGCACACGGCGCCTTCCAGGACCGTGTTGCGGAAGTCGCACTCGTGGGCGACGCAGTGGTCGAGGCGGCGGCCCTCCAGGGCGCAGCCCTGGAACACCCCGAAGTCGAGGATGCAGTCGCGGAAGTCGATCTCCAGCGGGTCGTGCAGCGTGGCCGTGGCGCGCGACCAGTTCACGCCCGTGAGGTTGCAGGCGTCGAAGCTGACGTCGCGGAAGGCGCTGCCGCCGACATCGACGAGGCTCAGGTCGCAGGCGACGAAGGCGCACGCCAGCACGCGGCAGTCGCGGAAGGCGATCTCGCGGAGGTGGCTGTCGTCGAAGGTACACCCCACGAAGGTGCACCCCTCCACCCCGGTGCTCAGCCGGAGCCCACGGAACGCCGTGTCGCGGTAGTGGCGGCCGCTCTCGATCGGCTCCGTGCTCACGCTCGCTCCGGCGGGGGCCACGGTCCGCGCAGCCCGTCCTTGTAGAGCAGGTAGGAGGCGTCGTGCTCGCCGAGCGCGGCGAACCACTGCGGACAGTAGGGGCCCATCCAGGCGGCATCCCCCTCGTGCACCGGGTACCAGGCGTCCTCGAGCCGCAGGATGCCGTTGCCGGCCAGCAGGTAGAGGCCGTGCTCGGGCTCGTGTGTCTCCACCAGGGACAGGGCGGCGCCCGGCTGCGCGGTGACGATCGAGACCCCCATGTCGAAGGTGGGGTCCTCGGGCAGGAGCGGGCTGATCCGCAGGCCGGGCGCACCGGGGAAGGCGCGTTCCGGCGCTTCCGCCGCGGTGGCCACGACCACGGGCGGGGTGCCCGCGGCACGGCGGGGGGCGCTCTGGTAGCGCCGTTCGAAGGCGACCACGCGGGTGGGCGCGAGGGCGCGCAGCTCGTGCGGCAGATCGGCGGGCAGGAAGGCGTACCCGCCGCGCTCGAGGCCCTGGCGCGTGCCCTCGGCCAGCACCTCCAGCGCCCCCGAGAGCACGTACACGAAGCGTTCCAGGCCCTGGGCGGGCGCGTCGACGCGGGCGCCCTCGTGCAGCTCGGCCAGCAGCTGCGCGAAGGCGGGCGCGGGCCCGGCCGCCAGCCGCGGCGAGACCAACACGACGACGGCGGTGTCGTGCCAGCCCGGCACGACGGAGGGGAAGTGGCCGTCCGGCGCGATCAACGCGTGCCGGCGGCCGACGTGGGTGCGGGTCGTCCCGAAGAGGGTCACGCTCGGCCTCCCGGAGGGCGGCCGGCCGGCGGGCCCGGCCGCGGGGCCAATCTAGCATCCCGCCAGGGAGGCTCCGCCGACGGACGCCGCGCCGCGCGCGCCCGGGGCGGCCGATCGAGCTCGGTGCGGTCCGTCAACCGCTGCACGGGTCCGCTCCGGGGTGGGCATCGCCCGGCCGGTTGACGTTGTGGAGCACGGCGGGGCCGCACACGGCCTCGACCACCTCGCGCTCCACCTCGACGGTGGAGAGCTCCTGCAGGAGGCCCTGGAGGTCGCGCTGGCCGCGGTCGAGGCGGGCGCGGACGCGGGGCAGGGCCGAGCGGGGGTAGAGGGCGGCGAGGGGCTCGAGCCTCCCCTGGAGCCCGCGCACCACCACCGCGTGCTCGGGGGCGGCCCGGCTGCACAGCAGACGCCAGAACGCCGGGGTCAGGCAGGGGAGGTCGCAGGCGGCGAGCGCCACCCAGCGCTCCGAGGCCGCCGTCAGCGCCGTCTCGAGACCGGCCAGCGGGCCCAGCCCGGGGCGCAGGTCGGGTACATGGCGCGCGCCCTCCACCGGGTAGGGACGGCCGATCAGCAGACGCTCCCGGGCCGGCTCCAGGCTGGCCAGCACGCGCCCGAGCAAGGTCCGGCCCGCCACCAGGTGGAGCGCCTTGTCGGTGCCGAAGCGTGTCGAGCGGCCACCGCACAGCACCGCTCCCGTGAGCGTCTCCAGGGTGAGGGCCTGGCGGGCAGCGGCGCCCGGGTCGTGGCGAGGGTCTCCCATGCGAGCGTCATTCTAGGCCGGCTCGGAGCGGCCGCGCCCGCAGACGCGACGTAGACTGGCGCATGCCCAGGTCGCCGGCCGTGCGCAAGGGGGTGGCGTTGCTGCTGTGGCTGGCGCTGCTGGCGGTCTTCCTGGTGGCGGCGAGCCGTCATCCGGGGGGCGTGGTCGGCGTGCTCGAGACGGTGCTGCGGGCCATCCGGCGCTCGCCCGACGGGCTGGCGCTGCTCGCCGGCATCTACCTGGTGCGGCCCCTGCTGCTGCTTCCGGTCACCATCCTCACCGCGTTCTGCGGCTACCTGTTCGGACCGTTGTGGGGCGTGGCCATCGCCCACACCGCGGCCGTGGCGTCGGCCTCCGCCGGCTACCTCGCGGTGCGCTGGTGGCGCGGCGGCCGGCCGGTCGCCGCCGACCCGGCCTGGACCGAGCGGCTCCGCCGCGGCACCTTCGAGACGGTGCTGGTGAGCCGTCTGAGCTTCGTCCCGGGGGACCTGGTGAACGGTGTGGCGGGCGCACTGGCGCTGCCGTTCGCGCCGTTCGCGGCGGCCACCGCGTTGGGGGGCCTGCCGGGGACGGTGGTCGGGGTGCTGGCCGGTGCGGCCATGCACGGGGAGGGCTTCCGGGCGGCGGCGGTGCACGTGCGCCCCGGTTTCATCGCGGCGTCGTTGGCGCTGGCGGCGCTCAGTCTGGCGGTGGCGGTGACGCTGCGCCGACGGGGGCGCGGCAGCGCCTGAGCCGGGGCTCCGCCCGTACGGTCGCGGCGCCTCCGCCGCGCGCGGCTCGAGTCGGCGTCAGAGCCCGAAGCGCTCGTCGGCCAGGTCGGAGAGGTGCCGCCCGATGGCCAGCGAGGCGGTGGCCGCCGGCGAGGGCGCGTTCAGCACGTGGAGGGCGCGTTCGCTCTCGCGGATCACGAAGTCGTCGAGCAGCTTGCCGTCCCGGCCCAGGGCCTGGGCGCGCACCCCGGCGCCGCCCCGGCGCACGTCCTTCACGTCGATGTCCGGCAGCAGGCGCTGGATGGCGTGCACGAAGGCGACCTTGGAGAAGGAGCGGTAGTACTCGTAGAGGCCCACCCCGATGAAGCGTCCGGCCATGCGCCAGAGCCCCG
>JARRMM010000130.1:0-8115 GCA_037386005.1 Deinococcales bacterium | reverse complement strand
GTGCCGGTGACGTCGGCGGGCATCAGGTCGGGCGTGAACTGGATGCGCCCGAACGTCAGCCCGGTAGCGTCGGCGAAGGTGCGGACCAGGCGCGTCTTGCCGAGCCCGGGCGCGCCCTCCACCAGCACGTGCCCGCGCGCCAGGGCCGCCACCAGCAGATCCTCGACCACGCGCTCCTGTCCGAGGATGACGCCGCCGATGGCCGCTGCCAGGGCCCGGAACTTCTCCTGGAAGGCGCCGGGCGCCGCCTGCGCTGTGCGCGTCTCCATGCACGGCCTCCTTGCCGATGTTGCGACAAGCGTAGCAGCATCGGGCGCGTCGCCGCGCGTTCTCGAAGCGGCGAATGCAACGGGGAGCGCCGCGCCAGCCGGAGTAGACTGGCCGCATGACGCCCCGCCACGGGAGGGTGACGCTGCGGCCCCTGACGGACCTGGACAACGTCGCCTGGCGCCGGATCCAGAACCACTTCCGCGATCCCGAGATCGCGCACCTCAACGGCACGCCACCCAACCGTATGCCCCTGTGGCTCCTCAAGCGCGTGCTCAAGGCCGACGCCCGCCGGCCCGACCGGGCCACCTTCGGCATCTTCGACGAGACCGGCACCTACATCGGAACCATCGAGCTCTACGACGTGCGCGGCTCGAGCGCGACGCTGGGCATCATCATCGGGGAGCGCAGCCACTGGGGTCAGGGCTACGGCCCCGAGGCGATCCACGCGCTGCTTGCCTACGCCTTCCACGAGCTGGGGCTCGAGCACGTGCGGCTCAACACCTTCGGCGACAACGTGCGCGCGCAGGCGGCCTTCAAGAAGGTGGGCTTCCGCGAGGTGAGCCGCAGCAAGATCGCCGGAGGGCGCATCGACGTGCACATGGAGCTCTACCGCGGCGCCTACCTGGAGGCGCACGGCGGCCGCTCGCCGGCGTCGACGGCGGCGCGGGCCCGGCAGCGCCTGGCCTGACGCCGGCCTCGCCCCGGGCGCCCGTCAGCCGCCGGCGGGCGATCCCTCCTCCAGGAAGAAGGCCTTGACCGCCTCGGCGGCGGCGGGCCCCACCCCGGGGATCGAGGCGATCTCCCGCACGTCGGCTTCGCGGAGCTGGTCGATGCTCGAGAAGTGGGCCAGGAGCGCGTCCCGCCGCTTCGGACCGATACCGGGCACGTCGTCGAGGAGGCTGTGCGTCATCGCCTTGCCGCGGCGCTGCCGGTTGTAGCCGACGGCGGTCCGGTGGGCCTCGTCGCGCACGTTGATGAGCAGTCTGAGGGCGGCCGACATCTGCCCCTTGCCACCGTCGATGAGCAGCAGGTCGGGAGGCGGCAGCTTGTCGGCGAGGCTGCCGGTGAAGCGGCGGAAGACCGCCTGGTGCATGCTGAAGAAGTCGTCGGGCTTGTCGAGGCCGCGCACGCGCAGGCGGCGGTACGCGCTCTTCTTGGAGCGGCCGCCCTCGAAGGTCACGATGCTGGCCACGGTGTGGCTGCCCATCAGGTTCGAGATGTCGAAGCCCTCGATCCGCCAGGGGGGCGCCTCCAGTGCCAAGAGCTCCTGCAACTCGCGCACGCCGGGCGCTTCGCCGCGGCGCTCCAGCAGCGTGATCTCGCCCTCCACGCCGGTGCGCGCGTTGCGTTCGGCCATACGGACCAGCTCCACCTTGTCGCCGCGACGGGGCGTGCGCAACTCCACCCGTCGGCCCGCCCTCTCTTCCAGGAAGGCCTGCCACACGCCCGCGTCCAGGTCGGTCTCGGGCACGAGCACCAGCGGCGGCACGTGCGTCGCCTGGCCGTAGTAGTCGGCCAGAACCCGCTCCAGGATCTCGCCGTCGCCCGCCCGGGCGGCGTTGGTGAGGAAGCGCTTGTCGCGGCCCACCACCCGCCCGCGCCGCATCTGGAAGAGCTGGACCATGGCGTAGTTGCCCGCCCGCGCCAGGCCCAGGAAGTCGAGCTCGTCGCCGCGGGCGCTCACCACGGTGCTGTCGTAGCCGGTGAGGCGGCGCAGGGCATCGAGCCGATCGCGGTAGGTGCCGGCCAGTTCGAAGTCACGGCGCTCTGCGGCGACCCGCATGTCCGCCTCCAGGGCGTGCGCGGTCTCCACCACGCGGCCCTCCAGGAAGCTCCGCACCTGCCGCACCACCCGCGCGTACGCCTCGGCGTCGGCCGCGCCGATGCAGGGCGCCCGACAGCGCCCCATGTGGTAGCGCAAGCAGGGCTTCTTGCGGGCCTGCATTGGCACGCCGCTGTTGCGCCTCAGCGGGAAGATGGCGTAGATGAGCTCCAGCACGCGCCGCACCGCCCCGGCGTTGGGGTAGGGACCGTAGTAGGTGCCGCCGTCCTTGACCACGCGGCGCGTGAAGATCAACGTCGGGAAGGGCTCGGCCGTCAACTTCAGGAAGGGGTAGCTCTTGTCGTCCTTGAGCAGCACGTTGTAGTGCGGCTTGTGGCGCTTGATGAGGTTCGCCTCGAGGACGAGCGCCTCCACCTCGCTGCTGGTGACGATAACTCGAGTCGCCGCGCCTCCCGCGTGATGAGCTTGGCCTTCACCCCGGCATGGCGGCCGAAGTAGCTGCGGACCCGGCTGCGGAGGTTGATGGCCTTGCCGACGTACACCACCGTGCCGTCGGCGTCGTGGAAGAGGTAGCACCCGCTCTGGGTGGGGAGCTCGGGCAGATCGCCTCGGGTCACGGCTTCAGTCTACCGTCGGGCTCGGCGCCGCCGGGTAGCGCTCCGCCCGCCTGGGACGTACGGCAACGGCCGGGACGCGGCGCCCGCGCGGGACGTTCGCCACTAGGCCACCCCCTCCCCCCCGGCGGTAGCCTCACCGTGTACGGATGTCGTGAGGAAGCGAATCGGTTGAATCGAGGCGCGCATGACCAGGACGGCCCCCACCCCCCAACGAAGGTCCGGGGCCGGACTGTGCACGGGCGCGTCTCGTGTGGGCCCGTGCACGGACGGTCGGCGCGGCGCTCGCGAGAGGGAGGTCGGTCCAAGTGGCGAAGAAGTGGGTCTACCTGTTCCATGAGGTGGGCGAGGCCGAGAAGCAGACCGGGAGCTGGGACGAGGTCCGCGCGCTGCTCGGCGGCAAGGGAGCCAACCTCGGCGACATGACGCGGCTGGGCGTGCCGGTGCCGCCCGGGTTCACCGTCACCACCCAGGCGTGCAACGCCTACCTGCAGGCCGGCGAGCGCTTCCCCGAGGGCATGTGGGAGCAGGAGATGGAGGCGCTGCGCGAGGTCGAGCAGACCACCGGCAAGAGCTTCGGCGACCCTGCCAAGCCGCTGCTGGTGTCGTGCCGCTCCGGCGCCAAGTTCTCCATGCCGGGGATGATGGACACCATCCTCAACATCGGGCTGAACGACGAGGTCGCCGAGGGGCTGATCCACCTCACCGCCGACGCCAGGTTCGTCTTCGACGCCTACCGCCGCCTGGTGCAGATGTTCGGCAGCGTGGTGCTGGGCGTGCCCGACGAGGTCTTCGAGGCCGTCATCACGGCGCGACGCAAGCGCGCCGGCGTGCAGCTCGACGCGCAGCTCTCGGCCGACGACTGGCGCGAGGTGACGCGCAAGTTCAAGGAGATCGTCAAGACCTACACCGGCCAGGAGTTCCCGGAGGACCCCGTCGACCAGCTGCGGCTCGCCACCGAGGCAGTGTTCAAGTCCTGGAACGGCAAGCGCGCCATCGACTACCGCAACGCCGCCGGCATCCGCCACGACCTCGGCACCGCCGTCAACATCGTGACCATGGTCTTCGGCAACATGGGCGACGACTGCGCCACCGGCGTCGCCATGACCCGCAACGCCACCACCGGCGAGCCGGAGATCGAGGGCGACTACCTCGTCAACGCCCAGGGCGAGGACGTGGTGGCGGGCATCCGCGCGACCCAGCCGGTGCAGGACCTGCAGGTCGACATGCCGGAGGTGTTCGAGGAGTTCAAGGCCATCGCCGGCCGGCTCGAGAAGCACTACCGCAACATGCAGGACATGGAGTTCACCATCGAGCACGGCAAGCTCTGGCTGCTGCAGACGCGCGACGGCAAGCGCACGGCGCAGGCCGAGGTGCGCATCGCCGTCGACATGGTGGAGGAAGGGTTGATCACCAGGGAGGAGGCGGTCCAGCGGGTCAAGCCCGAGCAGGTGGACTTCTTCCTGCACCCGCAGCTCGAGCCCGAGGCCCGCAAGGCGGCGAAGAAGATCGCCACCGGCCTCAACGTCAGCCCCGGCGCCGCCGTCGGCCAGGTGGCCTTCGACGCGGACACCGCCGAGCGCTGGGCCCGCGAGGAGGGCCGCGAGGTCATCATGGTGCGGCCCGAGACCAAGCCCGATGACGTGCACGGCATGCTGGCAGCCAAGGGGATCGTCACCAGCCGGGGCGGGCGCACCAGCCACGCCGCCCTGGTCGCCCGCCAGTTCGGGAAGCCCGCGGTGGTGGGCATCAGCGAGCTCGAGATCAACCTCGAGGCGCGCGAGATGACCATCCACGATCAGACCGTCAAGGAGGGCGAGTTCATCTCCATCGACGGCACCGTCGGCGAGGTGTACGCCGGCAAGGTGCCCACCGTCATCCCCGACATCAGCAACCCCTACCTCAGCAAGATCCTCGACTGGTCCGACGAGATCCGCGTGCTCGGCGTACGCGCCAACGCCGACTACCCGGCCGACGCCGAGCGGGCGCGCAGCTACGGCGCCGAAGGGCTGGGGCTGGTCCGCACCGAGCACATGTTCTTCGAGCCCGAGCGCCTGCCGACCGTGCAGAAGATGATCATGGCCCGCAACGCCACCGAGCGCGCCGAGGCGCTCGAGGCGCTGCTGCCGATGCAGCGCAAGGACTTCGAGGGGCTGTTCCGGGCCATGAGCGGCCTGCCGGTCATCATCCGGCTGATCGACCCCCCGCTGCACGAGTTCCTGCCGTCCCACGACGAGCTCGTCCGCGACCTCGCCGACCTCAAGGTGCAGCTCCAGCACTTCCATACTCTGAGCGAGGTCGACGCCGCCCTGGCCGTGATCCGCGAGAAGTCCGATCACCTCGAGCGCGTCACGGAGCTGCGCGAGGCGAACCCGATGCTCGGCACCCGCGGCGTGCGCCTGGGGATCCTCATCCCGGAGCTCACCCGCATGCAGGTGCGCGCCATCTTCGAGGCCGCCTGCAACGTCAAGCGCGAGGGCGTGGACGTCCACCCCGAGATCATGATCCCGCTGGTGGGGCACGTGAACGAGCTGCAGGTGCAGCGCCGCGCCCTGGAGAAGGAAGCCAAGGCCGTGATGGAGGAGTACAACACGCACGTCCCCTACCTCTTCGGCACCATGATCGAGGTCCCGCGGGCGGCGCTCACGGCCAGCGAGCTGGCGGAAGCGGCCGAGTTCTTCAGCTACGGCACCAACGACCTCACCCAGACCACCTTCGGCGTCTCACGCGACGACGCCGAGAAGGGGTTCCTGATGCACTACCTCGAGAACGGCATCCTCGAGGAGAACCCCTTCATGACGATCGACCCGCACGGCGTCGGCCGGCTGATCGAGATGGGCACCAAGATGGGGCGCGCCACACGGCCCGACCTCGAGGTCGGCATCTGCGGCGAGCACGGCGGTGACCCGACCTCGATCCACCTGTGCCACGAGCTCGGGCTCGACTACGTGAGCTGCTCGCCGTTCCGCGTCCCGATCGCGCGGCTGGCGGCGGCGCACGCCGCCCTCAAGTACGGTCGCCGCGGCCAGAAGGCCGGCGAAGGCAAGCCCGAGGGCGAGCCGGGGCAGGAGCCGATCCCGGCCTGATCCAGGGACCGACCGTCCACGGTGGGAGGGCGCCACCCCGCTTGGGGAGGCGCCCTCCACGTTCGTGGGGCGCGCATCCGCTCGCCACCCTCCCCACGACCATGTGCTAAGGTCCGTATCCGTACCAGCAAGCCGGTAGCACACCTTGCTGCCACGCACATGTAGAACGCATGTAGAAAGGGTGGTCCTGGGTGCCGTGTTGTGTATCGGCGCGGTGGGTAAACCGCGTCAAACGTCGTGTATCGCTCCCATTGAGCGGGTGGTCACCGGTGTGGCATGTGGCGACGCCGTAGCCTCGTGATCACCGCCCTCCTCGCCTTGTGCGCTGTGGCGATGGCGCAGACCGTTGCGACCCTGACGAGCGATCCGCACGATCCGCTCACCGTGGTCCTCACGGTGACGTCGCTGCCGCAGGGCGCGGCCAAGGTGTTCGTCAACTGGGGCGACGGTCAGAGCGTGAGCCTCCCCTCCGCGCAGCGCACCACGCACCGCTATGCCAAGGCGGGAAGCTACAGCGTCCGCCTGGTCGATGGCGCCCACGCAGCCCTGCTCTACACGGCGACGGCCCGCGTGCACGCCCCGACGCCACCGCCAGGTCCCAGCCGGACCACCGGCCCGCGCATCAGCAACCTCAAGGGATACGTCTCGACCGACTACTTCGCCTCATCCACGCAAGGCCAGGCAGTGAGCTACGGCGCCGGCCAGGGCGTCCTGCGCGGGCTCAGCGTCAGCGCCTCCCTCTCGCTCGACGTGCCCGACCGCCACGTGACCCTCACCGCCAGCAACGTGAACCTCCAGCACCAGAGCGTGCGCTTGCAGCTCAGCAACCGCAAGGCCGCCCTGTCGCTGGCGCTCGACGACATCCCCGCCGACGGCACCGTGGGCTCTCGCACCACGCTCCTCGGCGCCCTGTCGGTGACCGATCCGGGGCTCCCGAAGATCCTCGTCACCGGCGTCGCCGCCAGCGAGGCGGGGAGCACCGGTTACCACATGAGCAGCGTGCAGCTCGGCCTGAGCGACAGCTACAAGGCGGTAGCGCCGGGCATCACGCGGCTCCACTGGCGCACCACACTGCAGACCACCGGTTCGGCCGTGGCGTCCAACATCGCCAACGGCCAGGCTACGCAGACCCTCAGCGCCGGGATCGGGGCGACCTTCGCGCCCTGGGGCCCCAACGCGTTGCGCCTCACGCCGCGGCTCGACGAGCAGATCCAGTGGACGCAGACCACCGGGGCTGCGGGCACCTCGAGCCAGCACCACCGCTTGAGCCTCGATGTACGGCCCGACAAGCCCGACGACGCCGCTTTGAGCGTGAGCTTGGCCACCGCCAGCGCGGCGGCGCCCACCAACCAGGAGACACTCCGCCTGTCCACCGAGCGGCTGGCGCCCGTGACGCTCCGCGCTACCGTCAGCCGCTCCAACGACGGCAGCGCCGACAGCTACACCTACAGCGCCGGCGCCGACGTACCCGTCGCCCACGGGCTCGACGTCACCGGCGGCTACCGGGGCGGCAGCGGGACCGACGGCACCTACAACGGCGCCACTGCCGGCCTCAAGGTGGCCGCCTCCCCCGGACCGTGGACCTTCGGAGCCGCGGTCCACGGAGGGCTCCAGCTCTACACCGACGGCAAGATCACGCCCTCGGCCGACGGCAGCCTGTCCGCCCAGGTGGGCACGCCCGCCGCGCACGGCAGCGCCCAGGGCTCGCTGCAGTACGACGGCACCAACCTCAACGCCAGTCTGGACCTGACGGGCGGCTTCAAGACCGGCGCCTTCACCCTCGACGGCAGCGCCGGCCTGCAGGCCAACCCTACGCTGGCGGTGAAGACCGGCCTCAAGGCCCGGCTGCGCATGCTCGCGGCGCTGTCGCTGCAGGCACAAGCCGGCTACCGCGCGAGCTTCGCCAGCGACACCGGCTCGGTGGCCACCATCGGCCTCGGGCTGCGATACGACTTCGGAGGTAGCGACTGATGCGGCTCCTCACCCACCGACCCGCCCCCGCCTTCGCTCGCCTCGCCTGGCTCGCTGCGCTGCTCCTGCTGCCGTCGCTCGCCCACGCCCAGACCACGACCCTCAGCCTGACCCCGAGCGCCACCTACGCCGGCCTCAACGTCAAGGCCACCACGGATTGGAACGGCTACTACGACGTCGCGCCGACGCTGGACTGGGGCGACGGCAACACCGTCCTGCTACAGCAGTACGTGTATACGCAGACGAACACCCACGCCTACGCCAGCGCCGGCACCTACACCGTCAAGGTCGTGGAGGGCGGCGGCTTCAATACGTTGCTGGCGAGCCAAGCGGTGACCGTCTACGCAGCGCCGACGGTGAGCGCCAACCCGTCGCTGGTGGCGCCCGGGGG
>JARRMM010000129.1:0-6912 GCA_037386005.1 Deinococcales bacterium | reverse complement strand
GGACGAGGCGATCGTGTCGTCGGTGGTGCCGCCGGTCGCGCCGGAGCTGTCCGGTGCCTTGCGGCGCTACTGGAACGTTCCTGTGCGCCTGGTCACCTCGGATCTGGTAGCGCCGCTGCTCGACGTCGCCACGGACAACCCGCGTGAGGTCGGCGCCGACCGCATGGTCAACGCGGTGGCGGCGCTGCAGTACGAGGCCGACGCGTTCATCGTGGTCGACTTCGGGACCGCCACCAACTTCGATGTGGTGGTGCGCCCGAACCGGCTGGTGGGTGTGGCGCTGGCGCCGGGGCCGGGCGTCGCGGCCGAGGCGCTGTTCTAGCGCGCGGCCAAGTTGCCGCGCGTCGACCTGGTCGCGCCCGAGCACGCCATCGGCCGCAACACGGTCACGGCCTTGCAGTCGGGCCTGGTGTTCGGCTACGCGGCGATGGTCGACGGCATGGTGGAGCGCCTGGCGGCGGAGATCGACGAGCAGCTGGGGCGCCCGCTCGTCATCGCGACCGGAGGCTTCGCCGACGTCGTCAAGCCTCACGCCCGCAGCGTCGACGTCACCGATCCGCTGCTGACCCTGCGGGGGCTACGGCTCCTGGCCGAGCGTACCTGAGCGGCGACCTGACGGGCGGGACGCTTGCCCCTGGACCGTGGTATCGCAGTGATATCATCATGATGCCAAAGGAGGCGTCATGATCCGCGTGCAAGAGAAGCGTGCTTTCGCCGTCAACGGTTTCCCCCTGCTGGTCCTCGCGCTCGGCCTCGTCGGGGTGGGCATCTGGCAGTTCGTGGTGGGTACCTCGAACGATGCCGGCAGCGCCGTCGCGCTCGGTGCGGTGCTGTGGGTGATCGCGTCGTTGATGGCTCCGGGCTTCTTCGCCGTCCAGCCGAACGAGGCCCGTGTGCTCGTGTTCTTCGGGAGCTACGTGGGCAGCGTGCGCCTGCCCGGCTTCTGGTGGACCAACCCCCTGACCAGCAAGCGCCGCGTCAGCCTGCGCGTGCGCAACTTCAACAGCGACAAGCTCAAGGTGAACGATGCGGACGGCAACCCGGTCGAGATCGCGGCCGTCGTGGTGTGGCGCGTCGTCGAGTCCGCCAAGGCGGTGTTCGACGTCGACGACTACGAGGAGTTCGTCGACATCCAGGCCGAGACCGCGATCCGGAGCCTGGCCACGCGCTACCCCTACGATGCCAGCGGGCAGGAGCGGCAGAGCCTGCGCGAGAACCCCGAGGAGCTGGCCCACGCCCTCAAGGAGGAGCTCGATGCGCGCCTGGAGGTCGCCGGCGTCGACGTGATCGAGGCACGACTGACGCACCTCGCCTACGCTCCCGAGATCGCCCAGGCCATGCTGCGGCGCCAGCAGGCGCAGGCGGTGGTGGCCGCCCGCAGGCTCATCGTCGAGGCCGCCGTCGGCATGGTGGAGGACGCGCTCGATGGGCTCGCCTCGCGGGGCGTGGTCGAGCTCGACCAGGACAAGCGTGCTGCCATGGCGAACAACCTGATGGTGGCCCTGACCAGCGAGCAGGCCAGCACCCCCGTCGTCAACACCGGCACGCTCTATGCGGGCTGAGGTGAGGAGGACACGCATGCCTCGTCCGCTCGTCCGCGGCCTGATCCTGGCGTGGGCGCTCCTCGTCGGGTGCGCTGCCGCCCAGAACTACCAGATCCGCCAGGCCGGGCAGGCGCTGGTCACCTTCCCGCTCGCCCTGACCCGCTGCGGCGCCGGCACCGTTAGCGACTCCAGCCTGACGCTGACCGGGGTCGCCGACCTCCACGATCACCTGGTCGTCGACGCGTCCGGCCACGCCGTGAGCTACCGGCTGCAGGGCACGGCGCGCGGCACGCCGGTCACCATCCAGGTGGCCATCCAGGCTCACCAGGCCGCCTTCACCATCGACCAGGGCGGCAGCAGGCACGCGCTCGAGGTGCCCCTCCCCGGCCCCGTCGTCATCATCGACAACAACATGCTGGACGGCTGGCAGGTGGTGGCGTCGCAGCTCGAGGCCGACGGCTCGGCTCCGCAGCACTTCGATGTGCTGGTGCCGCAGGCGGCCCGCACAGGCACCCTGGCGGTCACGCCCGCGGGGAAGGAGACCGTCCGGCTCGGCGACGCTTCGGTCGATGCGCAGCGCTACCACGCCACCCTCGAGGTGGGCGGCACACGGGTGGGCGTCACCCTGTGGCTGGGCGCCAGCGGGAGCATCGTGGCGTTCGCGCAGCCCTCGGCATCGGTACGCTTCGACCTCGAGACGCCGGCGTCGCGGGCGAAGGCCTCCGCCGAGGCTGCGGCCACCGCGTCGGCGCGCGCCACGTTCGAGGAGCACCTTGCGGCGCAGCGTCGCTGCGTCCGTGAGCACGACGTGCACGTGCAGAGCACAGGTGCGACGCTGGCGGGAACGCTGAGCGTGCCCACCGGAGCGTCCGCCAGCCGGCCGGCCCCGGCGCTGCTGCTGCTCCCCGGCAGTGGCGCAGTGGACCGCCACGGCAACGCCCCCCCGAGCATCACCAACGGCATGTACCAGCAGCTCGCGTACGACCTCGGCTGCCAGGGATACGCCGTGCTGCGGATCGACAAGCTGGGGATCGGCGCCAGCACCGGCGACGCCAACGCCGTGACGCTCGGGACGTACGCGCACAACACCGCCGACTGGATGGCGCTGCTCCGCTCCCGCCCCGGCATCGACCCGCGCCGGATCGGCCTCATGGGGCACTCCGAAGGAGGCCTGGTGGCGCTCTACGCCACGGCGCGCGGCATCGTGCACCCGACCGCCGTGGTCCTGCTCGAATCCCCCGGGATCCCGATGGGGACGCTGATCGTGGACCAGCTCACCCGTCTGGCCCGACTGCGCGGAGCCTCGCCCGACGAGGTGGCCGCGACCGAGGCGCAGGCGCGGCAGGCCATCGAGGCGATCCGTGCCAGCACCGGCACCGCCCTCCCGCTCGACGGCGACCTGGCGAACAATCCCGTCGCCGCTGCCTTCGCGCACGCGGCTGGCTTGCTGCGCAGCGAGATCGACGAGGACCCGGCGGCGCTGGCCGCCCGGATCGAGGTGCCCGTGCTGGTGGTGCAGGGTGGGAAGGACGTGCAGGTCCTTCCCCGCAACGGCGAGGCGCTGGCGAAGGCGGCGCCGCACGCCACCTACCTGTACGTTCCCGACCTCGAGCACGACCTGTACGAGACGACCGGGAGCGCGATCGACCACGCCTCGCCGGGACCGGGCACGCTGCTGGCGACCGATCTGTTGGACGCGCTACACGCCTACCTGGCGGGCTACCTGATGGCGGCTCGCTGAGGCGGGCGTGCGCGCGGACGGAGGGCGATGGCCGAGAAGAAGCGCTTCCTGCTCCGGATCGATCCGGAGGTCTACCGCGCGCTCGAGAAGTGGGCGGCCGACGACCTGCGGAGCGTGAACGCGCAGATCGAGTACCTCCTCAAGGACGCGCTGACGCGCGCCGGCCGCGCCGGGCGGGAGCCTTCCGAGCGCTCCGACGAGCGGAACGATGCGTGAGCTGAGCCCTCGGCGCGAGCCCCCCGGGCGCTGGCCGGCGCTAGTGCTGACGGGCGTGGGGATCGTCGCCGCCGGCGGCCTGCTGTGGGCCGCGGTCGATCCGTCCAGCCCGCCGTCCGAGCGGCTCCCCGCCGGCCTCGCCGTGGCCGTCGCGGCCGCCGAGCTCGCCGCCGTGGCGCTCGGCGTCTGGGCACTCTCGGCTGCGCCCCGGCGCCTGGACTACCGGCTTCGCGGTCGGGGGCTGGTGGTCACGCAGCTGCTGTCGCAGCGGCGGGTGCCGCTCACGTCCGTCGCGTCCGCCGAGGTCTTGCCCTACGACCTGGGCGTGGTCCCCGGCGCCCACCTCGGCTGGCCGCGGAGCTATCTGCCCGGCTACTACGTCGGCTGGTGGCGGATGGCCGGCGTGGGCAGGGTGCGCGTGGCCGTGGCGGCGCGGAGCGGCACCGGGGTGCTCCTCCGCTTCCGGGACGGCCCGCCCCTGCTGCTCGCGCCGCGGGAGCCCGAGGCCCTCACCTCGCTGGTCGAGCGGTTCGGCGGTACGGCCGGACGCTAGAAGTGGTAGTTGACGCCCAGCGCGGCCCCGAACGTCGGGAACCGCGACGAGATGCCGCTGATGCCGATGCGAGCGCCCAGCGTCCCCTCGGCGAAGAGGCCGAGTTGCGGCATCCCCAGGTCGACGAAGCGGAACTCGCTGCCCACCAGGCCGTGCACGTCGAGCAACGCGACGCCCGAGCCGAACTCCACGGCCGGGCCGCCGCCGAGGTACACGGAGAAGGGCGAGGCCGCGGCCACCGTGTGCATGGCGTCCAGGCCGAGGCCGAAGCGCGAGCCGTTCTGGTCGACCACCAGGCGACCGCTCACGCGCAGGTCGGCGCCGGGGCCGAAGCCGTTGGCCACGCCGTAGTGGAGGGTGACGCCGAGCGGGTAGCCCGAACGGATGCCGAACCAGTTCCCCTGTGCATTCGCGCACGAGATGCCGGAGACCAGGGCGGCCGCAATCAGGACGAAGAGGGCTCGGGCTCGCATGGAACGTCTCATGTCGGCCATTCTAGCGGCACGCCGGGGACCGCTGAGGTGAGAACGTCGTCACCCCGGGTTCATACCAGCCGCGAGCGCAGCCACGAGGATGCGAAGTCGATGATGTTCACGACGATGACGATGGCCAGGATGGCGATGATCATCTGGTCGTAGCGACCGGACGACATCTTGTCCTGGATGAAGAAGCCGATGCCGCCGGCGCCCACCAGGCCGAGCACGATGGAGACGCGGAAGTTGATCTCGAAGCGGTACAGGGTCCAGCCCAGGAACAGCGGGGCCACCTGCGGCAGGATCGACCAGCGCACGACGTTGCTGCCCGATGCTCCGACCGCCTCCAGCGCCTCGATGGGTCCCCGGTCGACGTTCTCGATCGACTCGGAGTAGAGCTTGCCGAGGTCGGCGATGGAGTGGATGGCCATGGCCAGCACCCCTGCGAACGGCCCGAGGCCGACGGCGGCGACGAAGATGAGCGCGAGGATGAGGGTGTCGACGCCCCGGTCGAGGTTGAAGAAGCCGCGCGTGAGGGCGAAGACCACGCGCATCAAGGGGTTTCCCTGGGTGAGGTTGCGGGCGGCCAGGAAGCTCAGCGGCACCGCGAAGATGGCTCCCAGGAAGGTGCCGACCAGGGCGATCTCCAGCGTGATGAGCATCTGGCTGGCGACCTCCTGCAACGGGAAGATCCCGAACTGCCCGTAGGAGGGGTCGGCCCACAGGGGCGGCCACGCCCGGTCCAGGAACTTCAGCAGGAACGGCCAGCCTTCGGCGAGCTTGGCGAAGCTGAACTCGGTGGAGGCGAACGCCGGTGCCAGCGCCAGGAGGACCGCCGCGTAGAGGATCCCCCCCGCCACGTCGCCGTCCTCGTGCAGGTGCGGGCGCCATGCGAGCATGGCGCCCGCACCGTGCAGGACGCCCGCCAGCAGCATCGCCACCCACACGCCGTAGCGGCCGTCGCCGGGCCGCAACATGCGGTAGCCCTGCTTGGAGGCGGCCTCCGGCAGCCGGGCGCTGCCGAGGCTCGCGATCGAGGCGATCGGCGGCAGCTTCTTCAGGCCGATGCGCCCACGCTGCGCGTTGATGCTGTCGAGGTTGGCGTTGTAGTCCGCCACGATGCTCCTCTCCGTGGCGGTTCCGACGGGCGTCGCCAGGCGGTAGTAGCCGTTGGCGTTGGGGAACAGGCGGTGACCCGCGGGCGAGGTCAGGAAAGCGAACGCGAGGACGCCCGCCGCCAGGCCGACGGCCAGCATCGGCAGCCGCAGGCGGCGCGAGCCCCACCCCAGCAGCGTCAGCGACGCCGCCAGCGCAAGACCCGTGAGGGCCTCCATGACGCCGTGGAGCGGCAGCAGATGGACCAGCTCCGGCGGACCGGCGTGCGATGTCCACACGACCCCGGCGGTCACCAGCGCCCCGATGGCGGCCACGGCGCCCGCGGCGCGCCGCGGCAGGCGCGTGGCGGCGATGCCTGCGACCCCCGCCAGCAGCACCAGGGCCATCGATGGATAGGTGGGCGTCAGCCCGAGGAGGCTCGGGCGCACGGTGTCGCGGCTGACGAAGCCGTCGGCCGCGAAGAAGGGGAAGGCAAGATAGGCGACGGTCAAGCCGACGCCGGCGCCGATCACGAGCCGGCGCATGGAGGCGTTGGCCAGCCCCATGAGGACGGCGGCGAGCGCACCGAGGCCGAAGGCGGGCGCCATCAGAGCGCCTCCAGCGAGCCGGCGTAGATGGTGGACTCGAGCTGACCGTCGAGCTCGGTGACGGGCCCGTCGAACACCAGGTGCCCCTTGTTGAAGGCGATGACGCGCCGCGCGTAGCGCTTGGCGAGTTCGATCACGTGGATGTTGACGAGCACGGTCACGCCACGGCTGTCGTTGTAGTCCCGCAACAGCCCCAGGATCACGTCCGACAGGCGTGGGTCGAGACTCGCCATGGGCTCGTCGGCGAGGATCAGCTCGGGCTCCTGGGTCATGGCCCGCGCGATGGCGACCCGTTGCTGCTGCCCACCGGAGAGCTGGTCGACCCGCGTCTGCTCCTTGCCCGCCAGCCCCACCTCGCGGATGGCCGCCTGGGCCAGCTCGTAGTCCCGGTCGCGGTACAGGGCCAGCATGCCGCGCCAGGTCGGGTGGTAGCCGAGGCGCCCCGAGAGCACGTTGTCGAGCACCGAGAGGCGGCTGACCAGGTTGAACTGCTGGAAGATGAAGCCGACCGTGCGCCGGTAGCGCTGCAGCGCCCGGCCACGCAACCTGGCCACGTCGCTGCCGCCCACCTCGATGGTGCCGGCGGTGGGGTCGACGAGCCGGTTGAGGCAGCGGAGGAACGTCGACTTGCCGGCGCCCGAGAGCCCGATGACGGCCACGAAGTCGCCGTCAGGGATGGTCA
>JARRMM010000128.1:0-17233 GCA_037386005.1 Deinococcales bacterium | reverse complement strand
GGACGGGTAGGCCGGGCCGGCGAGCGCGACGCGAAAGGGCGCCGGGCTCCCGGAGCCGGTGGCGCGGAGAGCAGCGACCCGTACGCCCGTTCCGGAGAAAGACACCCGCGCGGTGACCGTGCCCGCGAGGCCGGTCCCCAGGGGGCGGAGGCTGCCGGGCGGTGCGGCGAGGTGGAGCTGCACGCGGGAAGCGCCGTCCGACCGGGTGAGGCTCGCATCGAGGGTGGCGCGTCCGAGCGTCGCCTGGAGGGACCCGCTCCGATCGGCGAGATCGGCGCCGGCCTGCAGCGCCGCGGCCGCGCCTTCGGCCGTGCCGGTGAGCGAGAGCGCCGGGCTGGCGCCGAGCTTCAGGGTGCCCCGCGTATCGACAGCGCCGCCGGCGGTGGTCAGCGCGACGTCGAGGGGGCCCTTCGGTGGGCCGGAGACCGTCGCGCTCACCGCGCCGTAGCCGGCCTTCAGATCGATCCCCGCACTCGTGCCGGCGTGGCCCGAGAGCGACAGCGGTCGTCCGGCGGCGTCGCCCTTCGCTTGGACCTGCAGGGCGATCGCGAGGGGCGCCGTGTCGAGCTGTACGGAGCCCGTCGCGGAGAGGGCGAGGGGAACGCCCAACAGGTGGCCGAGCATCGGGTAGTCCACGCTCGAGAGGTCGACCGACGCTCGGAGCCTGGCGCCCGTGCCGTCGAGGGTGGCGGCGACCAGGGTGGCTGCATCGGAGCCCGTGGTGGACCCGGTGGTGGACCCGGTGGCGGGCGCGTCGAGCACGGCCCGGCCGCTGTAGTGGGCGGCGCGTCCCTCGAGGTTGGCTCGCAGAGGCAACGTCGCGCTGCCGGCCTGGACGGCCGTGGCGAGGTCGGCGTGCCAGGCGCCGTCGGTGCCGACGTGCCCGGTGAGCCTGGCGTCGCGTCCGAGCGCCGTGCCTGCCGTACCCAGGTACGGCTTGAGGGCCGCCCCGGCCACCGTGAGGTCACCCTCGAGCCCGCCCGCCGTGGTCCCTCCGAAGGTGCCGTGAACGACGGGGCCGGCGACGGTACCGTCCACGCTCGGGGCCGTTGCCGGACCCGACAGGTGGAGCGTCACGGTCTCGTCGGCGCCCAGCGTCCGGACCGGAAGCGTCAGCGACGCCTGCAGGGCGTCGAGGGTGCCGCTCATCGTGAACCCTGCACCGTGACCGGACAGCGTTCCCGTGCCGGGCGCCCAACGGAACGAGGCCTGTCGGCTCGGGACACTCAGCCATGGAGCCCGCGTGACGGCAGTCGTCTCCAGCGACCCCGTCACCACCGGCGCCGGCCAGGAGCCTTCCGTCCGGGCGTCGAGCCGGGCGGCACCGCCGTAGGCGTGGACCTGGGCGACCAGTCGCGGCTCGGGCAGGACGGCGCCCGAGACGTCGGCATGGGCGGGGCCGAGGTCGGCGTGGACGGCGGCCGTGAGGCCGGTGTCGTGTCCGGTCAGGGTGGCGTCGAGGGCGAAAGGCGTCGTCGCCGCGAGGCGGAGCGCGCCACTCCAACGACCGCCGGCGCGGCTCAGCGCCCCGTTGAGGAGGATGTCGGTCGGTGATGGAGCGAGCAGGTTCCCGAGGTGGGCGCTGTCGGCCGTCAGGGAGATACCGGCGCTCGAGGCGTGGAACGACAGCCCGGCCCCTTCGGCGCTCGCACGGATGCTGCTGCCCGTCCCCATGACGGTGCCTTGGATCGAGCTGCCCCCCGCCTTCCAGGTCGCGTCGACCCGGTAGGTCACGTTGCGGGTCTGGTTCGCTTAGCCCTTCAGCGACACCGAGCCCGCGGTCTGCAGGCTGCAGCGCCGCGGGCAGGGGCGCCCCGGCCAGCGATGCCGGGAGGGTGCCGTCGATGTGGAGGGCGCCCGGCGTGCCGTTGACGGTGAGCAGGCTGTCGCCGGCTGCGGTGAGCAGCTCGGCGGTCACGGGCACGGTCCGGAGACCGGCTCCCAGACGGACCCACGGCGCTCCGGTGCTCGGGTCGCGCGAGCCGCGCCCGGCCGTGGCCAGCCGAGCATCGAGGGGTCGTCCCGCGTAGCGCAGCGGGAGCTGGAGGGCGGCTGCGAGACGGTCGCCTTCGATGCGGGCGCGACCCTGCCCGAGCCTGAGATCGATGGCGAGCGGGGCGAGCGTGCCGTGCAACTGCCAGGGCACGGCTCCGAGGTCGAGGGCCGGGCCCAGGGTGCGCGCCGCCAAGGTTCCGGAGCCGCCCACCTGGACGCCGTTCACCGCGATCGGTCCGAGCGGTCCCGCCTGCGCCGTCAGCGCGACGGCCGGCAGCAACGTGCCCTTGGCGCTCAGGCGTTGCGCGCCAGCCTGCGAGGTGAGGTCGAGCGTGAGGGAGGCTCCCGTGCCCCGCAGGGCCGTCGTGGCCGGGAGCGGCGCCGTCGTCTCGATCGAGGCCTCGCCGCGGTAGGTGGTGCCGGCCGGTCCGCGCTGCGCGTGCAGGTCGGACCGGAGCCGGCCGGCCAGGGGGAGGCCCAGTGCCGCTCCGACCTTGTCGAGCGGGAGCGTTCCGGTGGCGCTCCAGCCGTGGGCCGTGAGGGAGGCGTCGAACGACTCCGGGCCGGTGCCGATGGTGAGCTCGGCGTGCGTTCCGGTCTGCGGCCAGGCCAGCGCCGTCGTCAGTGCGAGGTCCCCCAGCGTTCCTTGCAGCGAGGCGGTGCGGGTGGCCGGGTCGGCCGTGCCGGCGAGGTCGAGGGCGCCGACGAGCGTGACGGGGCCAATCCGGTTCCCTGGTGGTGCCGACAGGTGCATGGCGATGCCGTCCGTGGCGGGCCGGAGCGTGAGGCTGACCGGTCCGCTCCGTACGGTCAGATCGGGCCGCAGCGCGGCGAGCGTTGCAGCCGCCGTGGGCGAGCGGACGCTGCCGTCAACGGTGCCGTCGACGGTCACGTCGGTGCCCGCCACCACGAGTGGGAGCGAGGACAGGGTGGCCTTCAGGTCGCCGGCCGTGAGCGCCAGCGTCAGGGTGCCGTCCTGCGACGCCACCTGGACGGTGGGACCCTGCGGCCCTCCCCCCGACAGCACCAGGGGCCCGGGCCGGAGCGTGACCGGCCCGGCCTGGACCGTTCCGACGTGCACCGTGCCGCTGGGCTGCACGCCGGACGTGTCGAAGGTCAGCGTGCCGCCGTCGAGTGCCAGCTCGGCATGGACCGGCCCCCGCAGCGGCGTGGGGGCCAGCCCGACAGACAGGTTCCCTGCGAGGGGGGCGAGGTCGAGCGTGCCCTGGAGCGAGAGCGGGCCCAGCGCGCCCTGGACGTCCTGGAGCCGGGACCCCGTCAACGTGGCATGGACGCGCCCGCTCAGGTCCGCGTCGAGCGTCTCGCCGGCGAGCGCGCCGGTGACCGGCGCGGTACCTCCCACGGTCAGGGTGAGTGGGAGCGCCGAGACCGGGCCGTCTGCCCGCAACGCGGCGCTGACCGGCCCGGCCAGTCCCGGCAGGGCGAGATCGTGGGCTCGGAGCTCCCCGCTCAACCGACTCCCGCTCCAGGCCAGGGCGCCCTCGAGGGTGCCCCCGCGGTCGTCGCGCCCTTGGACGACCCCCTGCCAGCCGTCGCCGTTCAGGCCGGCATCCAGCGTCACGGTGGCGTGCCGGCCGGGCAGCGTGGCGGCATCGGTCGCTCGCAGGTGGCCGCCGAGGCCTGCCGCGGTGCGCTGCACCTGCAGCACGGCGTCCACGCTCTGGCCGGCGGGGAGCGACACCTGCTGCACCTTCGCGTCGAGCCGCGTGCCGTCCGGGCCGGAGGCGGCCGTCACCACGGCGCTGCCGCCGGCGATGCGCCCCGTGGCCTGCACGGTCATGCCGTGCCGGCTGTCGTACGTGAAGTCGGACTGCAGGCCCGTGAGAGGCAGGGGACCGAAGCGTCCCGAGCCGGCGGCGCTGCCACTGAGGTGGACCTGCGTCCAGCCCGACACGTCGAGGGTGGTGGAGGCGGTGCCCGCAAGAGGGAGTCGGGCGTTCGCGGGTAGGCTGGCCCGGCCGAGCCAGCTGGCCGCGGCGAGGAGCTGCGGTGAGCCCTGGGCGTGGGCCTCCCAGTGCCGAGCGGCGATGTTGACGGTGCCTTGCGCCTTCACCGGGCCCCCCAGCACGGTTCCCTGCAGCTCCGCACTGACGAGCGGGTAGCGCAGCTGCACCTGCCCCTGGATGCCGGTCGGCGCGAGTCCGATGGCGTGGAGCGAGCCGTTCTGCAGGGTGAAGTCACCGCGGATGCCGTCGGCGCCGACGTGCAGCGGCCCCGAGAAGGTGCCGCCGCTGGCGCCCGGGAACCAGTGGCGCGCCAGGGTCACGTCGGCCCGCTCGACCCTTCCGTCGAAGCTCGGGCCGTTCAGGTCGAGGACGCCCGAGGCGTCGGCGCTACCGTCCGCGGTCCGCAGATGCGCCTGCAGGTCGAGGGAGCTCCCGTGCTGGCGCACCCGGATGTCGCTCACCGCGCCGCTGGGGATGGTGTAGGGCACCTGCTGGACCGTCATGGTGGCGTCGCTGACGCTCAGTTCCTGCAGCACCGGGGTGATGGGGAGACGACGGCCACCGCGGCCGCCGGCGAGGGTGCCGAGCTGGGCCACATCGACCGATCCGCGCACGCCGCGGAGCGTCACCGACAGGGGCAGGTCGCCGGTGATCAGCGAGGGGAGGAAGTAGTGGACCTCGACCAGCGCCGCGCTGAGGTGGGTGCCCGGGGCCTCCACGCGGGCGTGCTCGAGCCGCACGCCGGTCCAGGGGTTGCCGCCGCTCGCCTGGTAGGTCACCTGGATGCCCGAGCCCGCCAACGCGCCACGCACCCGGCCGAGGAGCCAGGCGCGTCCCGGAGGCGTCTGCGGCAGGACCGCCGCGAGGGCGATCAGCGCCGCTAGCGCCAGCAGCGTGGCGAGGGTTCGTCGTGGCATGGGCTCCTGTTGGTCACGTGGGTCATCGGGGCCGGGGGGCGGCCGGCGCCATACGCTTCCGGCGAAGCGGGAGAAGCGCTAGAAATGCCGGTTCAGACGGCGCGTCCGCGTTGTCATGCTACCACCTGGCCATGAGAAACTGCGGTAGCATGACGCCTGTCATGACGACCCCCGACACGGTTCGCCTGACCGCGCTGGTCCGTGGGCGCGTGCAGGGCGTGGGCTTCCGGGCCTTCGTCCGCCGCAGCGCGCTGGATCTGAAGATCTCGGGGTACGCCGAGAACCTGCCCGATGGGCGGGTGGAGGTGGTCGCCGAGGGCGAGCGGTCCGAGCTCGAACACCTGCTCGTTCTGCTGCGTAAGGGGCCGCCCCACGCCGAGGTGACGGACATCGACGTCACCTGGGGCGCGGGCGGGGCGATGCCCCGGGGGTTCTATGTCTACGGATAGCCGCGTCGACCGGTCGGCCCACCACGCCGTACGCCTGCCGCCGCCCCCCGAGCCGCTCACGTCGGAGATCCTGGGCGGCGTTCCCGGCGTGCTCGGGACCATCGCCCGGGAGCGCGCCGAAGACTACCGTGGTTCGCGCGTGCCCGCCCTGCTGGACGTGGCAGCCACACGGCCGCGCCTCGAACCGGCCCTGGCCGGACCCGGGCTCGCCATCATCGCCGAGGTCAAGCGGGCCAGCCCATCGCGGGGCGCCATCGCCGAGTGGGACCCCGTGGACCTGGCTCGGCGCTACCAGCATGCGGGCGCGGCTGCCATCAGCGTGCTGACCGAGCCGCGCCACTTCCGGGGGAGCCTCGAGCACCTGCGGGACGTGGCCGACGCCGTCCAGCTGCCGATCCTGCGCAAGGACTTCGTGGTCCACCCGCTCCAGGTGGTGGAGGCGCGGGCGCAGGGTGCGAGCGCCGTGCTCCTGATCGCGGCGGTCCTCGGACCGGCGCTTCGCGCGTACCTCGAGTACGCCGACGCGCTCGGCCTCGACGCCCTCGTGGAGGTGCACGACGAGGAGGAGCTGGCGGCCGCGCGGGCCGCGGGCGTGCGCGTCCTTGGCGTCAACAACCGCGACCTGCGGACGCTGCAGGTCGATCTCCGGGTGGCGCCGCGGCTGCTCGGCCGGGCGCGCGACGGCGGCTTCGAGGGGGTGGGCGTGGCGGAGTCCGGGTACGCCAGCGGCGCCGACGTCGCCCCGCTCCACGGCCTGGCGGACGCGGTGCTGGTCGGGAGCAGCCTGGCCGCCAGCGCCGATCCGGGCGAGGCGCTGGCCGGGCTGCTCGCAGCGCACGCCGAGAAGCGCACGTCCTGAGTGCATTCCTGAGCGCATCCTTAGAGTCCATCGCTGCGCGGCCTGTCGCCGCGCGCCGGGAGGAGCCCACCATGACCGAGCTGAGCGATCCGTCCGACGGCGCCGCCCCGATCCTGATCACCGGGGCGAGCAGCGGCATCGGCCGCGCCCTGGCGATCGAGCTCGCGCGTCGCGGCGCGCGGCTGGTGCTGCAGGGTCGTGACGAGGCGCGCTTGGAGCAGGTGCGAGGCGCCGTCGACGAGGCCGGAGGCCGCAGCGAGGTGCGGGCGCTCGACCTCACCGACGACGACGCGCTCGACGCCCTGGCGGCGTCCGTAGCGCAAGGGACCGACGGGCTGGGCGCACTGGTGCACTCGGCCGGCATGGTCCGGCTGGGACCGGTGGCCGACACCGATGTCGCCGTCCTGGACGCGCACTACCGGCTCAACCTGCGCGCGCCCTACCGGCTGACCCGCGCCTTGCTCGGGGCGCTGGAGCGCGCGGAGGGTCACGTGGTGTTCATCAACTCGGGCGCAGGGCTCCACGCCCACGCGGCCTGGAGCGCCTACGCGGCCAGCAAGTTCGGTCTCCGCGCCCTCGCCGATAGCCTCCGCCAGGAGGTGGCCGGCCGCGCCGTACGGGTGACCACGGTCTACCCGGGGCGGACCGCCACGCCGATGCAACGGGACGTGCACCGCCAGGAGGAGCGCACCTACGATCCGGGCGCCTTCGTGCGGCCCGAGGACGTCGCCAGCCAGATCGCCGCGCTGCTGGCGTTGCGCCCCCCCAGCGTGGTAACCGAGCTCACGATCCGCCCGGCCTGAGGCCTGGGAGAGCGCCGGAACCGCAACCCGGACGTCGCCGGCGCGGGGCTATACTCGGGGCCATGGCTCTGAATCCGAGCAGCGAGCGCATCTACGAGCACCGCCTCGACAACGGCCTCTGGCTGCTGTTCGAGCCGATGCCGTGGCTGCCTACGCTGAGCACGACCCTGATGGTCCCGTTCGGCTCCGCGACCGACCCGGACGGCCTGGAAGGCAGCGCCACGGTGCTGCACGACTGGATCCAACGCGGCGCCGGATCGCTCGACTCGCGCGCCCACTCCGACGCCTTGGAGGGCCTCGGAGTGCGGCGGGGCGGCGGCGCCGGCCGCGAGATGGCCAGCCTCTCCGCCTCCTTCCTCGCATCCGAGCTCGCCGACGTGCTACCCCTGGTGGCCTCCATGGTGGCCGAGCCGCGCCTCGACGAGCACGAGTTCGCACCTGCGCGCGAGCTGGCCCAGCAGGAGCTGCAATCGCTCGCGGACAACCCGACGCAACGCCTCTTCAACGAGCTGATGGCGTGCTTCCTGGACGGCAGGCAGGGGCGTAGCCCCTACGGAACCGCCGCGGGCCTGGCGGCACTGCACGCCGAGGGCGTCCGGGAGGACGCGCGGGGCAGGCTCGGTCCCGGCGGCGCCATCCTGGCACTGGCCGGTGGGGCGGAGTGGGACGCGGTCAGAGACGGTGTCGAGCGCGCCTTCGGCGGTTGGCGCGGGGAGACGGTGAGCCTGCCGGAGCCGGTCGTGCGGCCGCCCGGTCGCGCCCACGTCAACGCGGACTCCGCCCAGACGCAGATCGGCCTGGCCTTCCGGGCGCCCGTCCCGTCCGACCCGGACGCGTACGCCTACGACTTGGCGTTGCACGTGCTCAGCGGCAGCATGGGCGCGCGGCTGTTCACCGAGGTGCGGGAGAAGCGCGGGCTGGTCTACAGCGTGGGCGCCTCCTACCGTGCGCTCCACGGCTTCGGCTACACGCTGGGGTACGCCGGCACCACGCCCGATCGCGCCGACGAGACGCTGCGGGTGGTGCTCGCGGAGCTCGGGCGGCTGTCGCAGGGGGTCGCCGAGGACGAGCTCGAGCGCGCTCGCGTCGGCACGCTGTCCTCGGTCGTCATGCAGGGCGAGTCCAGCTCGGCCCGGGCGTCGAGGCTCGCGTCCGACGCCCTACTCCGGGGGCGCGCACGCACCCTGGAGGAGATCCGCACCGAGGTGGAGAAGGTGGACCTGACCCGTATCAACGCCTACCTGGCGGAGCACCCCTTCCCGGACCCGACCGTGGTCACGCTCGGGCCCAGGCCGCTGGCCGACGAGGTGGCCGCATGAGCACCGACACCAGCATCGCCGCACGGGGCGCACAACTGCGCTTCGACCGCACCGTGCTGCCCAACGGCCTCACCGTCATCGGCGAGCACAACCCGCACGCCGCCACCGTGGCCGCCGGTTACTTCGTGCGGACGGGCGCGCGCGACGAGACGGCCGAGGTGTCGGGCGTGTCGCACTTCCTCGAGCACATGATGTTCAAGGGCACCGACCGGCGCACAGCGGCCGATATCAACCGCAGCTTCGACGAGCTCGGCGCCCAGTACAACGCCTTCACCAGCGAGGAGCGCACCGTCTACTACGGCGCCCTGCTGCCCGAGCGGCTGCCTCAGCTGCTCGACCTGCTCAGCGACATGATGCGCGCTGGGGCACAGCGTGCTCGGCGGGCAGGACTCGATCCGGGCGCTCGAGCGGGAGCAGATGCTCGGCTACTTCGGGCGGCGCTACGCACCCTCGAACCTCACCCTGGCCGTGGCCGGAGCCTACGACTGGGAGGCGGTCACGCACCAGGTGGCCGAACTGACCGGAGCGTGGGAGCCGTTCGAGGCCGGCCGCGAGCTGCCGCGGCCCGAGCCGGCCCAGGGGACGGGGGAGACCGAGGACGCCAAGCTCGAGCGCGTCCACGGCGCCGTCTTCGCGCCCGGATTCGCCGCCGACGACGAGCGACGCTACGCCGCGGCCATCCTCGCCAACGTGCTGGGCGACGACAGCGGCTCGCGGCTGTTCTGGAGCCTGGTCGACAAGGGGCTGGCCGACAGCGCCAGCCTGGGCCACGAGGCGTCGGACGGGGCCGGTGCGTTCGTCGGCTACGTCAGCGCGGCCCCGGAGCGCGCGGCCGAGGTGCTCGACACCTACCGCCGCGTGTTGCTGGAGGCGCAGGACGACGCGCTCGATCCGGAGGAGTGGCGGCGCGCGCAGCGCAAGCTCGCCACAGGGCTGACCTTGCGGGCCGAGACGCCGCTCGGGCGCTTGGTGTCGCTGGGGGTCGGCTACCAGGCGCTCGGCCGTTACCAGAGCGTGCAGGACGTGGTCGAGGCGGTGATGGAGAGCTCCGTGGAGGATGGGCGGGCGCTGCTCGCCGAGCGGCCGTTCGACGGCCTCTACGTGCACACCCTGGGCCCCGGGAAGGCGCGGTCCTAGGGCATCGACGTGCCCGCCTTGCGTAGACTGAGCGACGTGCGACTCCTCGCGAGCGTCCTCCTGCTCCTCGTGGCCGCTGGCCCGGCCTGGGCCGCGGCCGCGCCCTTCGCCGCGCTCACCATCACCCCGAACGGGCCGCAGAGCTACGACATCACCACGGGTGTGACCACCCTCCCCAAGGGCGGCACCGTCATCGACCAGGACACCGGCGTGACGCTCCACGCCACCTCGATGCGCTACGTGGAGGGGAAGAGCATCGAAGCCAAGGACGCCAGTGTCAGCGGCAGCTTCGGCCAGCTGACCGCGTCCACGATCCAGATCGACATCCCGGCCGGGACCCTGACGGCGTCCGGCGATCTCAAGCTCACGCGGGATGCCCTGGCGCTGCAGGCGGCCTCGCTGCGCTACGACGCCGCGCGCGAGGTGGTGGACTTCGGTGGCCCCGTCACAGGCAGCGCGCCCGACTTCCAGTCCGACCGCGTCCTGCTCGACGCCAAGAGTGGCGACGTGCTGCTGGTGGGGCACTACCGCTTCTCCGACGGGGTGCTCACGCTGACCTCGCCGCCGGACGGGGGGCGGCTCGAGCTGCATCTCCACCAGGTCGACGGCAAACCGGTCTACGACGCGGCCACCGAGGTGTCGCCCGCGCTCCTGGCGCGCTTCGCCCCCGAGCTCCACTGAGCGCCACGCCGGATGCGCCGCGCCCGGGTCCTGCTCGCACTGGTCGCGTTCGCCGCGTTCGGCGTGGCGTCGGCGCAGTGCACCCGCGGGCCCACCACCTCCGAGCTGTCGATCCGCGGCTTCGGGGCCGCCTACTTCCAGCAGGTCCGCACCGACAGCGCCCACGACCGCGTCGAGTTCTACGGTGGCGTGTGCCTGACGGGTGAAGGCGTGGCCTGGACGGTGCTCGCCGATCGCGTCACCGTCACGGGGCTCCGCGGTGACCTGAGCGTCAGCGCCCGGAGCCCGACGCTGCACCTGCAGGGCTGGACCCTGACGGCCGCCGAACTCCACGCCACGCGCCAGCGCCTGGCCATGACCACCGTCCACGTCGCCGGGAAGGAGCTGACCGGGACCGCGTCCGCGGTGGCGGTGGACCTTCAGGACGGCACCATGCAGCTCGACCAGGTGATGCTCGAGGGAGCGACGTTCACGGTGCGGGGCAGCCGCGCCGAGTTCCAGTCGGGCCGCGTCACCGTCACCGGCCCGCGGATCACCACCTGCACCTGCGCCGGGCCGCCGCTCTACGAGGTGGTCGGGTCCTCGGCGCGCGTCGACGTGCAGGGGCAGAGCGTGGTGCTCCAGGGCGGGAGGCTGAAGGCGGGCGCCGTCACCGTCCCGTTGAGCGACACGGTGACGCTGTCCGAGCAGACCCTCAAGCAGCTCACCGTTCCGGTCAAGGTCGAGTACGTACCGAGCGACGCCGCGGCCGGCGTCACCGGAACGGGCCTGGGCGTGACCGTGGGACCGATCGGCCTGGCCCCGGGCGTGCGCGCCGATCTGGGAGGCACGGGCCTCGACCCCACCTATCCGTTCTCGGCCGTCGCGCTCCTGAAGGGTCGGGGGCCGGACGGCGCGTTCACCTTCGGGAAGGCGCCGGGCGGGTTCCGCTTCCAGATGACGAGTGATCATGCGCTGCTGCCCTGGCTTGACGCCGGCTTCGACACCCGCGTGCTGGAGCCCGACAACCGCGACGGCCTGCGCGAGGGCGTGCTCCACGCGCGCGCCCACACCGCGCTGCCGCCGGTGCTCCCGGGTGTGCGGGGCAACGTTGCGTTGCAGCTCGTTGCCGCTGCATCGTCCCAGACCCCGAGCAGGAGCAGTGAGGTCGTGGGACCGCGGTTGCGCGCGGAAGGCTCGGTCAAGCTGGCCACCGGCGCGGCGCCGTGGGGGCAGGCGGGCCTCCGGGTCGCCGCCAGCGGCAGTCTCTACCCGGACCAGCGGGCGAGCCAGTGGGGCGTCGATCTGGAGCCGAGCTACGGGGTCACCGCCGGGCCACTCGAGCTGCAGGTCGGCTACCTGGCGCGTTTCACCGACAGCGGCTCGCCCTTCACCACCACGCTCGACCGGCTCGAGCCGGCCCAGCGCCCGTCGCTGACGGCGTCGGTCCAGGGCGCGCTGGCGCCCGGTTGGCGGGCCTCCTCGAAGCTGGCGGTCACCTACGACCTGGTGGGCTCGCCTTCGGTCGATGCGGGCCTGAACCGCTTCGACGTGAGCGGCAGCCTGACGCGCCAGCTGGGCGATTGGCGCCTGCGTGCCAGCGCCGAGGCCGCGCTGGCCGGAGTGCTGGACCCCAACGGCGAGCGCGACGGTTACGTGCAGGTTGGCCTCGACGCCCAGGACGGCGGGTTGGAGTTCGGGACCCGCGCCCGCTACACCAGCGCCCCCGACCCGACAGGGCTCGACCGTCTCGAGCTGAGCGCGGCCGTGCCGATCGACCTGCCGGGCGTGACCGTGCGGCCCTACCTGGCGCTCAACTTCGCGCCCACCGTGGCCACGGGAACGCTGCCCGCCATCAGCACCGCACGCCCGCGAGCCAGGCCGACGCCACCGGTTGCGGCAGCGCACCGGCCGTCGCCGCGGCGGCCGGCTCGCTGCCTCCGGGGACCTGCTCGGTGAGCCCGGCCGGCACGGGTATCATGGCCGGTGCCGCGCCGGGCGCGCCGCCGCCGTGATGGTGAGGCGGGGCCTGAAGGCGCGGCCACGAGACGGATGGGGACGCGACCTGCCGTGACGAGGATCGACCGCTACCTGCTTCGCGAGAGCGTCCCGCCGCTGCTGTTCGGGCTGCTGCTGTACGCGGGGCGGGCCGTGATCAGCACCACCTTGCCGAGGCTGCAGTGGGTGGTGGGCACCCCCATCCTGCGCCTGGGCGGCTGGCTCGCGCTGCAGCTCCCCACCGCCATGGAGCAGACCCTGCCGATCGCGCTGGTGCTGGCGGTGCTGCTGGCGTTCGGGCGGCTGGGGAGCGACAACGAGCTGCTGGCGATGCAGGCCGGCAGCGTCTCGCTGCTGCGCATGTCGAGCGTGTTCGTGGTGGCCGGGCTCGTCGCAGCGGGCGGCGCGCTGGCGCTGAACCAGTGGGTGCTGCCGACCACCAACGGCATGGTGGCGCGCCAGTACTGGCAGCTCACGGCGGGCGCCAGCGGGCTGTTCCGCCTGGCCGGCCAGAACGTGCCCGTGGGCGACTTCACGCTGCGCTTCGAGAACGTCGACAACCGGGCCGACACCATGCTGGGGGTGCGGGTCGAGCGCTGGGATGGCCAGAAGCTGACGCTGCTGCGCGCCAAGAGCGCCACCTTCCAGGGCACCGACCTGGTGCTCAAGGGCTACGACCTGACCGTGCTCGACTTCTCGGCGCTCGATCGGGTCCAGGGCGACCCGCAGCAGGCGCTGTCGAAGCTGGTACGCGTGATCAACCGCCCGGCCGACCCCAACGCCACGCTGACCCTGACGACGTCGCTCACCGAGAAGGACCTCATCAGCCGCTTCAGCGGCGGGGGCTTCGAGGACACCCGCTCCATCTCCGGGGCCTGGCACGATGCCCACGACGGCAGCCTCTCGTACCACGACCGGCGCCAGGCGGCGGTGCTGTTCCAGCGCATGCTGGCCGAGCCGTTCGCCAACCTGACCCTGCTGCTGGTGGCGATCCCGCTGGCGCTCCTGTACGCGGGCAGCCGCGGCGTGGCCTTCGGTCTGTCGCTGGTGGTGACGCTGGTGTGGTACGTGTTCCTCACCTTCGGCCAGCTCTTCTCGCAGACCGGCGCGTTGCCGGTGTGGCTGGGACCGTGGCTCGGCAACCTGGTGCTCGCGGCGATCGGCGTGTTCCTGCTGGCGCGGCGGGTGAGCCTGCGCTAGCGCCGAACGCGTGACCGTCGGGCCCGGAGCGTGGGCCGGGGAGGCCTGGTGATAGACTGATACGCCTAATGGACGGGCTCCTGGCCAGCCTCGACGCCGCCACCGACTACCTCACGCCCGTGGACCGGGACCGCGTGTCGGAAGCGTTCCGCTTCGCGGAGGAGGCCCACCGTGGCATGAAGCGGCGTTCGGGCGAGGACTACATCACCCACCCCGTCGCCGTGACCGCCCTGCTCGCCGACATGCACCTCGACGTCAACGCCCTGATGGCGGGGCTGCTGCACGACACCGTCGAGGACACCCCGGCGACGCTGGAGCAGATCGAGCAGCGTTTCGGCGAGCCGGTGCGCCGCATCGTCGAGGGCGAGACCAAGATCAGCAAGCTGGCCGTGCGCGTCTACGAGGACGAACAGGCCGAGAACCTGCGTCAGATGCTGCTGGCGATGGTCAGCGACGCCCGCATCATCCTGGTCAAGCTGGCCGACCGGCTGCACAACATGCGCACGCTGGCGAGCATGCCGCCGGCGAAGCAGCAGCGCATCGCCAAGGAGACGTTGGAGATCTTCGCGCCGCTGGCGCACCGGTTGGGGATCAACCACATCAAGAACGAGCTCGAGGACCTGAGCTTCTACTACCTGGAGCCGGAGCGCTACCGCCAGCTCGAGCGGCAGGTGCGCATGCGCCACGCCGAGCGCGAGGCCTACGTGCAGGAGTCGATCGGCCTGCTGGCCGACAGGCTGCGCGGCGAGGGGCTCACCTTCGAGCTGTCGGGGCGCAGCAAGCACCTCTACAGCATCTACCGCAAGATGCAGCGCGACAACAAGAACCTGGATCAGATCTTCGACCTCATGGCGATCCGCGCCATCCTGGAGCCGGACAAGCCGATGCCGGGGATGGCGCCGGAGGATGCCGAGAAGGCGGTGTGCTACCGGGCGCTGGGCATCGTCCACAGCCTGTGGACGCCCATCCCCGGCCGCTTCAAGGACTACGTCGCGGTGCCCAAGCCCAACGGCTACCAGTCGCTGCACACCACCGTGATCGGCCTGCTCGGGCAGCCGATCGAGGTGCAGATCCGCACCCACCGGATGCACGAGGTGGCCGAGTACGGGGTCGCGGCGCACTGGGCCTACAAGCAGGGCATCGAGGACACCGACGAGATCCAGAAGCGGCTGGAGTGGATGAAGCAGCTGCTCGAAGTGGACACCACCGCCGAGGACGCGGGCGCCTTCGTGGACGCCGTCAAGAGCGACTTCCTGGCCGAGCGTGTGCTGGTGTTCACCCCGGCCGGCGACGTGGTCAACCTGCCGCGCGGCAGCACCCCCATCGACTTCGCCTACCAGGTGCACACCGAGGTCGGCCACCGCTGCATCGGCGCGAGGGTCAACGGCGAGATCGTGCCGCTCGGCTACGAGCTGCAGACGGGGGACCGGGTCGAGATCCTGACCAACCGGAGCAGCCAGTACGGCCCCTCCAGTGGCTGGCTCAACACCGTGGTCACGCGCAGCGCCAAGCAGAAGATCCGCCACTACTTCCGTCAGCAGGAGCGGCAGGGGCACCTGGAGGCGGGCAAGCGGTCGCTGGAGCGGGCGCTGAGGCGCAGGCAGCTGCCACTGGGGTCGCTCACCACCAAGGCGAAGCTCGAGCAGGCGGCGCGAACGCTGCTCAACTCCGACTCCGCGGACGACCTGTTCCTGGCGATCGACAACCACCGCATGCCGGTCAAGCAAGTCGTGGAGACGCTGGCGCCCGACCTGGTCAAGGAGCGCAAGCCCTCGCAACCGGCGCCCGGGGAGCGCAAGAGCGTCAGCGGGGTGTACGTCGACGGCCTCGACGCGCCCGCCAAGCTGGCGCAGTGCTGCTCGCCCGTGCGCGGCGACGACGTGGTCGGGTACATCACGCGGGGCAGGGGGATCACCGTCCACCGCGTCGACTGCCCCAACGTCAAGCACCTGATGGAGAGCGAGAGCGAGCGCTTCGTCAACGTGACCTGGGACGTCCCCTCGGGCGAGGTCTTCGCCGTCGACTTCGAGGTCGTGGCCGTCGACCGGCCGGGCCTCCTCAAGGACGTGCTCGACGTGATCGCGGGGATGAACAAGAGCGCCACGCGGGTGACGGCCGACGTGCAGAGCGCGTCCAAGGCGCGCATCCACTTCCGGGTCGACGTCAAGGACCAGACCGAGATCGAGTTCATCAAGGACAACGTGGCGCGGATCTCGGACGTGACGCAGGTGTACCGGGCGAAGCCGGGGTTGAAGGCGTAGGGGAGGGGCGCGTGGGCCCTTCGCGCCGTAGGCTAGACCTGTCTATCTGCCTGGTGCACCATCGGACAGACCGACCTCCGTCCGCCCTCGGTGCAGTGCTACCGTAGGCCCGATGGCCGAGAGCGTGAGCATCCTCTTCGTGTGCATGGGCAACATCTGCCGGTCGCCGATGGCGCACGGCGTCTTCCGTCAGCGGGTGGCCGACGCAGGCCTGAACGAGCGCGTGGCGATCGACTCGGCCGGCACCATCGACTACCACGCCGGCGAGCGGCCGGACGGGCGAGCGATGGCCACGGCGGCCCGGCGCGGCATCGACATCGGCGACCTGAGGGCGCGGGGCCTACGTGCCGACGACTGTGGCCGCTTCGACCTGATCCTCACCATGGACCGTGGCAACTACAACCGCGTGCGGCGGGTATGCGCGGGCGCAGCGGACATCCGCATGTTCCTCGACTTCGCCCAGGACCTGCCGGAGCTCGAGGTGCCCGACCCCTACAGCGGCGGCCCCGAGGCCTTCGAGTACGTGTTCGACCTCATCGAGGCGGCGGCCGACGGGCTTCTCGCCGAGGTGCGCCGGCGGCTCGACGCGGCGGCGGCGTGAGCGGGCTGGACGCGCTCCTCTAGCCGAGGTCGCGTAGCGATGGACGCGCACGAGCTCCTCCAGCGAATCGCGGCGGCGCTTGGCGTGGGCGTAGTGCGGGCCGAGACTCTCAGCGGCGGGCAGGTCGGCCAGGCGCTGCGGTGCAGGCTCGACGACGGCCGCGACGTGGTGGCCAAGACCTCGCCGGGCACCCCGCTCGGTGTGGAGGCGTACATGCTGCGCTACCTGAAGGAGCGTAGTTCCCTCCCCGTGCCCGACGTGCTCCACGCCGAGGACGACCTGCTGGTGCAGGAGTTCGTCGAGGGCTCGTCGGTGGTGTCGGAAGCGGCCGAGCGGGAAGCGGGGCGGTTGCTGGCCGAGCTCCACGGGGTGGGGGCGGAGCGCTTCGGGCTCGAGCGTGACACGCTGATCGGACCGTTCCCGCTCGACAACCGCTGGATGGCGTCCTGGCCAGAGTTCTATGCGGAGCGTCGCCTGTTGCCCATGGCCGAGGAGGCACACGCGCGGGGGAGGCTGTCTTCGGAGGACCGGGGGCGCGTGGAGCGCCTGGCGGCGGCGCTTCCGGAGCTGTTCGACACCGATCCTGTGCCGTCCTTGATCCATGGCGATGTGTGGGGCGGCAACGTGCTCGCTCGCGGAGACCGCATGACAGCCTTCCTCGACCCGGCGATCTACTACGCCCACGCCGAGATGGAGCTGTCCTTCATCGACCTGTTCCACACGTTCGGCAGTGCGTTCTACCAGGCGTACGAGGCGCGCCGGCCGATCGAGCCCGGCTATGGGCGGTGGCGGCGGGACCTGTACCAGGTCTTCCCGCTGCTGGTGCACGTGGCGCTGTTCGGGGGGTCGTACGTGGCGGGGTTGAGGGCGCGGCTGGACAAGCTCGGGGTCTAGGCGTGAAGCTCGGGAGTGCGAGCCTGTTCGGGTCGGCCATCGTGGCCGCTCCTCGGCGGGTGGCAATCAAGTGCCCCGCCGGTGGCCAACGGCACCTGACGATCACCCCTTAAGGCTGCTTCTTCCGACCTGACCTGGTTCGGGGGTCGCCACCGCGTTGGGCCGGCGGGGCA
>JARRMM010000127.1:0-25856 GCA_037386005.1 Deinococcales bacterium | reverse complement strand
CACGGCCTGTCGCAACTCCACCAGCTCCGTGGCCGCGTCGGGCGGGGCGATGCGGCCAGCACGTGCATCCTGGTGGCCGGCGAGCGCGGGCGCAAGACCCAGAAGCGGTTGCAGATCGTCGCCAAGAACGCCGACGGCTTCCGTATCGCCGAGTACGACCTCGAGCTGCGCGGCCCTGGCGAGCTGCGCGGTACGCGCCAATCGGGGGTCCCCGACCTGGTGGTGGGCGACCTCGCGACCGACGGCGCCATCATCGAGCGCGCCCGCGAGCTGGCGCAACGCATGCTGGCCGAGGATCCCGCGCTGGAGGCGCCCTGGGCGCAACGTCTGCGCCGGGAGCTGGCGCGCCGGAGCGGCGCCATCGTCTTCCGGGAGGTCATATGAGCGTGCTGACGCGTCTCGCGGCGGGCCTGCTCCTGATCGGGCTCTTCGTCGGCCTGGTGCTGCGGTGGACGATCGGCCGAGCGCGCTTCCGGCCGTTGTTGACGGCGCTCGTCCTCGTGCCCGCGGCGCTCCACGCCGGCTACGTGGCGGTGCACGCGCTCGGTCACCACGCCGCTGCCCTGGGCCTGCTGGCCTACCTGGCGGGCGCCGCGCTGGTGGTGGGTGCAGGCGTGCTCCTCGGGCGACGCTGGATCGATGGACGCGGTCTGTGGGCCGCCCTCACGCCGTTGGTGGCCGGTGTCGCCTATGGCGCCCTACCCTTCGCGCTGTACTCCTGGTCGCTGCGCCGACAATCGATCGATCTCGACGTGGTGCCGACGGCGCTCTTCCTGGGCGCCTGCCTGTTCGGCTCGGCGCTGCTGCTGCCGTTCGCGCCCGGCGGGGAGAGCGGCTCGGCCGGAGGATGGCTCGGCCGGCTCGTGAGACGCCGCTGATATCCGTCTGCGAGGGCGCTCGCGGGGTCTGCTAGACTCTAGGCGTGCAGCGCCGCTCACGCTCCGTTCGTCGCCGGCCGTGGCCCCTGGCCGTTGCGGGGGTCATGGTGGCCCTGGTGCTGGCTGCATGCGCTCCCGGCACCGCCATCAAGAGCGCACGTCCGCTCGGCGAGATCCAACCGCCGAGCTTCGAGCTCGTGTCCGGCCAGACGAGCATCGAGCGTTTCGACCCGCCCGGCGCGGGGTCGGGGCTGTCGATGACGGTCGGGACGCTGGTGCGCAATCCCAACAGCTTCCCGGTGCGGTTGCAGTCGGTGGCCTACTCGGTGGTGCTCCACGGCGACACCGTCGGGAAGGGCAGCTTGAGCCCGGGGCTCTACCTGGGGCCCGGCGGGACGGCGCCGTTGCGCTTCCCCATCCACAGCGATCTGAAGAACAAGGGGAGCTTGCTCCGCGCGGTGGTGCGCGCATTCGCGGACACCCCCCTGCCGTTCCGCATCGAGGGCACCCTGCGCTTCACGTCCTCCAGCTACGCCTTCGAGACGCGCAAGGGGGTGCTGGTGTCGGGCGCCACGCTCGCGCGACAGACGGTGGAGCCACCGCGCTTGCGGCTCGACGAGAGCGCGACGCGAGCGTTCACGCTGCGCCCCGGGGTACCGGTGGTCCAAGTGGTCGTGAAGGCGTCGAACCCGGGCGATATCGGCTACTTCCTCTACGGGAAGGACCTCGCGCTGACGCTGGCGGGCCAGATCATGGCGCGTGAGGACATGCGGCCCGTGCCCCTGGCCGCCGGACAGGACGGGCGCATCGACCTGGTGTTCTACCCGGACCCGAAGAAGCTCTCCAAGGATGCGAACGCGGCGCTGCAGGCGGCTCTCCAGGGCATCCCCACCCTGTTGCGGGTGAAGGGGACGTTGACCATGGACGTGCTCGGGGTCGACTCGTTCACGGTCCCTCCCGACTGGGAGATCGCCGGCTTCGTGTCGTCGCCGTCCTCGACACACTGACGGCGGGCCCCTGTGCTATCCTCCGCCGTATGGCCAGAATCCTTGTCACCGACACCATCCAGCTGGGTGACGGCGACTACCCCGGCATGGAGGTCGTCGACCGCGCGGGCATCGATCGCGAGGAGCTCCTCAAGATCGTCGGCTCGTTCGACGCGATCATCACGCGCAGCCGCACCAAGGTCGACGACGAGCTGATCCGGGCTGCTGCTCGGCTCCGCGTGATCGGACGCGGCGGTGTCGGCGTGGACAACATCGATCTCGAGTCGGCGAGCCGGCGCGGGATCCTCGTGGTCAACGCACCCGAAGCGAACAACGTGTCGGCGGCCGAGCTGGCCATCGCCCTGATGCTCAACGCCGCGCGCGGCGTGGCTCGGGCCGACCGGCTCATCCGCTCCGGCACGTGGGACCGCAAGTTCCTGGGGCGTGAGCTCAAGGGGTCGCGGCTGGGCATCGTCGGCCTGGGCCGCATCGGCTCGCTGGTGGCCAAGCGCGCGCAAGGGCTCGGCATGACGGTGAGGGCGTACGACCCCTACATCACGCGGCGCCGTGCCGAGGAGCTCAAGGTGGAGCTGTTCGACGATCTGCACGCCATGCTGGCGCGCTCCGACTTCCTGACCGTGCACACGCCGCTGACCGAGGAGACCGAAGGCATCATCGGCCCCGACGAGCTGCGCCGGCTGCCCCAGGGGGCCGTCGTGGTGAACGCCGCTCGCGGGGGAATCATCCAGGAGGATGCCCTGCTCGAGGCGCTCGAGACGGGACACCTGTTCGGTGCCGGGCTCGACGTCTACGTCTCGGAGCCCCCGGACCCGGAGCGCCCTCTGTTCCAGCGCGACAACGTCGTGCTGAGCGCCCATCTGGGAGCCAACACCGCCGAGGCACAAGCGCGCATCGGCACCGAGATCCTGGAGCGGACGGTGCTGGCGCTCAACGGCGACTACTCGCGCGGCGTCGTCAACGCGCCCGCCCTCGCGCCCGAGGTGATGAGCGCGTTGGGCCGCCACCTCGAGCTCGGCGAAGTGCTGGGACGCACCGTGGCGCAGCTCACGCGCGGCCGCGTCAAGGAGCTCGAGGTAGAGTTCGCCGGCGCCTTCCCGATCGATCCCGACCCCGTGGCGACGGCGGTGACCAAGGGCTTCCTGGAGCCCTTCCTGGACGTGCCCCCGAACTACATCAACGCGCCCTCGATCGCGCGCGACCGCGACATCCGCGTCTCGCGCGCCACGGCGTCTCGCAGCCGCGACTACACCACCCACGTGCTGGTGACGGCGGTGACCGCCGAGGGCCGGACCAGCGTGGCGGGCACGGTGCTGGCCGACCAGCCGCGGATCGTGGCGATCGATGACTACCCCATCGAGATCAAGCCCGAGGGCGCCATGCTGGTGTGCACCAACTACGACCGGCCCGGTGCCGTAGGGAGGGTCGGGACGGTGCTCGGCGACTCCGGCGTGAACATCATCAGCATGCAGCTCTCGCGTACCAGCGAGGACGGCCTGGCGATGTTCGTTCTCACCCTCGACCAGGAGCCGTCCGACCAGGTGCTGGATGTGCTGCGCAACCTCGGAGACGTCATCCGCAGCCTGCGACTGGTGCGGCTCTAGCGTATGGGGCCGATCAAGTCTCGGCTGCTCGCGCCCGGGCCCGTCGAGGTCCCGCCCGCCGTGCTGGAAGCGATGGCCCGGCCGGTGGTCCACCACCGCAGCGAAGCGTTCCAGGAGCTCTTCGCCAGCGTGCGCTCACGCCTCGCGGAGGTCGCCATGGTGCCCGGCGAGGAGGTGCTCGTCGTCACGGGCAGCGGGACGGCCGGCTTCGAGGCGGCGCTGCTCGCGTGCGTTCCCGCCGGTGGCACGGTCGTGAGCCTCCACGCCGGCAAGTTCGGCGAGCGCTGGGCGAGCATGGCGAAGCGTTTCGGCTTCTCCGTCATCGAGCTCGCCGCACCGTGGGGCCGGACCTTCGACCCACAACGGTTGCGGGAGGTCCTGCGCGCTGCGCCCGACGTCGCCGCCGTCACCACCACCCACTCCGAGACGTCGACCGGCGTGCTGCACGATGTCGAGGCCATCGCCTCGGTAGTCCGCCAGGAGGCGCCCGACGCCCTGGTGGTGGTCGATGCCGTCACCAGCCTGGCCGCCGCCGAGCTCCGCCCCCGCGCCTGGGATCTCGACGTCGTCGTGTCGGGCTCCCAGAAGGGCCTGATGGTCCCTCCGGGCCTGGCGTTCGCCTACCTCTCCGAGCGGGCGTGGGGCCGCAGCGACGAGCTCTCCGAGAGCGGTCGGCTGGCGCCCAGCTACTACCTCGACCTGCGGCGGGAGCGACAACGCCAGGCGCAGAACCAGACGGCGACGACCCCGGCGGTCAGTCTGGTGGCGGGGCTGGACGTCGCCCTCCGCATGCTCCTCCAGGAGGGCATCGAGGCGGTCTGGGCGCGCCGCGCGGCGTTGAACCAGGCGGTGCTCGCCGCGGGTGAGGCGATCGGCCTGTCGCGTTACGCGGTGCGCCCGAGCCCGGCGGTGGCCGCGCTGCGCACACCGGAAGGAGTCGAGGCCGGCGGGGTCATCCGGCAATTGGCCTCGCAGGGCATCCGTATCGGGGCCGGCCAGGACGCGGCCAAGCCGCACCTGCTGCGCCCCAGCGTGCTCGGCTATGCGGACCGCTTCGACGCGATCACGCTCGCCGCTGCGCTCGAGGACGCGCTGCGTGCCCTGGGCCGCGACGTTCCCTTCGGCGCGGGTCCCGCCGCGACCCTGAGGAGCCTGGCCGCGTGACCGAGGTGGTGTTGGTGCGCCACGCTCCCTCCCGCAAGGAGGCGGACCGGCCGGCCGCCGAGTGGCAGCTCGAAACGGGTGCGGGTGCGCGTATCCGCGCGCTGGCGGACCGGTTGGAGGCGCTCGAGCTCGACCGGGTGGTGGCCAGCATGGAGCCCAAGGCTGTCGCCACCGGTCGCGGCCTGGCCCACCACCTACGGTTGCCGTTCACCTCGGCGCCGCGGTTGCACGAGCACGAACGCGGCAGCCTTCCTTTGCTCGACGAGTCGACGTGGAACGACACCCTGAGGCGTTTCTTCCGCCATCCGGATGTGCTCGTCTTCGGCCGCGAGACCGCCACCGAGGCGCGAGAGCGTTTCCAGGCGGGGTTGGAGACCGCGCTCCGGCGTAACCCCGGTCAGCGCCCCGCGGTCGTGGCCCACGGCACCGTCATGACCCTGCTGGTGGCGAAGCCGAGTGGTCTCGACCCGTTCGAGTTGTGGAGCAGCCTCCAGATGCCGGAGGCCTGGCTCGTGCGGTGGCCGGAGATGACGCTGGAGCGGCGTATCCAGACCGCCTGAGCCTCTAGCGGGTCCAGCGCCTCCAGCGCCACCACATGCGGAGCAGCCCGCCCTGCCGGTCCATCTCCAGCTCGCCGAAGTCGCCGTCGAAGTGCCGGGCGACGCGGTAGCGAGGCTCGTAGCGCGTTCGGAACACGGTCGGCGCCGTATCGCTGCCGCTGAACCCGCGGCCGGCCATCGCTCTGAGGCGCTCGGCCGCTTGCGCCGGTGTGCGGTAGGGGTAGTGCTTGAGGATCGGCATGCGGTTCAGCGGCCGCCACCCCACGCCCCGCGGGAGGACGCGTCCGTGCTCGCCGGGCCGGTAGTGTGCCCCTGGCCGGTCCCGGAACTGACGGACCTCCACCCAGAACGGCGAGTACCAGCGTACGCGCTCCTGCACCGGCACCGACGGATCGACCGTTCCGTCTTCCGGATGGAGGAAGAACTGCATCACGGCGTAGTTGACGAGGACGGCGCTCTGGCGTTCGGCCGCGGCCGCCACCGCGCGTGGATCGTCGTGGAAGATCTCGTCGGCATGCATCAGGGTGTACCAGTGCCCCGTACCGTAGCGCTCGCGCGCCGCGTCGAGCAGCGCCTGCCGGTGGAAGTCGCGGACGGGGCCGCCCTCGGCCACGTCCTCGTCGCGCAGCACCAGCTCGACCTCCGGGTAGCGTGCCAGCCGCTCGGCGGTCCCATCGTCGGAGCCGTCCAGGGCGAAGATGGCATCGACCGAGTGCCGATTGGTGGCCATCATCTCGTCGATGACGTCGGCCTCGTTGTAGGTGAGGAGGAGGCCGATGTTCACGTTGGCGGGTCCGGCTCAGCGCCCTCATAGCCTGCCAGCCATCGCTCGGCGATCTCGGCATAGTGCTCGCGGATGGCCTCCCGATCACCGACCTCGCGGAGGGCGCGGAGCTTGCTGAACTTCGAGGCGTAGTAGTAGGCCATGAAGGCGCTGTAGCTGAACCCGCGCCAGCCGTCGAGGATCCCGCCGTACTTCACGAAGTGGGTGAAGAACTCGCCCACCGTGGCCCGCAGCGTACGGAACGTGCCGGCTCGCTCGCCGCGCTCCAACATCTGGCGGGCCTCGATGGTGGTGTAACGATCGATCTTCTCGGCGAAGTGCTCCAGGTCCAGGTAGCCGAAGTGTTGCATCGCCAGCTCGGGTCGTCTTGGCAGTGTCATCTGCCGTGCACCGGGCTCGGGTCGAACGTAGCGGTGGATGCGCCCACTGGTGCTGAGGGCCCCGCGCTTGAAGAACCTGGCGTGCTTGTCGTTGAACAGGCCCACGAACGTGTAGCGCAGGGGCGCGCCGAGGAAGTAGTTCTGGTAGGGGATGTGCACCACGTCGGCGCGGTCCTGGGCCGCGATCTCCTGAAGGTGACGCGCGAGCGGTGGTGGCACCACCTCGTCTGCATCGAGGATGAGCACCCAGTCTCCTCGCACCTCGTCCACGGCGAGGGCTCGCGCGGGGTCCGCGAAACCGACGCGGTCAGTGCCACGTCGAGCGTCTTGTCCTCGCAGTCCATGTCGACGACCATGATGTCGTCGACCCAGGACCGCACCGAACGCAGCGCATAGCCGAGGTTGCGCTCTTCGTTGAGGGTGTTGATCGCGACCCCGATGGACACCATTACGCGCTCCGAGGAGATCCTTCGGTCGTCGCCGGCTCCATGGGGGAGAGGTGCCCGTCGCGCAGGTGGTAGACCTGATCCGCGGCCTCGATCAGGGCAGGCCGATGCGCCACGGCAAGGACCAGGCGCTCCTCCGCTTGCGACCGGAGCATGCGCACCAGTTCGGTTTCGCTGCGTGCGTCCAGGCTGGAGGTAGGCTCGTCGAGCAAGAGGACATCGGGTCGCGTGAGCAAGGCGCGTGCCAGGGCGATCCTCTGTCGCTGGCCGCCGGAGAAGCCGGCTCCGTCCTCACTCAGCTCGTGGTCGAGGCCATGGCTCAGAGCGCGAACCGTGTCGATCAAGCCGACATCCTCGAGCGCTTCCCAGAGCCGCTCCTCTGGGATCGCGCGTCCCATCAAGAGGGAGTCACGCAGCTTCCCCGACAAGACCTCATGCCCCTGAGGGACATAGCTGATTCGGGCTCGCAGCTCCGCATCCGGGATGGCCGCGAGAGGGACAGCGTCCAGCCAGATCGAGCCGCGTTGTGGTACGAGGAATCCAAGCAGGAGCCGCAGGAGCGTCGTCTTCCCGCTGCCGCTCTCGCCCACGACCGCCATCAGGCCGCGCTTGGGGAGGTGCAGATCTACCTCCTGGAGCACGGGTACGCCGTCGCCGTACGCGAACTGAAGCCCGGCAAGCTCGAGGCCGGTGCCGTGCACCCGTGCGCCCCCGGCGATCTCGGGAGCCGCAGCCTCGGGGACGCTTGCGAGGGTACGCAGCCGCTTGTCGGCCGCGCGGGCCTGTCGCAACATGGCGTACCCCTTTGGAAGAAGCTGCGCCGGCGTCGTGAGCAGCGCGACCAGCGTCACGTACGAAACGAGCTCTCCCGCGCTCATCACGCCACGACTTACACTGCCCGCGAGGATCGCCACCAGGAGCCCGACCGCCGCGAACAGCAAGACCTGAGCGATGGGGATCTGAGCACTGCTGACGAAGCTCCGTCGCGCCATCGCCCGGCTCGTCCGGAGGTTCTCCGGACGGAAGCGTTCGAGCATCATGGCTTCGGCGTTGAACGCGCGGACCGTTTCGTGGTGGCGGAGGCCCTCCTGGATGTGCCGTCCCAGCGACTCGGTCCCGGCCTGAGAGCGTTCGGCTAGCCCTTCGAGACCCCGCCCCACCCAGCGGAGGGCGAACATCGTGGGAAGACCCAGCCCGACCAGCATCAGGGATGCCGTGGCGTTGGTGTAGAAGAGATAGCCGAAGATGGCGAGCAGCGTCCCAGTCTCCGCAACGAGCGTTCCCAGCCCGTAGTGGTAGTAGGTCTCGATCTCTCGGAGGTCGGTGAGGATGCGACTCGCCAGCCCGCCGCTGGTGCCTGGCAAGCTCCCCGGCGGATGTCGCAGCAGCCGGCGGTACAGCTCCGCCCGCCATTCGGAGGCGACCTCTGCGGCCGCGCGGCCTAGCAGCGTGTCTTGAGCGAGCAGAGCGAGGGCTCCGCCAACGGCGACGGCACCGGCCGTGAGCAGAATCCGCGGAAGCATCGACAGGTCGTTCGTGCCGAGCACGTTGTCGAACACGGGCGTCACGAAGGCGGGGATGATGGCGACGCGCAGGGCGGCGTTCAGAAGGGCTGCCATCATCCCGGCCATCGCAGGCGGCGTCAAGGGCAGCAACAGCGACGGCAGCTCCGGCGGCCGTGGCGGCCCCCGGTCGGCGTGCGCGCGGGCGCCGCTCACGGCAGGACCCCCACCGGTGCCGCACGGGTCGCGCCCACGTCCGCCTCGATGGCGTCGAGGAGGGCGGCGGCGGCACCCGGCTTCGGCATGGTGGCGAGGAGGCGCTCCCGTCGCCTGCTTCGTTCGCCGTCGTCACGCAGCAGGTCCAAGGTGCGTTCGGCCACCGCGGCGGGATCGAGGCGACCGCTGAGCTCGAGCATGAGGTCCTCGCCGGTGAAGCGATTGGGGAGGGAGACCGGGACCGACAACCCCTCGACCCACAGGCGCACCGCGTAACGCTTGAGGTAGCGCCCGATGCCCGGGATCAGTCCCAGCCAGTGGCCGGCACCCTCGAGTGGGATCACCTCGGGGCGATTGAGGGGGAGGAGCACCACCGCGGGAACGCCGGCTACGCCGAGCTCGAGGGTGTTGGTGCCGGGGATGGTCACCGCCAGGTCGGCTGCGCGCATGTGCGCGTAGCGCTGCTCCTCCGGCACCATCTCGATGGTGGCGCCGGAGGGCGTGCGCACGCTCCCGCCCTCACGTGTCCCGGCGACCCCGCCGAGCGTGGCGGCCGGGATGAGGTGCACCGAGAAGGCGTCGCGACTGCCGGGGAAGAGCACGATGTGCGGCGACCCCGGGGCGTCCGCCGGGGCGTCCAGTTGGACCGCATCGGCCACCAGGTTGCCCACGACCCGCAAGCGGGCGACCGGGACACCGGACCGGCGCGCGCGCCGGGCGATCCGCTCGTCGGGCACGAACAGGGCGCTCAGGCCGCGATGCCATCCGGGCTCGAAGCTGTACCGGTAGGCGGGCCGTCCCAGCCGGCGCGCCAGCGTGACGGCCATGCCGGCGTTGCCGCCCAGGCTCAGCACGAAGCCTCTCCCCGCAGGGCCGCCCTCGAGGCCCGGGGGCAGCCCGCCGGTGGCCGCCGCCCGCAGGTACTGGCTGGGCGAGGTGACCACCTCGGCACCGAACCCTCGCGCGATCTCCGTCTCGTGACCGCTCGCGAACTGGCAGGGGATGAGACTGATGCCGACGCTGCGCTCGGGCGCCCGGCGGCGTAGCTCCTGCAGCACAGGGCGCACCCAGGTGTAGAGCTCGCCGGGTCCGTTGGCGACCAGAACGGCCTCGGCGGGCACGGTCAGCCCCCGCCCACGAAGCGTGCGACGCCGCGTTCCGAGGCGTCGGCGAACTCGAGCAGACGCCGGACATCGGCGCTGGTCCGAGCGAGCTCATCGAGCCGCGCACGGTCCCGCTGCCGCAGCGCCCGGACGGCCTGCTCGAGGGCGCGGTAGCGCTCGCCGTCGATGCCGTGACGGAGGAGGCCGACCCGGTTGAGGCGGTAGTGGCGTGCAGGGTTCCCGCGCGCCATGGTGAACGGCAGCACGTCCATGTTTGCGGCGCTGGCGGCACCGAACATGGCGTACTCGCCGATGCGGCAGAACTGGTGGATGAGGGCGCCGGAGCCGAGGACGGCGTGATCGCCGATCTGGCTGTGTCCGCCGAGCTGGACCGCGGTCGTGAGCACGCAGCCCCGCCCCACGGTGCAGTTGTGCGACACATGCACGTAGCTCATCAGCAGGCTTCCGGTGCCGACCGTGGTTCGCGCCCCCGCGCCGGTGGCACGGTGCACCGTGGCGAACTCGCGCAGGGTGACGTCGTCCCCGAGCACCGCGAGGGAGGCCTCGCCGTCGAAGTGGCTGTCCATCGGCACGCCGCCGACGACGGCGTAGGGTCCGAGGCGACAGCGAGCGCCGACCCGGCTGCCCCCGTGCAACACCGTGCCGGCCAGCACCTCGCTGCCCGTACCCACCTCGACGTCGGCCTCCACGACCACGCCGGGGCCCAGCACCACGTCGGGTGCCAGCCGGGCATCGGGGTGCACGTAGGCGCTGGGATGAACGCGGGCGGGGGAAACCGTCACGGTGTCAGCGCGCGTAGACGAAGGAGAGGGTGGCTTCGGCCGCGACCTCGTCCCCCACCAGAGCCTTGGCGGCCACCTTGCACAGGCCGCGCCGGAACACCAGGATCTCGCCGGTGAGCCGCAAGCGGTCGCCGGGCACTACCTTGCGGCGGAACCTGGCCCCGTCCACGGAGGCCAGGTATCCCGCCGCGCCGGACCCGGCGTTCCCCTCGCGGACGCTCAGCCCGACGGCGGCGGCCTGAGCGAGGGCTTCGAGGATCAGCACACCGGGCATGACGGGCTCGTCGGGGAAGTGGCCCTGGAAATAGGGCTCACCGTGGCTGACGTTCTTGACACACTCGAAGGCGTCGCCCTCTTGCGAGACGAAGGCGTCCACCAACAGGAACGGGAAACGGTGCGGCAGGATGGAGCGGACGTCCACGGTCATGCGCGTAGTCTATCGCAGCCATCGAGCGCCCCCACACCGCCTTGCTCGACGAGCGACGCCGGGACCTCAGGCCAGGACGGGGTGGCGCTCGCTGCGGATCTTCTCCAGCAGCCGGGTGGCCAGGTCGAGCGAGCGCAGGTCGTCGTCGAGGGTGCCGATGGGGTCGGCGTCGCGGCGGATGCGAGCGAGGAAGTGCTCGAGCTCTTTGCGCAAGGGGTTGTCCTCGTGCACCACATGACGATCGAGTTGAACGTGGCCGGTATCGGAGCTGGCGTTGGGCTGCCGGTAGATCGCGATCTCGGTGTAGGGTTCCTTGGCGAAGTCGAGCCGCATCGTCTGATGCGGCTCGGCGACGACGAGGCTGCGCTCGGCATCGGGGGCGACGCGGCTCGCCAGGAAGCGTGCGATGCAGCCGCCCTCGAAGGTGATCTGGGCCGCCGCCACGTCCTCCAGCGGGGTGCCGTTGAGGGCGCGACCGACCACGCTGATGTCGAGCGGCGCGGCCGGGATCAAGCGCAGCACGATGTCGAGGTCGTGGATCATGAGGTCCAGGACCACGCCAACGTCCTTGATGCGCGCGTACGGGACCATGCGGCGCGCCTCGATCAGGTAGGGCTCGCGGACCTGTTCGCCCAACAGCTGCACCGCGCGGTAGAAGCGGGTGATGTGGCCGACCTGCAACACCAGGCCGAGCTTCCGGGACAGGGCGGCCAGCTCACGGGCCTGGGCCACGTCGGTCGCCACCGGCTTCTCCACGAGGACGTGGATGCCGGCCTCGAGCAGGCGCTTGGCGACGGAGAAGTGCAGGCTGGTCGGCACCGCCACGCTGGCCGCGTCGAACGACTCGGCCGCGAGCAGCTCGTCGAGCGACTCGTACGCCTGACAGTCGAACGAGGCCCGCGCCTCCGCCCGGCGATCCGCGTCGGGATCGGCCACGGCCACTAGCTCGACGTGCGGGAGGGCGGCGTAGTTGTTGGCGTGGAAACGCCCCATCACGCCCGCGCCCACGACGGCCACCCGCAGGGCCTTCATCGCCTGGGGCCCGCCTGCATCGTGGGTCGGAGAAGCTCTCTCACAAGGGCGGCATGGAGGGCGTGGGAACCACGCCAGAAGGTGACGCGAGCTTCGAGCGGTTGACCGAGCAAGAACAGATCCCCCAGAGCATCGAGGGCCTTGTGCCTGACCGGCTCGTTCTCCGCGCGCAACGGCACCAGGGGGCCCTCCTCGCCAAAGACGATAGCATTTTCGAGGTTTGCGCCGGAAGCGAAACCCTTCGCACGGAGCGCTTCGACCTCTGCGAGCAGGCCGAACGTGCGGGCGTCGATCAGCTCGGGGTAGCGCTCCGGACCTCCACACCAGTGCTGCTCGCCGATCGCGGGGTGGTCGAAGGCGATGCCGTAGCAGAGCCATGGCGCGCCCGGTTCGAGCTGGACCTGGGCTCCGTCCGAGCTGAGCTCGAGCGAGCGCTCCGGGCGGAGCGGTGGCGGCTCCTCCGGCGGCGCTCCGAGCTCGTCCAGGAGCTCGTACCAGGTGCGTGCGCAGCCGTCCAGGATGGGCAGCTCCTCGTGCGACGCCTCGATCACGACGCCCGACCAGATGCTTCGCAGCGAGAGCGCGGCCAGCAGGTGCTCCACCATCTTCACGCGTGTGGCGCCGACGCCGAGGGTGGTGGCCCGGCGGCTGTCCACCACCGAGGTGACATGCGCCGGGATGTCGCGACCGTTTCGACGGAAGCGCACGGGACCGTCGTCCCGGTGCAGCGTCACGCGGCAGCGGGTGCCGCTGTGGATTCCCGCGCCCTCAACCGTCGGTGGCAAGACCCTTCACCGCCTCCCACATGCGCTCGAGCCGTCCCTGCAGGTAGAGGCCGCGCACCCAGCGCCGGTACGGCTGGGCCGGGAAGCCGGCCCACGTCTCGCCCTCGGGGACGTTCTTGGTGACGCCCGCGCGGCCCGCCACCCGCGCCCCCTAGCCGCCCAGGATCACCCGGTCCCCGAGGGTGCAGCTCCCCGCGATCCCGGTCATCCCGGCGATGAGGCAGTCGCTCCCGATGGCGACGTTGTGCCCCACCTGACAGTGGTTGTCGATCTTGGTGCGCGGCCCGATGCGGGTCGGTTCGAGGGTGCCCCGGTCGACGGCGCTGTTGGCGCCGATCTCGACATCGTCGCCCAGGACCACGCCGCCGAGGTGGTGGATCTTGAGCGCGCCTCGCGGACTCTCGGCGTAGCCGAAGCCGTCGGCGCCGACGACGCAGCCGCTGTGGAGCTCCACCCGATCGCCCAGCTCGACTCCGTCGTAGAGCACGACGCCTGCGTGCAGGCGGCAGTCGTGCCCGATACGGGCGCCCGCACCCACGCTGCAGTTGGGGCCGATACGGGTGCCGTGGCCGATCACCGCGCCGGACTCGATCACGCTGTTCGGCCCTACGGCCACGTCGTCGCCGAGGGTGGCGTCGGCCGCGATCACCGCGGTCGCGTGCACCTCGGCCGCGGGACGTGGCCGCTGGTCGAACAGGGCGGTGAGGCGGGCCAGGGCGCGGCGGGCATCGTCCACCTCGATGACGGTGCACGGTGGCGGCTGGGGGAGGATCAGTCCGCGCGGCACCACCACGGCTGCGGGACCACGCGCGAGGGCGCGCGCCAGGGCGTCGGCGTCCGCTGCGACGACGACGCTGCCGGCCCCAGCGGCCTCGACCGTAGTGAGGCGGTGCACGGCCGTGGTGGGGCCGGTGGCCGTCCCCTCGAGCTCGGCCGCCAGGGTGGAGCTTTCGTGGCTGGAGGTGGTCATCGAGGTCCCCCCGTCGCGCCCGTCGACGTCCCCCCAGTGCTACCGTCGCCGTTGGGCTTGGGGCCTTCGGGCGGCGTGGGAGGCGTGGCTCCGGGCGGTTGGTTCAGGTCGGGCGGCTGGCTGCTGGGCCCGCTCGGCGTGCCTCCGCCGTTCTCGCCCTGCGCCGGCGGCGTCTTGGCCGGGTTCGCCTTGCCGTTCTCCACCGTGACGTCGAGCGTCTGGCTGCCGGTGACGACGAACGGCAGCGACAAGCGCGCCAGGCGCTGCACGGCGCCGTCCTTCCCGGGCGCCTCCACCACGAGCTCGCTGGCCTGCGGCTTCTGCCGCAGCGCGTCGAGGAGCTCCGGGAAGGAGCGCGGCCGGTTCTTCGTGTTCGGCTTCGACGTGTCGCCCTTGGGCGTGACGTCGCCGCCCCGGAACGTCAGCGTCAACGTGCCGCTGCTGGCGTCCGCGGGCACCTTGACGCTGAGCGTCTTGACCAGCGGTTCCTGCCGGTAGGGCTGGAGTCGCACGTGCACGACGACGGAGGTTCCTGGCTTGACCTTGGGATTCTCCGCCACCACGTCGACGATCCCGGCGGTGCTCTGCTGGGTGGAGAGCCGCACGTTCAGTTTGACGGCCTGTACGCCGGGCGCCTGGAACACGTTCGTGGCCAACGCATGCAACGGACTGCCGATGAGCTGAGCGGTGGCCTTGGCGATGTCGCTCGGGTCGTCGGCCTGCTCGACCAGGTTGAGGCGTTCCCCACCGCTCAGGTCGATCTCCCACCCCACCTGGGCGTAGCCGCCCGTCGTCTCCGACAGGCTCTGGTCGAGGAGCTGCTGACTGGCTGCCGCGACCAGCTGCGGGTAGAGGCGCTCGTCGCGCGCCACGTCGACGTGGTAGGTGGCGGTCTTCGACGGCGTGTCGATCGTGAGGCTGACTGGGATCATGGTGGGCCCGTCCCCGAGGGTGCCGGCGATGGTGGCAGGCCGGTCCTGGGAGATCGTGCCCAGCGGTTTCTGACCGCTGTTCGCCAACTTGAAGGGGACCACCGTGCTGGGGACCATGGCCGTCACGAACGCGGGGGCGACGGGCAGCGACACCGTGCCGATACCGAGCAGGGGGTGGCCGAAGGCCAGCAAGGTCTTCCCGTCGACGGCGGTGACCGTGCCGATGGCCCCGATCGTCACGTCACCCCGTACCAGCTCCACGCTGATGGGACTCCCCGGCGTCAGGGTGTAGGCGGGCTCGCCCGAGGCTGGCAGCGAGCCGGACGCCTGGGCCGGCAACGGGGCGACGCGGCCGTCCCGGAACAGCGGTTCGAGCAGCGCGGCCGTGCGCGCGTTCGCCCCCGAGAGCAGGATGGGCGTGGCGGCGGGAACGGCGCGTCCCACGCCGGCTACCGCCACCGGCCCGGAGGAGCCGCTCGCCGTCGACCCGTCGGCCTCGGCACGCATGACGGCGATGGGGGTGACCAGGGCCAGGTGGTGATCGGCGGAGGGGAACACGTACCCGATGGCGCCGAGCAGCGCCGGTCCGTCGCTGGTCGAGAGGTAGACCGGGCTGCCGCTCATGCCGGCGGCGACGCCGCCGCTCGAGTCGATGAAGTCGCCCGAGGCGCGCACGAGCACGAGGGGGAAGCCCGGGCCGGCATCGGCCTGGATGGAGAGCACCTCCACCGAGAACCTGACCAGCTCGTTGCCCGGACCCGCGGTGATCCCGTAGCCCTTCATGCCCGCCTGGACCTGCGCCAGCGGCAGGTCGGACGCCGCCGCGGGCGGTGACGCCGCGTGGACCGATGCTGGCGAGAGCAGGAGCGTGGCCGCGAGCGCGAGCGGCAGCAGCCACCGTCCCCCGCGTCCGCGCTGATGCGCCGCCCACGGGGCCCAACGCTGGAACGAGCGCCGTCGAGGTCCGCGAGGCGCCGTTCGGCGACCCGCCATCGCTAACGGCGTAGGAAGTTGTCGGAGATCAGCGCGTCGCGCAGCACGTGGATCATGTCGAGCGCCTGGCCCGTCCCGAGCGCTACCGAATCGGTGGCGTTGTCCGCGACGACGACGGGGATGCCGGTGGTCTGTCGCAGGAGCTCGTCGAAGTTCCGCAGGAGCGACCCGCCGCCGGTCATGATGATGCCGCGATCGATGACGTCGGACACGAGCTCGGGTGGAGCCAGCTCGAGGACGCGGCGGACCCCGTCGGCGATCTTCTGGATCGGCTCGCGCAGCGCCTCGACCGTGTCCTCGGTGGTGACCTTGATGGTCTTGGGCAGACCGTTGATGAGGTCGCGGCCGCGCACGTCGAGTTCACGGTTGTCCTCGGGACTGCGTACGACCGCCGCTCCGATCCGCATCTTGACGTCCTCTGCGGTGCGGTCCCCGATCAGGAGGTTCTCCTTGTGGCGGATGTGACGGATGATGGCCTCGTCGAACTCGTTGCCGGCGATGCGCAGGCTCTCGGAGACGACGATGCCGCCGAGGCTGATGATGGCGATGTCGGTGGTGCCGCCGCCGATGTCGACGATCATGGAGCCGGTGGGCTCGGCGATGGCCACGCCTGCTCCGATCGCCGCCGCCAGCGGCTCCTCGATCAGGAAGGCCTTGCGAGCCCCCACCTCGCGCGTCGCCTGCAGCACCGCGCGGCGCTCGACCTCGGTCACGCCCGACGGCACGCACACCATGATGTGCGGCTTGAACAGGCGGCCCGGGCCGGTGATCACCTTGCGGACGAAGGCCTTGAGCATCTTCTCGGTCAGGTCGTAGTCAGCAATGACGCCGTCACGCATGGGGCGGACCATGGCGATCACCGAGGGCTCCCGGAGCATGATGCCCTTGCCCTTGACGTAGATCAGGACGGTGGCCGTCCCTAGATCGACTCCGATCTCCTGTCCCAACCTGAAGAACATGCTTTCTCCAACCCGAGGGGTCCTCGTGCGATAGGTGCACAGCGACGCAGCAGTATACCTTTCTGCGAGCGGGATGCGTCCCGGGCCGGCGCTCGTGGGCCGGCCGGGGTGGTGGCGCGCTCACAGGTAGACGGGCTCGGCCGGGTCGCCGGCGGACGCCATGGCCGCCGTCAGTGCAGCGTCGGGGGGGCCTCCCTCGATGGTGTGCACGTGTCCGAGCGCCTCGGTCAGCGCGGTCCGGGCGATCTTGACGGGTGCCCGCAGCACCTCGAGTCGCAGGTCGGTGGGATCGTCGGGCCGGCGGTAGAGGGCGGCGTAGACGTTGCCTCGCCGTGCGTCCAGGGTCGCAGCCGCGGTCTCGCCCGGGCGCAGGGCGTTCAGCGCCAGTGCGGCCAGCGTGGAGGCGCCCCCGAGCCCGACGCCCCAGGCGCGCGCGAGCCCTTTCGCGGTCGCCACCCCCACCCGCACGCCCGTGTACGATCCGGGCCCCACGCCGACGCCGATGCCGGCGACGGCCCCCTTCGGGGTGCGAGCTCTGGCGAAGAGGCGTTCCAGCTCGGGCACGATGCGTGCGGCGTGGTCTCGCCCCACGTCCTCGCGGAACTCGGCGAGCAGACCCCGTTCGGCGCTCCACAGCGCGAGCGAGAGGTAGGGGGTGGCGCTATCGATGCCCAGATAGACGTCGCTCACGGGTCCCATCCTAGCGGGGTGCCCGCGGCGTCGCGTAGGGTGGCGCGCCGCGCCTCGCCCCGGCGATCGATCTCGAGCCAGAGCGCATCCGGGTGGCGGGGGAGCAGTCCCGTGCCCCACTCGACGACGACCAGCCGCGCCCGTTCCAGCGTCTCCTCCAGGCCGAGCTGCTCGAGCGCGACGGCATCGGGCAGCCGGTATGCGTCGATGTGCACCAGCACCCCTTCGGGCGTAGGGTACTCGTGCACCAGCGTGTAGGTGGGGCTGGTCACCATCGCATCCGACCCCAGGGCCTCGACCAGGAAGCGCGTGAGCGTGGTCTTGCCGGCCCCCAGCGGTCCTGAGAGCACCACCAGGGACCCGCCCGGCGCCCGCTTCAGCAGACGCCGGGCGAGCGTTCGCGTGTCCTCAAGCGTGTGCAGCTCCACCGTGCGTGCCCGTGAGGGCGGCCGCTAGCACGTCCAGGTCGCGGCGCAGCCGGTTGGACAGCAGGGCCAGGTCCGCGTTGGAGCGCATCGCGATGAGCACCGTGTGCTCGACCGTCGGCCAGGCGGCAACCACCACCCCACCGTCGTACTCCAGGGTGGCGAGTCTCGGCGTCCGCGCGTTCAGCGCCTGTGCCCCTCGTTCTGCCGAGGCGCGCAGCGCGTCGAGCAGCGGCACGGCGGCATCGACGCCGAAGGGCAGTCGGCCCCCGAGCGACTCCCCCTGGGCGGAGAACACCGCCGCGCCCGCCACCTCGTCCTCGTTCAGGTAGGGCTCCAGCACGGCGTCGATGCCGCTGCTCGTCCCCGTGTCGGCGGGCTCCGCGGCTCCCTCCTCCTCGCCGAAGAGGCCGAGCACGTCATCCAGCACGTTGGCGCTCACCAGTTGGTCGGCGATCACACGGGTAGCCTCGTACTCCTCGCGCAGCTTCTCCAGCAACCCTTCGGCATCCGACAGCGAGGCCTCGAGCTGGAGCCGCAGCCCGATCGACACGCGCTCGAAAGCGTCGCGCTGGGAGTCCAGGTGTCGCAGGATGCGCCGGACGGCGGCGACGTCGTCGCTGTTGAGCTTCTCCACCGGGGCGAAGGCCTCGAGGGCGGCGTCGAGCCTCGGCAGGACGTTGCGCAGCCGCTGATCGACCTCGGCCTGGACGCGCTCCAGCAGCGTCCAGGCCTGGCTCAGGCCGGAGGCGAGGTGGCCCTCGTCGATCCGCTGCCGGGCGGTCTTCAAGCGTTCCTGGAGGGCCTCCAACGTCGGGCCTTCCATGCCGCCGAAGCGGGCGGCTTCGCGCTCGAGGCGGTGGAGCTCGCCGATCTGCTCGCTGCGTTCCGCCTCGCGCTCCTGCTTGATGGCCGCCTTGAGGGCGTTGAGATCGGGGTAGGTGTCCTCCTCGAGGCCGTCCATGGCCGCGCGGATGCGCTCCAGCAAGGGTGGGCTGGAGAGCTCGCCGGCCTGTTCGGCGAGCGCCTCCAGGCGCCGCGCCAGCGTCGCCTTGGCTTCCCCCTTGAGCGTCTCCACCATGGAGGCCATCGCCTCCACCTGCGCATCGTCGAGGGTCTCGTGGTCGAGGCGCTCGAGCTGGCGCTCGATCTCGGCGACGACACCACTGATGCGGGTCGCCACGGTGTCGACGGCGGGCAGCGCCTGCACCTGGGCGAGGAGGTTGCGCAGCGTCGCGCGTTGCCGATCGATGCGCTCGTCGGCCAGCAGGGCCATCGCCGACTCCAGCGAGGCCTCGGCCCGGCGGACGTTGTCGAGGACCTGCGGATCGAGCACCTCCTGCTGGTGGGCGGCTCGCAGGGCGTCGACCTCGTCGGCCAGGCGCCGGTACTCGTCGACCTTGGCGTGCCCCTCGTAGCGGAGCAGGGTGGACTCCAGGCGGTCGAGCATGGCTGCCTGGTCATGGAGCTGCGCCTCGCGCTGCGCCCGCGTCTCGTCTTCCGCCCGCTGGAACGCCTCCACCTGCTCGAGCGCGAGCTGGTGGAGGTGGCGCACGTGCTGGATGTCGGCCTTGCTGGGGAGGGTGGTGCTGAGGATGCCGAGGCCCACACGGAGAGCCTGCTGCAGCTCGGACGTGTCGACCTCGGGCCGGAGCCCTTCCAGCGATGCCTCGATCTCCTGGAGCTCGTGGGTCAGCGTCTCACGATGCGCGTCGAACGCCTCGGCCAGCGTGGTGCGTAGCCCCGCCAGCCCGTCGGCGATCGAGTCGTCGGCCTCGAGCCGTGCCCGGAGGCTGTCGACCTCGGCCTGCAACGACGGCTGGAAGCCGAGGAGCTCACCGTACTCGGCGGCGAGCGCGTCGAGGTCGTGGCGCTCGTCTTCGAGGTCGAGCAGGAGCAGCCTGGCGCTGACTTCCGGGTCGAGGTCGGCCATATCGATGGAGAGGAGCTCCTCCTCCTCGGCATCGACGTCGAGGACGCCGCCCTCGGCGGCCTCGGCTTGAGCGGCCTCGGGCTCGGAGTCGGTTGGCCGGGCTCCGGCGGGGACCGCCTCGTCCATCTCTTCGGAGTAGACGCTCGACTCCATCAGCTTGCGCAGGTCGCGCGCCAGCCGCCGCGCCCGCTCGATCTCGGCCGGGGCGAGCTGGCGACCGGCCTGCGCTTCGCCGATCTGGTTGACCAGGTTCTCGAGGCGGCGGATCTTGGGGCCGCCCAGGGTCCGGACCTGCTCCAGCGCTTCGCTCAGCTCACCGAGCTCGCGGGCCTGGATGACGAGCTGGTCCTCGAGCTTCTGCTCGACGACGCGGAGCTGAGCTTCGGCGTCGTCGGCCAGCGAGGCTGCCTCCCGCTCCGATTCCTGCTCCGTCTCCAGGAGCTGGATCTGCGCCCGGAGTTTCTGCACCTCGGGCCACTCGAAGTAGAGGTTGAACGGCTTGAGCGCGTCCCGGAGCTGCTCCAGCCGCTCGCCCTGGCGCGCCAGGCCGGCATCGGCGTTCTCGTCGGCGCCGGCCTCGTCGGCCACGCCCTTGAGGCGACCGAGGATGTCCTCGATCTTCTGCTTGGCCTGGGTGACGGGCATGGTCACCTGGAGCTGACGGTAGATCTGCGCTTTGAGGATCTTCTCGACGGCGGCGTAGTCGACCGTGTCGGGCGAGCGTCCGAGCTGGCGCAGCCCTTCCTGCAGCGAGCGGGACACGACCCGTGGCGACAGGATCGTCTCCAGCTCCTCGACGGTCGATTGGTACACCTGATTGCTCATGACGTTGCGCGCTCCCGTCGGCACCCGGCCCCGCGACGAGGGGGGACGCTAGCCAGCGCGGCCTCCCCCCGGCTCAGAACTCCTCATCCCAGTCCACCATCGAGTCGGCGCGTTCCTGGGTGCTGGTCGCCGTGGTGGTGGCGGTCTGCGTGGCGCCCGCCCCGCGTCGACCGCGGTTGCGGCCGAGCAGCCCGAACTGCACGCAGATGCCGTACAGGCCCAGGATGGCGAACAGGATGGCGAGGACGCTGAGGCCGGCCCACACCACCTGCCCGATGCTGCTCTGGAACATCGAGTAGCTCGCAAGCACCTCGAAGGCGTCGTTGTTCGTCCAGGTGGCGACCATGCTGCCGAGCGCCGCGAGCGCCTCGTAGACCACCGGCAACAGCAGGAGGAACAGGGCCACGCCGATGAGCTGCCAGTTGCGGTTGCCGCCGCCGAAGGCGAGGTTCAGCAGGTAGAGGGGCACGAACACCAGGATGCCGAAGACCAGGAGCACCAGGAGTCGGGGCCAGCCCGCCCACCAGCTGGAGACCGCCCGATTGAGCGCCAGATGGGCGGGCGCCGGCGCGCCGTTGACGACGCGAGCGACCGCGTCCACCTGGGCGGTGAGGTCGTTCAGGTCCTGGAGGCGCAGACCGACGAGATCGGCGGTCCGTTGGAAGGCGGCGCGTGTGTCGGCGTCGACCGCAGGCGCCTTGGCCGCGACCAGCGGGGAGAGCAGGGTGTCGTACTGCTTGGATGCCGTGCGCACCTCGTCACGTGCGCCGCTGACATCGCCGGCCATGAGGGTGGCGGTGGCCTCGCCGGCTGCGGCGTAGAGCGTCCGGGTGGCGCCCTGCAGGGTGTCGACGTTGGCGCTCACGAGCGCCTGGGCGAGGTGCTGGCCGGCGGCGCCGGGCAGTCCGGCCGCCTGGATCTGCCGGGTGAGGGCGGTCAGGTGACTCTGCTGCTGCGCGGCCTGGAGCTGCGCCTGGGTGGCGGCCTGGTCGGCGGTCGCCGGCGGCGCAGACGTGCCGCTCGGGGTGGCCGAGGTGCCGCTCCCCGACGCCGGGGCCGACGTCTGCGTGGGCTTCGCGGAGGACCCGTTCGAGGTGGAGGTGCCGTTGCCCCCCGTGCTCACGGAGGGAAGCTCCGACGGTCCCGTGGCTGTGCCAGCCGGGCTCTGAGCCGCCTGCCGCGCGGTCGTGGCACTCGCCAGTGCTTGCCGGTCGGCTGCGGCCAGCCCGCCAGCGGAGGCCGAGATGGCCTTGGTCGCCTGCTCGAAGGCCTTGTCGTCCTTGGCGACGATCGCCTTGGCGGCGTCGACGAAGTGCTGGTTGAAGCCGTTCTGGAGGCGCGGGGAGTCCTGCACGAGCAGCGAGGTGCCGTAGGCCTCGGCCAGGGTCTGGTAGGCGACGGCGCGGTCGGTGGGGAGCAGGCGCTGCGCGACCGAGACCTCCTCGGAGATGGTGCGGGCCACCCCCTCTTCGGTCCGCAGGCGCAGGGTGGATACGTTGTCGGCCGATCGGACCGCATCGAGGGAGGCCTGGTCGAACTGCATGTCGCTGGCGATGCGTTCCAGGCGCCGTTTCGCGGTGGCCAGGTCACCGTCCACCGCCGCCTTGAAGGCAGCGTCGTAGACGAGGCGCCGGAAGCCGCCCGCGAGCACGGCGGTCTGCACCGCGATGTCGGTCTTGCTCTGGTTCTGGACCGCCGTGCGAGCGCGCCCGAAGAGGTTCTCCATGGCCTTGACCAGGGTGGCGCTGGTGGTGTCGCGGGAGAGCGTCATCAGCGCGTTGACCGCATGATCGAGCTCGCTGCGGGCCTTGGCGCTGTCGTCGGGCACCGCCGCGACCGCCTGCCCGAGGTTCTGGATGGCGAGATCGTAGCGTTGCAGGTAGGTATCGGTCTGCTGCTGTTGCTGCGCCGATCCCACCGCCCACAAGCCCAGTACGAGCACCAGCATGCTCGCCACGAGTGGTCGTCTGCCCCTGTTCATGGTCCCTCCTCCAGCGCGGCCCGCGCTGCGAACACCGCACCCATGTTGACGTTGGCTCGGGCGAGGACCGCGATGGCGTCGCGTCCGAGCGGAAATATGAAGAGCAGCCCCAGCTCGTGCTCCAGCACGAGGGATCGCAAGGGGCCGAAGCGGCCGAGCAAGCGCACCGCGGACTGCGCCAGCGGAGCCAGGGCGTCGGCATCGATGCCGTCCCCGCGCACCTGGGGTTCGTCGGCGGCGCGCAGGGCGATGACCTGGCGTACCGCTTCGATCTCGGCGAAGCGAACGCTGAGGGCGTCGAGCGCCTCGGCGTCGAGCGGATGCGGGACCACGGTCGGGCGGGGGGTGTCGCGCCTCCGTTCGGGGACCGTGGCCGTCGTCGCGACCGCCGCGCCGCTACGGGTCGCCGACGCCGTGGCGCCGTGCGGAGCGGGCGGAGGTGGCGGTACGTCACCGAACGGCCGACCGCGCGCGGGCGCTTCGGCGTCGCTTGGCGACACGTCCGGCAGGTAGACCGAGGACTGGGTGACCGGTTGCAGCGCCGCGGGCGTGTGCGCCTCCGCGTCGGGGGGCTGGCGTTCGCCTCCACGCCGGTCGTGCGGTGCCTCGCGTGCGAACGCGTTGGGGACGTCGGGTGGGACGTCGGCCTGGGTTCGGACCTCGTCGGCGACCTGACGTGCGAGGCGCCGCAGGGTGCGGCGCAGGCCCGTCCGGGGAAGGATGCCCTCCAGCTCGCGTTGCACGGGTCCCAGCAGGAGGTGACGCACCGTGCGCTCGTCCAGGGCCTCGGAGCTCTCGTGAGAACGCCGGAGGGCGGCGTCGAGCACACGCGTGGCCGCCCGCTCGGACACCAGCGTCGCGAGCGCGTCGCGCGTGCGGTAGTAGACCTCATTGGGCACTGCGCGCCTCCAGACGGAGCGTGCTAGCGCCGGTCGTCGACATCGTCGCCCATCGTACCCAGCCTTCCCGGACCGTTTCGAAGGCATCGTCGGCAGTCCGGCAGTGCTTCAAGCATAGGCGCAAGGCGCCTGCCGTTCCTGTGAAAAATTCCGTTGGGCGACTCTCGGGGCGTGGCCGAGGGGGTCGGGGCCCCCGATGGCGAACCCGGAGCACGGGTCGGAGCGCCCTCAGAGCGTCGGGCCGGCCTCGGTCCGGCCGCCGACGAACGCCCCGCCCGCGTCGTCGACCTCGTACTTCCACACGGGCAACCGTGCCTTCAGGCCCTCGACGAGCTCCTCGCAGGCCCGCAGCGCGGCGTGCCGATGGGGCGACGCCACGACCACCGCCAGGCTCACCTCGCCCGGCACCAGCCGCCCCAGGCGGTGGACGATGGCCACGCGGCCGATATCGTGCCGGGAGCGCACCTCGTCCGCGAGGCGCCGCATCTCGGCGACCATCATGGCCTCGTAGCCTTCGTAGTCGATGTAGTGCACGACGGCGCCCCGGTTGGGGGAACGCACGCTCCCGAGGAACGACGCCCGCGCTCCCCACGCGGGTTCGCCGACGTCCGACAGCAGCGCTGCCGCGTCGATGGGGCTCGAGTGCACGACGAGGAGGTCCTGGTCGGAAGGTCGGGAAGCGCTCATCCGCCCGACACGGGGGGCAGGAACGCCACCACGTCGCCGTCCGCCAGCGCGGTCGTCGGGCTCGCATAGCGCTCGTTGACCGCGCACATGACGCCCCTCAGGCGCCCGGTGCCGAGGTCGGCTTCGAGCCGGTCGGCCGCCGAACGGACGGTCGCGCCTGCGGGGAGGTCGAGCTCGAGCCGCTCGCGTGCCGCGGCCACGCGCAGATCGGCGAACAGCAGCACCGTCACCGTCATGGTCACGCTCCTTGGAGCCCCCGAGACAACACTTCGCTGACGCCGCGCGCCACCATCATGGCCGCGGGATAGCGCATCCGCGCCGGCCCCAGCACGGTGAGGGAGCCGAGGCCGACCCCCAGCTCGAACCCGGCGGTGACCCGCGCGACGGACTCGTCGAGGTCGAGGCCGACGGGCTGTTCGTCGGGCTGCCAGTCGCCCGGGACCCGCTCCGCCTGCTCGACCTGCTCCACCACCAGCCGGATGAACTCCGGATCGCTCGATTCCGGCTCGGCCAGGAGGTTGCGCAAGCCCTCGCTGAACATGCGGGGCGGGTTGAGGCGCGGCCAGGCGCCGGCGATGGCGTGCAGCGTGCGCGACAGCTCGTCGTCGGCGTGCGCGGCGATGACGTCGAGCGCTCGTGGTGCCAGATCGACGCTGAGTTGGCGCACGATGCCGTTCTCCAGGACCACGACGGCCAGCAGTCGGCCGGCGGACAACATGCTGAGGTGGATCTCCAGGATATGGAGCGCGTCGTCGGCTGGGAGCCGCACCACCACGGCGTACCCCGACAGCTCCGCTGCGGCTCGCGCCACGAGCGCGAACAGGCCGTCACCGTTGGTGGCCTGGAGCTGCCGCACCAGCTGCGTCCGCTCCCTCTCCGGAAGCCGGCGTGGTGGCAGGCAGCCGAGGGCGTACGAGCGGAAGCCGCGGGGGGTGGGGATGCGACCCGAGGAGGTGTGGGGCTGCTGCAGGTACCCCTGCTCCTCGAGGATGCCGAACTCGTTGCGAACGGTCGCGCTGCTCAGCTCCAGGCGCTCGGCGATGCGCGCCGAAGCGACCGGATGGGCCGTCTGGATGTAGGACTCCGCGACCATGCGAAGGATTCGGGCGCGGCGATCGTTCATGGCGCCATGCTACCACGACGCGGCCTCCGGCGACATCCCGGCGACTGCGACAGGGACGGGGTTCTGGCCGAGTCGGGAGGGAGGTGCGAGCTCCGCGCTAACGCGGCTCGAGCCCGTCGGGTTGCAGCCCGCCGAGCGACACGATGTGCCGGAAGTGGGGTTCGTCCACAGGCATGACGCTCAGCCGGTTGCCGCGGCGGACCAGCGCCAGGCCCTCGACCGCGGGGTCCTCCTTCAACCGCGCCAGCGGCACCGGCTCGGGAAGCCGGCGCAGCGGCTCGAGGTCGACGAGCACCCAGCGCGGCGCGTCCTGATGCGCCTTGGGGTCGTAGTGGGGGTCGTCGGCGTCGAACTGGGTCGGGTCGGGGTAGGGGGCCGACGCTACGCGAGCCACCCCTACGATGGCGGGCTCGGCGACGTTCGAGTGGTAGAAGAGTACGGCGTCACCGACGCGCATCTCGTCACGCATGAAGTTGCGAGCCTGGTAGTTGCGCACGCCGTCCCACATGGTCCGGCCGTCGCGTTCCAGGTCGTCGAAGCTGTAGGCGTCGGGCTCGCTCTTGACCAACCAGGCTCGGCTCATGGCCGCCATGCTATCAGCGCCTCGCGCCCCCGCCCGCTCGGTCAACGAATCGCCTCCACTGCGCTAGAGCCCCACCTCCGGGGGATCGTCACGCGGTGCGGCTCGTCACGCGGTGCAGCTCGTCACGCGGTGCAGCCCGTCGCGGAGCAGTTCGGCCGCCGCAGGCGG
>JARRMM010000126.1:0-12137 GCA_037386005.1 Deinococcales bacterium | reverse complement strand
CAGCCAACGGCGCCACGCGCTGCTGGAGCACTATCGGCGGCGGGAGTCCGCCGGCGTCCAGCACCTGCTCGCGCTCAAGGATCTCGTGGGCATGACAGGTGTCCCGTAACGACCGCCCGGCCTACCGCATCGTTCTCCGTTTGCAGGACAAAGCCTTGAGGCCCCCGTGGTGGGCCACGGGAGCCTCGAGGTTGCGGCTGGGCCGCCTACCGCGGTGTGACGGTCAGGCTCTGAACCTGATCACCCGTGTAACTGATGGTGATCGGGGTGCTGGCGTAGAACTCGCCCCCCTCGCCCAGCACGCCGTCATGATCGACGTCCGTGCCGGCCTCGAGGGTGTAGCTGCCAGAAGGGATGCCATTGAGCCCGTAGTGGCCGGCGGAGTCCGCCCGCACCTCCGCCGCCACGGTCGCGCCCTGCGTCAGGCGCACGATCAGATCGGTGGCGTTGCCGGTGAGCCAGGACTGCGCCGTCTGAACAGCCGCCGCGGCGTTGACCAAGCCGTAGCCATAGTAGGTGTCCGCGCCGGAGAGGCCAAGATCGGTGGCGGTGTTCCTGAGGATGTAGCGCGCTTCGTCCGGGTTGAGACCACGGTTGACGCTGCGCATCAGCGCCACGACGCCGGCCACATGGGGGCTGGCCATGCTGGTCCCCTGCATGTACTGGTACGACGTGCTGGTCGGGCCTGTGCTCAGGATGCCGTCCTCGATATGGTTGGTCTCGTCCCCGCCTGGCGCCACGACGTCGATCTCCTGCCCGTAGTTGCTGTAGGGCGCCTTCACGTTGTAGCGGTCCACCGCTCCGACAGCGATGGTGCCGGTCAGCGCCGCCGGGTACAGGATGGCGCCGTTTTCGTTCCCCGTTGCGGCCACCACGGTCACGCCCTGGCCGACCGCGGCCGTGACCGCTTCGTCGACCAGGAGGCTGTAGCTGGGCCCCCCGAGGCTGAGGTTCACGACGTCCACCGGCTTCGGTAGCGCCCCGGCGCCGGTCATCGTGTAGCCAGCAGCGTAGTACAGCGCGGCGAGAAGCGCGGAGTCGGGCAGGGGGCAGTTGGTGGTGGACTGGCCGATCTTGAGGGGCAGCAGGTGCACGCCGGGAGCCACGCCGGTGACGCCTAGGCCGTTGTCGGCCACCGCCGCCACCGTGCCGGCCACATGGGTGCCGTGCTCACCGCAGTAGCCCGACGCCGTGGGCGAAGGGTCGCTGTCGTCATCGCCGAAGTCGTAGCCGCCCAGCATGTTGGCGGCCAGGTCAACGTGGCTGGTGATGAAGCCGTTGTCGATCACGGCCGCCGTGATGTCGCCAGAGCCTCTGGTGATGTCCCAGGCGGCGGGCATGTTGATCTGCGGCATGTCCCACTGCAGGCTGTAGTCCGGGTCGGTCGGCGTCCACAGCGGCTGGTTCAGGTAGTTGGGCTCCGCGACGCGGACCCTGGCATCCGCCTGCAGGTCCTGGATGGTGTCGGGGACGGATCGGGTCGTACGCGCCACCACCACCGGCACGCCGTCGCCAAGAGCCCGCTCGATGGTGAGGCCGTGGTCCTTGGTCAGCGTCTGCGCGGCCGTCTGGATCTCCGCCGCGGTGAGCGTGGCGGCTGCCGGTACGAGCCCGCTGCCACCGTTGATGGCGACCGTCATGGTCGGGTCCAGGCCGATCAGCACCTCGCCCGGCACGTAGTCCCTCCCCGGCGTGAGGCTGCCGATGGGCGGCGAGCTCGCCGGCGCCAAAACTTGCGGCAGGATCTGGCCGCTGCTGTCACTCACCGTGCCGCTCAGGTTCGGGAAGCGCATGCTCACCGTGACCACCTCGAGCGGATCGGCACCCTTGAACAGCACGCTGGCAGCGTAGTTCCCGGCCGGGAGACCCACCCGGTTCACCGTCAACGTGATGGTGGCGTTGCCGCTGCCGCTGGTGTTGCTGAGCGACAGCCAGCCCTGGTCGGTCTGGGCGGTCCAGCTACCGTCCGCCGTGATGCTCACCTGGGCGGTCGAGGTGCCGTCGAAGCGCACGTAGCTCGGCGTCGCCGTGACGTGCACAGCAGCACCTTCCCCGCCTCCCGTCGTCGGGCCGCTACCCGACGTCGGCGAGGTACATGCTGCCAGTGCCAGCAGCAGCGGGAGGGCCAAGGCAAGAAGCCGAAGCATAGAACGCACGGTCATCACCCCTCCAAGCTTGGGGAGGTCGTGGTCGATCGCTGCCCGACCGAGCTTCCAACTCAACCGCTTGGGGCCGACACCTCCGGCGACCACCATCGCGGGTCAGCTGGGCATGACGAGCCAGGATCCCCCAAGGACACGTGACATGTCACTACTACTCTATGCGCGTGCCTCTCTCGCCCCTAGTGAACCGTCGCTCTCACAGGAACACCACAAGTCACGCGAGGCGGCATCAAGAGAGCCAGCCCCTCCCAAGCCTTCGGCCACCGACACTCGTACTGGCTGTCGTTGGAGGGAACGTCACGAAGTGCATCTGCATCTGGCGTTGCGCCTCCCTGTGCTTCGTGGGCTCCGTTGAAGCCGTGGCAGCCTCCTCAGTACAGCGAGTACAAGGTGGGGTTGGTGTAGTTGCCGGCTGGTAGCTCTGTGACGCTGTTCGCGCTCTCGTTGGTGATCCAGATGTTGCCGGCGGGGTCGGCTGCCACGCCCGGGGGGCTGTTGAAGCCGTAGTCGCTGCCGGAGTAGACAGCGGGGTTGGTGTAGTTGCCGGCTGGTAGCTCCGTCAGGCTGTTGCCGTACTCGTTGGTGATCCAGATGTTCCCGTCGGCGTCGGCCGCCACTCCCCTGGGACCGCTGAAGCCGTAGTTGCTGCCGGAGTAGACAACGGGACGCGTGTAGTCCCCAGACAGCAGTTCTGTCACGCTGTTGCCGTTCTCGTTGGTGATCCAGATGTTGCCGTCGGGGTCGACTGCCACCCCGAAGGGGTCGTTGAAGCCGTAGCTGCTGCCGGTGTAGACAACCGGGCTGGTGAAGTCGCCCGCCGGCAGCTCCGTCACGGCGTTTCCGTGGTTGCTGGTGATCCAGATGTTGCCGTTGGCGTCCACCGCAATTCCAATGGGCATGACGAAGTCGTAGCTGCTGCCGGCGTAGACAACGGGGGTGGTGTAGTTGCCCGCCGGCAGCTCCGTCACCGTGTCCCCGTAGTGGTTGGTGATCCAGATGTTGCCGCTGGGGTCGGCCGCCACGCCGAAGGGTCCGTTGAAGTCGTAGCCGCTGGCGGCATACAGGGTTGCGCTGGTGTGGTTCCCCGAGCACAGCTCCGTCGCGCTATTGACAGCGGTACTACTGACGCTACTCGGGTTCACGCTCAAGCCCGGGGCAGGTCGCCCACCGACGTCCACGAGGCTCAGAGCGACCTTGCCGATGGACCCGCACTGCGCGGTCCCATGATCGAAGCCCGTCACCGCCAGCACCAGGCCGACCAGCAAGGCGGCGCTGCCAACACGCACGCGAAGACCAAGCATGAAGCCCCTCCCCCAAACACGCCCACGGAACCGCAAGCCCCAACCACCAGCGCCCGTCGAGCGCGCCCAAGTCCAAGCGGGTGCCCGCAACCCACCTATGCACCCCTAGCCGCCGCCCCGAAAGAGACATTCGCCCCCAGCCCGCGAGGGAGCGTTCTCAGGCCCCACGGGACCCGGTTGAATCCAGAAGGCTTGTCGACCCGCTATCCGAGTCGTGGACCGAGCTGGAGCCGGGCTGGATGTGTGGTTCCTGCCCGCCTCCCTGCGATCTCCGTGAACGCGGAGAAAGGAGAGCGTGCTGGCGCCGTGGGTGGGGCCAGCGGTCACGAGTCGGCGAACGCGTGCGACGCGCTCGGAAGTGTTCGACGCTAGGGCGGCGGGAACCAGTGGTTGTTTCGACCTGAGGTTCAACGCCTCATGGACGTCGCCGGGCCTGACAATCAAGGTGTAGCCCCAGGCTTTCCGATACGTTCCACATACTGTTTGACGCAGGGCGAGTGAACATCATCCGCCAAAGAAAGACATGGCCGCCTCCCAGTACGTCCTCTAGTGCGAATTCACCCGTGCGATTCAGATACTCTGATTCCTGAGGGCGAAGAGTACTCATACGCAGTGGCGCGCATGTTCAGCGCTCCGGCCCGTTGAGTCGCAATCTGGGCCGACCGACATGGTGCTCTGTTGCGCCCTCCGTTTGGCCTGCACCGATTCGACCGCGCGCTCTTGCCGCCAAGTGTAGGCGTCTAGGCCGCTATCGCTATCCAGCTGGCGCGCCGACTGCGTCGTCAGTGCTGCCTGGTAGACGTCGAGCATACGTAGCTCGCCGGGTCAGTGCGTGTGTTGCTACATTAACTCGAGTCGGTTGCCGAAGGGATCGTGGGCGTAGAAGCGGGAGATTCGATCCTCGGACCGGGTTTCGTCGTCGGCGACCGGTACGCCGTGCGCCGCGAGGTGCGCCCTCAGGGCTTGCAGGTTGGCGACGTCGAAGGCGGGGTGCGCTTTGGTGGCTGGGACGAAGGATTCCTGGATGCCGATGTGCACCTGGTGTGCGCCGCACCAGAACCAGACCCCGCCTCGCGCGCGGAGTGCCTCTGGCTTCTCGATCTCCTCCCACCCAAGAAGTCCGCCGAAGAATCGTCTGGCTGATGCTTCACAGCCCGTGGGTGCGGCGAGTTGGACGTGGTCGATTCCTGTGAACCGGAATGGCATGGAGCATCGTATCCCGTCGTTTCCGGCCCCCGGGGCGAGCAGCGCAGGAACACAGGAGGCTCGTGCGTGGCCGCGTATGCCCGTCTGAGACAGGGTCGCATCCGAGAGTCCTGAGGCGTCTCACGCGCTCTGTCGGATGGCAGCGCGGCCCACTGTGTTGTGTTCGGCACCTGAAGCGCGCATCGCGGCATCGGGCAAGAGGGTTGTCTCACCGTTCTGTCCGGCGCATGGGCCCGGTGTCCACCCATGTGGGTCACGACAGCACGGTGTTTCCCCCGTGGGGCGACTTCTCTTGTCGCTTGGTCGGGGCGCACGCCCCTGGGTGGCGGCTTCGTTCCGGGGTAACGTCGGGCAGCCCTGATGGGTCGGTCTGCCAGGGGGAACCACGCTCCGATGCGCCGTGACGCTGTTCGCCGCGCTTACCCTGTCTCTCGCCTTCGCCGACAGCCTGTACGTTGGAAGGGGCGTGAACCTGGCCCGGATCGACGCCACCTGCCTGTTGGTGAGAGTCATCGGCGACAGCGCGGCGCGTAGACTGAGCCCACCGTCCGTTCCGTGGTGGGGCGGTCCGGGGTCCTTCCGGTCAAGGTCCCACGGGGAGGAGGCCCTTCAGCATGGCGAAGCTCGTCTTCGGAATGTCGCAGTCCCTGGACGGCTACGTCGCCGGCGTAACGGGCGAACTGGAGATCCCGCCGCCCGGCCCAGAGCTGTTCCGTCACTTCTACGAGTGGGTCCGCGGCCTGGCCGGCAGCGTGTACGGTCGCCGCGTGTACGAGGTGATGCGCTACTGGGACGAGGACCGTCCCGAGTGGAGCGAGGCGGAGCGCGACTTCGCGGTGGCGTGGCGGACGCAACCGAAATGGGTGGTGTCGCGCTCGCTGACGTCGGTGGGCCCCAACGCGACCCTCATCACGGATGATCTCGAGGCGGTGGTTCGGGGGCTGAAGACTCGACTCGAGGGTGAGATCGAGGTCGCGGGGCCGGACCTGGCGCGCAGCCTGACCGACCTCGGCCTCGTCGATGAGTATCGTCTGTACTTCCGCCCCTTCGTGCTCGGGCGGGGCAAGCCGTTCTTCGCCGGCCCCCGGCCGCCGCTCCGCCTGGTGGGTAGCGATCCGATCGGCGAGGACGCGTTCAGGCTGACCTACGTCCCGGCCTAGTCGAGCCGCCGTTCCGCAGGGCGGGTCGGCAAGCGAAGGCACCCTTCCGGGCCCGACGCGGCCGGACCGATCAGGAATCGAGAAGCGCCGGGCGCCGTGCCGCCCCTAGACTTGCACCCATGGACGCGACCCTCGACGCGAGCGACCTGCCGCGCATCCGGGAGGTGCGCTGAGCCCACGACCCCTTCGCGAGCTGAGCCCACCACGCTACGCATCCAGCAATCGGGAGGTACCTCATGGCCTACATCGTGGATTTCAAGACCGTTTCGACCGTCGGGCTGGAGTCGTCGCCTGTCGCGGCCGCGCTGGCCGGCCTGCGGGCGAACGAGGCACGCTACTTCAAGAACAAGTACGACCACGTCTTCACGGTGGAACCAGCCAGCGACGCCAAGGCGGCCGTCGACTGGGTGCACCGGATCCTCGAGGAAGAACGCGGCATCGTCATCGCCTCGCGTCCTCTGGAGGCCACGGCATTCCAGGTCGAGAACCTCCGGATGGCCTACGTCTTCTACGAGAGCGGTCTGTCGATCAACGTCATGTACAACCTCGAGGACCCCAGGAAGCGTGCGGTCGGGTTCAAGCTGTCCGACGGGATGGACGTTCCCGCGGAACTCGCCTCGTTCAAGTTCGCGCGCCAGCAGTCGAAGCTGGCCGGAACCATCCGCGGCTCCTACTTCGCGTTCAAGACCGACTACTGAATCCAGCACAAGCCTCATCCAGCACCAGCCTCGGAGCGCCGTCCTCCGGCTCATGCTCCCGGATCGGCAGGGGCTCCGCTGCTCGCTCGGCGCCTCTTGGACGTGGCTCCCGGGGCAAGGAAGGCCCTGGGTGGACTCGTGCTAGAGTTGGTCGTTGCCTTGAAGTTCGTGGGGGAGTTGCGCTCTTGTCGGGCGCGACGCGAGTTGGCCGTCTAGCGTGCGGTTCCCGGACCGCCGGAAGGGATGGGGGGAGCGATGACGTGGCTCGCTGGGTTCTCGTAGCACCGTATGCGGTGCGTCGGGTGGCGAGGCCGTGGCGTTGCCTACCTCGCTCGTAGCGGTCTGAACCTCGTGAACAACCGAAGGGGGAAGCATGCGAAGACTCTCGCGGTTCATCGTTCTTCTCGTCCCGTTCGCGCTGATCGTCGTGTTGGCGGGCTGTGCCAGCACCACGGGCCCATCGGCGCCGCAACGATTGCAGGTGCAAGACGTCTCAGCGACGTCACGACGAGATCGACCTGGCACCTTGCCAAGGCAATGACTGCCCGTTCACGTCGGGTGTAGGTGTCTCCGGCATCTACTTCTCGAGTGATACCGGCACGACCTGGACACAGCCAACCTACGATGGGTACTCCGCGCGAACCGGCACGGCCCAGGAAGGTCCGATCGGCACCGTGCCGAACTACTACGAGGCCGGCCTGGTAGCGGATGGCGACCCTGCCCTCGCCTTCGGTCCCAAGCCCGGAACCGACGGCACGTTCTCGTGGGACAACGGCTCCCGTCTCTACTACGGCAACCTGACGTCCAACTTCCCCACCGGCGTCGCGTTCAAGGGCTTCGAGGCGATCGCGGTGTCGCACGCCGATGACCTCACCGCTGCCGCGGCTGGCACCAACAGCGCGTGGAGCTCGCCGGTCATCGTCTCGAAGCAGAACAGTGCCCTGTTCTCCGACAAGGACGCGCTCTGGGCCGACAACGCCGCCACCAGCCCGTACTTCGGGCACGTGTACATGTGCAACGTCGCCTTCCGGAGCGTCGGCTACGGTGGTGCGCCCGAACCCGTCATCTTCGCCCTCTCCACCGATGGCGGGGACACCTGGAGCACCCGGCAGATCTCCTCCGCGGCCAACACCGGTCTCGGCCAAGGTCGCCAAGGCTGTGCCATCCGCACCGACAGCCAGGGCACCATCTACGTTTTCTACGAGTCCGCCGCGCACAAGAAGAGCACCCCACCGGTGTTCGACCAGGCGATCCTCATGACGCGCTCGACCAACGGCGGTCGCACCTTTTCGCCCCCCGTGGTCGTGGCTCCGGTCACGGAGTGCGGCAAGTACGAGCCTGCCCTCGGGGACGTCTTCTTCGACGGTGTTGCGGGCGCTCGGACGGACAGCTTCCCCAGCGTCGACATCGCCAACGGCGCGCCCAGCGGAGCCGATGCCACCAACACCATCGCCGTCACCTGGTGCGATGCCAGCAACGGTCTCAACCACGAGCAAGCGCTCGTCACCCTGTCCACCGACGGCGGCAGCACCTGGAGCAGCCCGGTCAACGCGGCCGAGAGCAGCGACCGTCCCGACTTCCCGTCGATCGCCATCTCGCCGAACGGCGACGACCTCTACCTCACGTACATGGGCTTCAAGACGGACTACCAGAGCTCGACCGCCGACCCGCGGATGATGCAGGGGGTCGTGCGCTACGCCAGCACCAGCGACCCGTCGAGCTGGTCGACGCTGCATCGGGGCCTGGCGGGCGACGCCCGTGCCTCCAGTGCCAACAGCCTCACCGCGGAGTTCCTGGGCGACTACACCTATGTAGCCGCCACGAACAGTGGAGCCGTTGCGGTCTGGACGGACGTCTCCAATGCCATCGACTGCCCGGCCGTGGACACGTACCGACAGTCCCTCGTGGACGGGGCGCCGATTGCCCGCCCCGCACCGGCCACCGACTGCGGCGTGAACAACACCTTCGGCAACAGCGACATCGCGAGCTTCACCGCTACGAAGCCCTAGGAGGGAAGGGCAAGGGCCCTCCGGAGTTCGAAGGTCGGCCCGCGCGGTTGGAAGAGAACGTCGGACGTGGGCGGCACCTGCGAAGGGCGCCCACGTCCGGTCGGGCCGGTTACAACGAAACGAGGGGGCCGGTACGAGCCGGTCCCCTCGACGTGTTGTGTTGGTGAGATCCGTCAGTTGCCGGAGCTAGCGGGGGTGTTGCCCTGGGCCGGCGGGGTGTTGCCTGTGGGCGGCTGGACATAGTTGCCGTTCGAGTAAACGACGATGGTGTTGTTGGAGTGCATCCCCCCCTGTCCTGGGACGGCGAACACCTGGCTTTCCCAGTTCATATCAACCTTGCTGGTGGTAGAGCCGCTTCCGCTTCCGCCGTAGTTGGTGGGCGTGGCTGGCGAGGGCGTTGGAACGACCGGAGCCGGCTCGGCGAGAGCTGCTCCCCCGATGAACAACGCGAGGATGGCGACGATGGCAAGTACGAGCTTGGAGTGCTTCAAGGTCCGGTGCTCCTCTCCTTGTTTCGGCTCGTCGCCACTCTACGGCCTGCCGGATGAAAAGCATGGGAGGGATCGTGTGATGGTGCTCTCCGCTCCGCCCGGGCTCAAACGGCGAGGAGCCCCGACATCGGGGCTCCCCTTCCGTCCTACGAGCTCGGACCGCGACCGTCAGTTCGGAAGGACGACGATGGTGCCTTCCATGCCTACGGTGTCGTGGATGGTGCAGAAGTAGTGGAACGTCCCGGCCTTCGTGAAGGTCAGGGCGTACCTCTGGTCGGGCCCCATGAGGCCCGAGCTCAGGTGCTCCACGCCGCTGTAGGTATGGCCCCCGTGCGGCGCGTTGTCCGCAGGGGTGTCCTTGGCGCCGGACGTGAACGTCACGCTGTGCAGCTCGTGCACATCGGGTTGGGTCCAGACGACCGTGTCTCCCACGTGGATCGTCAGCGTGGCCGGAGCGTAGAGGTCGGCGGTGGCATTGGAGGTACCGATGCCGGCCCAGATCTCGTAGGTCTTGCTGCCGCCGGGACCCGGCAGGACGTAGGGCTTCTGCGCCTGCGCCAGCGCCCGCTCCGCGCCGTCGAACGCCGCCTGGAGCTCCTGCTTCGCGATCGCTTCGTACTCCGCCGCGGTATGCGGGTACGGCGTGCCGGCGGGCTGCACGACGACGGTGCCGCGCATGCCGGGATGGAGACCGCAGAGGTACCGGTACACGCCGGGCTTCGGGAAGGTCAACGCGTAGCTCTGGTTCTGCGGGGTCAGGAGGCCCGATCCGGCGACGCCCTCGCCCGTGTAGCTCTTCCCGCCCTGCGGAGCGAACACCTCCGGGTTGTCGATCATCCCCTGGCCCTTGGGGTTCGGGATGATGACCGGCGGCCGCGCGCCGCCTGGCGTGAACAACACCGTGTGGCCGACCCCCGTCCAGGTGACGGTGTCCCCCGCGTCCACGACGATGACGCTGGGCGCGAAGATCTGCGCGTCGATCTTGTGGTCGGGCGACAGGCCCCCGACGCTCACCTTCCAGGCCTGCGCGCCTGCACTCTGCGCGGCCGCCGCCGTGCTCAGGGCGAAGCCCACCAGGGCTGCTGCCCAGACGATCGACCGGAATGCCTTCATGCTGCTCGACACTTTGAACTCCTCGTTTCGAGATGAGCGGAGGCGGCGCCTCCTGCGAAGGGCGTCTGCCAGCGTCCGTCGGCTCGGCTCGATCCCCGCTCGCGACGGACCGGTGGGGCTACGCCGGAGGTTGCGGGGCGGCGGGCGTCAGCCCGTGGCGCGCCATGATGGCGGCCATCTTCTCCCGGTCCGGCGGCCCGCCGGCGGCGGCGTTGATCACCTCGGCGGACTCGCGGAAGTACGCGGGACCGATGGCGGCGGGCGTGATCACGCACAGTGCCTTGGCGTCCCGGCTGCCGTCGTTGTCGAACCGGTGGACGGCGCCGCGTGGGATGCAGAGCGCCTCACCGGGCCTGACCTCGACGCGCCTCCCGTCCACGGTCCAGGTGAGGACCCCCTCGACGCCGTAGATCGTCTCTTCGTAGTGGTCGTGACTGTGCGCCGGCGCCGCCAGGCGCTGGGCGCTGGGGACCTCGAGCTCGTACACGGCGACGCTGCCGTTCGCGTTCTCTCCCGTGATCAGGAAGCGCACGCCGAGGGGGCCCAGGTGGATGGTCTCGTCGGATGGGTTGACTCGGGGGTCCTTGGCCTCAGGTGTCATGGTCCCTCCCTTTCGCGGGCCGTGCCGATATGGTAAATTGCGTTTACTATGTCGCAGCAGCAGAGTAAAGCCTATTTACTATGAAGTCAAGTCCCCCCTCACCGATTCCTCCAGAGGAGATGCTGATCGGAGCTTTGCTGCGGGTGCCGTCCCAGGCGATCCATCGCCGGATCATCAGCGAGCTCAACGCGGCGGGCTTCGAGGACATCCGCTTGCCACACATGGCCGTGCTGCAGTTCCCGGGACCGGACGGGGCCCGGCCCATCGAGCTCGCCGAACGCGCCGGCATCAGCAAGCAGGCCATGAACCAGCTGCTGCGCAGCCTGGAGGGGGTCGGCTACATCGACCGCACCGACGCCCCGCAGCACGGGCGCGCCCGCATCGTCCGCCTGACGGACCGTGGACACGCCGCGTACGCGAAGATCCACGAGATCCTCCGAACCATCGAGGACGAGTGGAGGGCCGAGCTCGGGCCCGAGTCCTTCGCTCGGCTCAAGGAGCTCCTGCTGCGCGTCTGGGAGAGCCCGTTGGTGCAGTGAACGGTGCCCCATGGACGGCAGGGGTGTTCGAAGGCCGAGCGCCTTGACGCCGTTCGGGACCGCGCCGTCGGCCCGAACGGACGACCGGTGCTAGGATCACCGTGACCGTTGTCGTTCTCGGAGCACGAAGGGGCGTGGACCGTGGACTCGCCGCAGGACGAGGCGCTCTTCGGGCGCTGGTTGCGTAAGCGTCGCAAAGCACTCGACCTCACGCAGAAGCTGCTGGCGCGCCGGGTGGGGTGCTCGCCGTCGACCATCCGCAAGCTGGAGGCGGACGTGCGCCACCCCTCGAGGCCCATGGCGTCGGCGCTGGCCGGGGTGCTCGGGGTTCCGGAAGCGGAGCGCGACGCGTTCATCGCCTTCGCCCGCGGGGGGTGGGCCGACCGGCCGCCCGCCCGTGCCGGGCTCGATTTCGAGCGCCCGTGGCTGGACGGGGGGCGGGGTGTCGGACTGCAGCCCGACGCGAGCCCGCCGCTCGGCGCCGCGGCCGACCTGTCGCAAGGGCCGGGGCGTGACGCTCCACAGCACCACGCCCCGCTGCACCACGCTCCGCAGGTCCACGCCCTAACCGCTCCGCACGTGCTGGCCCGTGAGCGCGAGCTGGCATGGCTCGACCGCGAGCTCGAACAGGCCCTCGCCGGCCACGGCCGTACCGCGCTCATCGCCGGCCAGGCAGGGCAGGGCAAGACGGCGCTGATGACCGCCTTCGCCGCCCGCGCGCAGGCCGCACATCCCGAGCTGCTCGTGGCGGTCGGGAGCTGCAACGCCTACACCGGCCGGGGCGATCCGTTCCTGCCGGTCCGGGAGATCCGGGCACAGCTAGCCGGCGACGTGCCCACGAGCCGCCACCTGGACGC
>JARRMM010000125.1:3828-18986 GCA_037386005.1 Deinococcales bacterium | reverse complement strand
GAACGGCGAGGACGTGTCCGACCTGAGCGAGTTCGATCGGGCGGTCCTGCGCAACGAGACCATCGGCTTCGTGTTCCAGGCGTTCCATCTGCTCCCCCGACTCACCGCCCTGGAGAACGTCGAGACGCCGCTCACCTACGGCGGCTACGGTCGTCGCAGCCGGCGCCAACGGGCCCTGGAGATGCTGGACCGAGTAGGACTGGCGGACAAGGCGGACAGCGTGCCGTCCACCCTCTCCGGGGGGCAGCGCCAGCGCGTCGCCGTGGCGCGCGCGTTGTCCACCAACCCCGCCTTGCTGCTGGCCGACGAGCCCACCGGGAACCTCGACACGCGCACGGGCAACGAGATCCTCGCCCTGTTCCTCGAGCTCAACGCCGAGGGAGCCACCATCCTGGTGGTCACGCATGAGGCCGAGATCGCAGCGCAGACGGCCCGGACGGTCCACGTACGCGACGGGCTGGTGGAGGCCGACGAGACGCACCGGCCGGCGCCGCACATCGCGGCGCCGGCGGGCGGAGGCATCGACCATGAGCAGCGCGCCTGACCCACGCCTGAAGGCCCATCGGCCTTCCGCCGAGCCACGCCGACGGCGTCGCGGCTCCCTCGACCCTATCGAGATCGTGGTCATCGCCTGGCGATCGGTACGCTCCAACGTTCTGCGGAGCGCGCTCACGACACTGGGCGTGGTCATCGGGGTGGCCGCGGTGGTGGCTCTCACCGCTGCGGGGAGTGGCGTCAACGCCAGCGTGACGGAACGGATCACCAGCCTCGGGAGCAACCTGCTCACCATCTCCGGCGGCCGCGACGTCCGCGGGAGCCGGGTGCGCGGCGCACCGCGCGACACCATCACCCTCGGCGACGCCGAGGCGGTGCGCGCACTCGACGACCCGCGTATCGTTGGCATTGCCCCGCAGGCCCAGACCAACCTGGCCGTGAAGTATGCCGGCAACACCAGCTACGCCACCGTGGTCGGCACCTGGCCCGACTACGAGACTGTTCGGAACGCGCAGGTGGCCGAGGGAGCGTTCTTCGGTCAGGCCGATGACACGGCAGCCCGTCGGGTCGCCGTGGTCGGCTACCAGGTCGCCCGGGACCTGTTCCGGAGCCCGCAGCGCGCCCTCGGACAGGCCATCCTCATCAACAACCTCAGCTTCGACGTCATCGGGGTGCTGCCGGACAAGGGCGACAGCGGGTTCTTCAACCCCAACACGCAGATCCTGGTGCCGCTCGAGACCTTCGTTCGGCGGCTGCACCGCAACAGCCCCACTGGGGATCCCACGCTGAACAGCGTCTACGTCCAGGGAGCCGATGCCAGCGACCTCAGCGCTCTCCAGCAGGACCTGACGACGTTGCTGGCAGCGCGCCACGGCAAGACCGACCCGGCCGACTACGACTTCGAGATCCGCAACCAGGCCGATCAGCTCGCCACGCTCAACTCGGTGACCGGAACCCTGACCCTGTTCCTGGGGTCGATCGCCGGGATCAGCCTGCTCGTCGGCGGCATCGGAATCATGAACATCATGCTGGTGTCGGTGACGGAGCGCACCCGCGAGATCGGTGTGCGCAAGGCGCTGGGCGCCAAACCCCGCGACATCCTGGCGCAGTTCCTGCTGGAGGCCACCATGCTGTCGGTGGGGGGCGGGGTCCTCGGCGTCGCGGCCGGCATCGGCCTGGGGCGCGTCGCCGGGCATGCCCTCGACGTCACGCCGCGCGTCATGCCGCAGAGCATCCTCATCGCCTTCCTGTTCGCGGCGGTCGTCGGCATCTTCTTCGGCTTCTATCCAGCGCAGCGGGCGGCGCGCCTCGACCCCGTCGAGTCGTTGAGGTACGAATGAGGCACGGCGACGCGTCAGGGCCCATCGCGAGGGCGCTGCGGCTGGGCCTGAGCCTGCTCCTGCTGGCATCGGTTTCGGGGGCGGCCGTGTTCGCGCAATCGGTCGCCGCGCCCCTCGGCTTCTCCGAGGCGCTGACCCTGGCGCGCCGCGGGCCGACCGTGCAGACGGCCGAGCTGGCCCTGCAATCCGCCCAGGCAGCCCGCGACGCGAGCTTCGCCACCGTCACCGGCAGCCTGCAGGGTGGCTACTCCCAGAGCTGGAGCGACGTGTCCGGCTCGACCGCCCAGCGCGGGGGCCTGGAGCCGTTCTCGCTCACCGCGACGTTCAACGTCGTACCCTTCGGGCCCGGCTTCGAGGCCCGGCTGGACGCCGAGCGTGATGTCGCCAACGCCCGTATGGCGCTCACCGACGCCGAGCGCCAGGCCATCATCGACACGGCGCGCGCCTACCTGGGGACGCTGCGCGCCCAGCAGCAGCTCGAGCTCGACCGGCAGGCGGTCGACCAGGCCACCGCGGTGCTGACCCATGTGCAAGCGCAGCGGGCGTCGGGCGACGCGACCGACGCCCAGGTGCAGGACGCGTCCCTGGCGCTCGAACAGGCTCGGACGACGCTGGCCACCCGGCGACTCACGCTGCAGGCCGGCCTCGCGGAGCTGTCCGATCTGGTCGGCGCGGCCGTCGCCAGCGTGGATGGCGAGCCCCCGGCCAGCCACGATCCCGACGGCGGCACCGCCGATGACGCCTCTACCCGCCGCTCCGATGTCCAGCAGGCGCAGCTCGCACTCGATGCCGCCCGTCGCGGCTACGCAGCCGGCGTCCGCGCCGTCCTCCCCAGCGCCCGCGCCTCGGCCGACCTGCAGGGCGGCGACGGCAGGACCACGTGGCGTGCCGGGATCGCCTACGGCACCTCCACCTTCCAGCCAACCCTGCAAGCCAGCCTCACGCCCGGAGACGCCACCACGGGCGACACCTCGTCGACCCTGGACGGCACCCGCTTCGCGCTGTCGCTGTCGTTCGACGTGCCGCTCGATACCTCGCTCGGTGCGAGCCTGGAGGCCGCCCGTCTGGCAGTCACGAGTGCCGAACGCGCCCTCGCACGAACGAGGGATCAGGCGAGCCTGGCGCTCGCCGCCGCGGTCAGGACGCTCGACACCGACCGCCTCACGGCCGAGCTGTCGGCCAGCCAGCGCGAGCGCGCACGGGCGAAGGCGGACGAGGCGCAGCGCCGCTTCGACCTCGGGCTCCTCGCCTGGCCCGATCTTGAACAGGCTCGGCTCGATGCCGCCGGCGCCGATCTCGACGCTCTGCGTGCCGGCGACGCGGTGCTGCTCGACCGACTCGAGCTGGCCCGCGCCCTTGGCCTCGACCCGTTGGAGGTCTTCTGATGCGCATGCTCACCGTCTTCCTCCTCCTGCTCACCGGCGCGGTGTCCGCGCAGATCGCCCCGTCGTCGGCGCCGCTCACCTTGGAGCGAGCGCTCGCCCTGGGACCCGAGGCCAGCGCCACGGTGCTGTCCGCCCGGGCCGCTCTCGAAGCCGCGCAACGCACCGAGGCTCGCGTGGCGGCCGATCCCGCCTCGCTGCGCGTCGACCGCGTCTCGGCCGAGACCGCGCGGGCCGATGCCGAGCGTTCGCTGGCGGCCGCCCTCGCAGCGAACCGGGTGAGCGTGGCGGGCGCCGTGTTCGACGCCCTGGAGGCCGACACCGCGGTCGACGTCGCGACGCTCGACGCCGCCATCCGGGAGCAGACCCTGCAGGCCGAGCGGGCGCGTCTCCAGGCCGGCGCAGCGACCGACCTCGACGTCGCCAAGGCCGAGAACGCCTACCGCACCGCCGAGGCGACCCTCACCGACGCCACGACCCAGCGCACGCTCGCCCACAACACGCTCGCCAGCCTGATCGGTCGGGAGGTCGCCTCGGTGAGCCCGGTCGTCGAGGTGCCGGCCCTCCAGGACCTGGACAGCTACCGGCAGCAGGCCGATCAGACCAACGCCGGCCTGCTCGCCGCTCGGGGCGCCGAACGCCTGGCCGAGGCGCAGCTCCAGGCCGCGGACAACGACTTCTCGTCCCGCTCCCAGATCCAGGATGCACGCGACGCGCACGCCGACGCGCAGCGGCACGTCGGCGAGGTGGCGCGGACCCTCGACCTGGCCGTGCGCGGCGCTCACGCCAACGCCGAAGCCGCGGCCGCCGCCTACCGCAACGCCGAAGCGGCGGACACCACCGCCGAGCGCGACCTCGCGGCGGCACGGGCCCGGCTCGATGCCGGCTCCATCTCCCCCCTCGCCTTCCGCAGTAGCGAGCTCACCCGCGCCCAGGCGGCGCAGTCGCTGCAGTCCGCAAGGCACGCGTTGATCCTCCGGATCTACACGCTCGAGCAGGTGGTGGCCGGCGGCTGAGGGGTGCGGCGCCGGACTGGCTGGCGCCGCCGACGTCGATCGCTCAGCCGGCGGCCGGCGGCGCGTCGGGCTCCTCTCGGTAGACGAAGCGCGCGAAGTCCGCGTGGAAGCCGCTCCCAGCCAGATCCTGAGCGGCCATCGCGAGGAACGTCCCCGTGAATCCGAGCCCGTCGTACTCGTCGGAGAGCAGGGCCGCGTCGAACATCGGTCCCAGCGGCCGCCAGGGGCCGGCACCTGCGGCGACGAAGCATCGGAGCCGGTCGTGCTCGAGCTTCATCCTCAGCCGTACGGGTCGATCGGCCGGGACGGACACGGGCTCGTGCTTCGGCCTTCCGACCATGCCGGCATCGGCCTGCAGCAGCGCGACCACCCGCCCCCGCTCCTGGTCGTGCGTTAGGTGGAGGTAGATGTAGTTGCGGGTGTCGTAGTAGCACACGAGCCCGGCCATGTGCTGGAACGATCGGGGCTCCGCCTCCACGGTGACCTCCGCTTCGCAAACGAACGCCTGCCTGCGGCGACCGACGAGGCTCTGACGGTGCCGTGACGCCAGCGATTCGCGTCCCCGCAGTCGCAGGTGGCCCGGGCGTGCCGCCAGGTCGGCCCAGCGCGCGTCGAGCGGCACCCGGAGCGTCTGGAAGTCGTCCGGCAGCCCACCCGGCCCGAACTCCACGGCCTGCTCGGCCGGCGGCGTCTCGGCCGCAGGATCGGCTCGGACCGCGGCGGGCGCCTGGACCACCACGGCGGGAGCGCGACCCCCATCCGCGAGCCGCAACCAGCCGTCCGCCGTCCACGTCGCACGCGCCAGTGCTGTCTCGCGCCCGAGTGGGCAGAGCCGGCGCGGCAGGACGGGGCGGCCCGACAGGAACGCCAGGTAGGGCTCCCCGTCCGGCGTGTGCACGAGCGACGCGTGACCGGCCTTCTGCAGGGCGAGATTGGCGTCCTCCCGTGACGTCAGCACCGGGTTCTCGGGGTCGATCTCGTAGGGGCCCTCCAACCGTTCAGCGCGCGCCACGGTGACCTGATGCTCGTAGACGGTGCCCCCTTCGGCCGTCATGAGGTAGTAGCGGCTGTCGTGCTTGTACACGTGCGGCCCCTCGGTCATGCCGTGCCCGCTCCCCCGGAAGATGACCTGCGGCTCCCCGACCAAGCGAAGCTCCTCGCGATCGAACTCCTGCAGCACGATCCCGCCGAACGGGTCGCCCGGCAAACGAACGTCGTTGAGCATGTTGACGAGCCAGCTCCGCCCGTCGTCGTCGTGGAACAGCGAAGGATCGAAGCCCGAGCTGTTGAGGTAGCTCGGCTCCGACCACGGGCCTTCGGGTCGATCGGCACGCACCACGTAGTTGTGGGCGTCGAAGGTCCCCGTTCCCCAGCTCTTGACGTCCGTGTAGACGAGGTAGACGACACCGTCGTGTTCGCTCAGATCCGGCGCCCACACACCTCCGGAATCGGGGTTCCCGACCATGTCGAGCTGGCTCTGCCGGGTCAGCACGTGGCCGGCGCTGCACCACGAGACAAGGTCGGCGGACCGGTGGAGCCGCACGCCGGGGAACCATTCGAAGGTGGAGCTGGCGATGTAGTAGGCGTCGCCCCACCGGAGGATGGACGGGTCGGGATGGAAGCCCCGCAGGATGGGGTTGTGGATCGAACGGGCGGCGTGTGCGGGGTCTCGACTCATGACGGGAGCCTCCATTGCGAGCGACAAGGGGGAAGGACGTCGGCCAGCGCCCTCTGGCGGGCCGTACGGATCATGCGAAGCCGCCGGCCAGGGCACGGAGGAAGCTGCGGCGGGCGAGGGCGTAGAGCACCAGCAGGGGTGCTGCCGACAGCACGACGGCCGCCATCAGGGGCGGCACCTCGATGCCGAACTGCCCCTGGAACTGGTAGAGGGCCGTGGGCAGGACCTGCACGCCGCGGCTCTGGGTGAGCACCAGGGGGAAGAGGAAGTTGTTCCACACGTTGACCGCGTCGTAGATGCCGATCGATGCCAGCGCCGGGAGCGCCAGCGGCAACACCAGTCGGCGGAGGATCGTCAGATGTCCGGCTCCCTCCAGGCCCATCGCTTCGAACAGGGAACGGGGGATGTCGCGGAAGAAGTTCGCCAGGATCAGCACCGTGATGGGCATGGCGAAGCCGGCCGACGGGACCTGGATCGGCACGGCCAGGCCGAGCAGGAACAGGTTCAGGGTCCAGCGGACCCAGCGCCGGTCGATGCGGACGATGACGTAGGCCACCAGCATCGACAGCACCAGGGCGACCGCAACGGATGCGGCGGTGACGATGACGCTGTTCAGGAAGTCGTGCGTGATCCCCTCGCTGAAAACGACGCGGTGGTAGTTGGCCAGCGTAGGGTTCCGGGGTGGGAGCCCGAGGGGCGCGTTGAAGAAGCCCGCCTGCGTCTTGAGGCTGGTGATCACCATGTAGTACACGGGGAACCCCGCCATCAGGGCCCACACCACGCCCAGCAGGGCGGAAACCGCCCGAGCCGCCAGGGAGCGGCGCCGACGCCGGGGCGCCGACCGACGGGAGGAGCGCGCCGATGCCATCTCAGCCTCCCTCCAGCTGGCTCCGCATCCGGGTGAACCCGGACACGCGCAGCAGGACGAGCGACAGCACGATGCCCAGCAAGGCCAGCAGCACTGCGATGGCACTGCCGTAGCCCATGTGCAGCTTGGCGAAAGCCTCGTTGTACATGTAGATGGAGAGCACGGTGGACCGGTAGCCCGGCCCACCCTGCGTCATCACCAGGATCAGATCGAAATAGGTCAGCGACCCCACGAGGATCAGGAGCGTGGACGTGACGAAGGTGTATCGGAGCTGCGGAAGTGTGATCGACCGGAACCGCCCGACGAGCCCCGCGCCATCGAGCTCGGCCGCCTCGTAGAGCTCCGCGGGGATCTGCTGCGCTGCGGCCTGGTACAGCAGCGTGTGGAAGGGGATGAACTCCCAGGAGATCACGACGGCGAGGGTGACGAGGACCCAGCGTTGCCCCAGCCAGCTCGGCGCGTGCAGGTGAAGGTCACGGGCGAACGCCGTGAGGACGCCGAAGCTCGGGTCGAGGACGTAGATCCACGTCAGCCCGATGGCGACCGCCGAGAAGAGCAACGGCAGGAAGAACACGATGGCCAGGAGGTCGCGGTAGCGCTCGCGGCCCGCGAGGAACACCCCCAGGGCAAGGCTGATGGGGGTCTGGATCAGCCAGCTGAAGATCATCAGGCGCAGGGTCGTGCCGAGGGCCCCCCACACGATGGGGTCGGCGAGGACGTGGCGCCATTGGCTCAGGCCGGCCCAGGTCGCCGGCGCGAGGCCGTTCCAGGTCTGGAAGCTCAGGGCCACCGCCACGCCCAGTGGCACCATGACGAAGAGCATGTAGAAGCCAAGCGGCATGGCCGCCATGAGCGTCGTCTGGGTATCGGCTCGCTTCACCATGGGGACATCAGGATCCGGTGGCTGCGGGGGACGGGGCCCCCGCAGCCACCCGGTCGATCACTGCGACGCGGCTGCCTGGTCCATGTTCTGCGAGAACTGCTGTGGGGTGATCTGCTGCGTGAACAGCAGGTCCAGGGTGCGCAGCAGCTCCTGTCCCATCGCGGGGGACAAGTCCTGGTCCCACTACAGCTGGAAGTTGGGAGCGTCCTGCACGAGGTTGTTGACGAAATGCTGGAAATCCGGGGCCGATCCGTACTGGTCGATCAGGTCGGAGATGCCCGCCGCGGCCGGCACCTGCCCCACCTTGAGCTGCGCGATGACCTGCTGGTCGCTCAACGCCTCGTCCTTGAGGAACTGCACGGCGACGTCCTTGTTCTTGGCGAACGCGGTGATCGAGTGATGGAGTAGTAGTTGGCGAGGTTGCCCGCGATGTCCTTGGGGTCGCCCGATCCCGCCTGCACGGCGGGGAACGCGAAGACGCCGAGGTGGTCGTTCTTCACGAAGTCGGGTGCGGCGTTGGCGATCGTGCCGTACTCCCAGCTCCCCATCAGCTCCATCGCCGCGCGACCGGTGTAGAGCAGCGCCGCCGGCGCGTTGCTGTCCTGGGTCGTGCTCTCGAAGCCGTTCTGGAAGCCGCCCGCCTTCACCAGGTCCTGGATCAAGGTGTTCGCCTTGATGAAGGCCTCCGACGACCAGGCGCCCGCCTTCCCGGAGGCGGCATCGTTGAAGGCCTGCGGGCCACCGATCCGGTCGACCAGGTACTCCTCCCACATCAGGTCGGGCCACTTGCTGGCGCCGCCGAGAGCGATGGGAGCCACGCCTGCGTCACGGAAGGTCTTCACGGCCGCCATGAGGTCGTCCCACGTCTTGGGAACGCTCACACCGTACTGATCGAACAGCTGCTTGTTGTAGTAGAAGAAGACGGGCTGTACGTTGTTGATCGGCACTGCGTAGATCTTGCCGTCGAAGGTGGCGCCGGCGAGTACGGAGGCTGGATAGCGCGCCTTCCACTGCGGATCGGCGTTCAGGGCCGGCGTGAGGTCGAACACCTTGCCGGCGTCGACATACTCCTTCAGCGTCCCGCCGCCCCAGCCGAAGAAGACATCGGGTCCCTGGTCGGCGCCCATGGCGACGATCAGTTTCTGCTTGTAGGGGTCGTTCTGGTACTGCGTCAGGTTGGCGTGCATGTCGTTGTGCTTGGCGTTGAAGTCGTTGACCATGTTGGGGAGCGTCTGGTCGGTGGATTGCTGGATGATGGCCCAGACGTCGATGGTCTTGGTCCCTTGAGCGAGAGCGGCGCCGGCGAGCAGGGTCGCCACCAGCGCCACGAACAGGCGTCTCATGAATGCTCCTCTCGCCCCACCTCCCGCGTACAATCGTGCGGGGTGAGTCGGGTGGGGCCGAACGGGTAGCTATGGACGTAGCTACGGCGTCATGCGCTTGACCGAGTGCCTAACGACGAGTTCCGGTTCGAATCCTCGACTCACCTCCACTTCCTCTCCTCGCAATGCGGCAAGGGCGAGATCCGCAGCGGCACGGCCCATCTCGAGGATGGGCTGGCGGACCGTCGTCAACGGTGCGTAGAGGTAGCGCACCATGGGAAGATCGTCGAACCCGACCACCGACACGTCGCCGGGGATCTGCCATCCCCGGGTTCGCAGGACATCCATCGCCCCCGCCGCCATCTGGTCGTTGCCAGCGAACAGCGCCGTGAACGCGACGTCACGCTCCAGCAGCCGGATCATCGCCGCCGCGCCCCCCTCGGGAGTGAAGTCCGCCTCCACCACCCGCTGGGGGTCGTACTCGAGACCGGCATTGTGCAGGGCCGCCCGGTACCCCTCCAGCCGGTCACGGCCATCCACCAGGGCCATCGGCCCCGAGATGTGGGCGATCTGCTGGTGCCCCATCGCGATCAGGTGGCGCGTCGCGAGGTCGCCTCCGAGCACGTTGTCGATGAAGAGGCAGAACGGGCCGATTCCGGGCACGCGGCGGGCGACGACGACGACGGGGCGCTCGGGACGGGCCCACCGAGCGATGTCGGCATCGGGGACCTGTTGCAGGTAGGCGATGATGGCGTCGGCATGATGGCGGGTCAGGAACGCCAGCGATTCCCTCTCCGCATGGACCTGGCCGTGCCCATCCGTGACGATCAGATGCATGCCGGCGCGCTCCACGCGCTCCTCGATCCCCTTGAGCATCAGGCCGAAGAACGGGTCCGACAGATCGGTCACCGTGGCGCCGATGCCGCCCGAACGCTTCGTCACGAGGCCGCGCGCGAACGCGTTGGGGTAGTAGCCGAGCTGTTCCACCGCTGCCAGCACGCGCTCCTGCGCACGCCTCGAGACGGGTCCGCTCCGATTGAGGACCCTCGACACCGTCGAGATGGATACGCCGGCAGCTTCGGACACCTCACGGATCGTGGACATCGACCCCCCACGTGCTAGAAACGTTTCCACGATGCTAGGAGACCGGCGTTTCGGTGTCAAGCCTGGGAGCGCAAGCGGAACCAGGCATCTCTATCGTGCACGACAGCGGCCATGGCATTTGTACCGGCTTGCGCCGACCCGTGCAGGGCCGCTGGTGTCTGGCCGACGTGCGGGAAACGCTTCCACCCGGCCCTCGGGCCCGCCGATCCGTGCGCTCGATTGCGGGCCGGGCCTCCGACTTGTCATGCTTCTCCTGGCGGTGGTCGCCGCCGAAGGGAGCCCCCATGCGCGAGAACCCCCTGCGAACGCTCTGGCGCGGCGGCGGAGTCGCCGCCAACGCCTGGCTCGCCCTCCCCGACCCCTTCGCTGCCGAACTGGTCGCGCGCTGCGGCTTCGACAGCGTGTGCGTCGATCTCCAGCACGGTCTCGCCGACGTGGGGCGCCTGTCCGACCTGCTGCGCGCCATCGAGGTCGCCGGGGCGGTCCCGCTCGCCCGCGCCCCCTGGAACGATGCCTCCACGCTGATGCGCATCCTCGACGCCGGCGCGCTCGGCGTCATCGTTCCGATGATCGGTGGCGGGGAGGACGCGCGCACTGCCGTCGCCGCCTGCCGCTACCCGCCGGCCGGCATCCGCAGCTACGGGCCTACCCGCGCTGCGGCAGCGCACGGCGCCGACTACGTCGCCCGAGCCGCCGACGAGGTGCTCGTGTTCGCCATGATCGAGACGCGCGGGGCGCTCGACGACCTCGACGCCATCTGCGCCGTCGAAGGGCTGAGCGGCCTCTACATCGGGCCGGCCGATCTCAGCTACGCACTCGGGCTCGAGCCGCGCATGGACAACGACCACCCCGACCACGTCGCCGCCGTCGACCGCATCCTGCAGGCCTGCCGCCGTCACGGCAAGGTGGCCGCCCTGCACACGGCCGATCCCGCCTTCGCGCGGCGGGCGGCGGAGCGCGGTTTCCAGCTGGTGACGGTGGCCACCGACCACAGCTGCCTCAGAGCGGAAGCGAGCCGGCGCCTGGAGGCCTTCCGCAGCGGTTCCTGAGGCGACCCACCCGCGTGATTCGCATCCGGCGGCAGACCGACGGGTCGGTCCGCTCGCGCCCGGTATCATGCGGCATGAGCAGCGACGAGGAAGGCCGTCCTTCGCCTCTCGAGCGCCTCCTGGACGCGGCGTCCAGGCTCTTCTACGCGCGCGGCGCCGCCAACGTCGGCATCAACGAGATCATCGACCGCGCACAGGTAGCGCGCATGACGCTCTACCACCACTTCGCCTCCAAGGATGCCCTGCTGCAGGCGGTGCTGGAGCGTCGCGCCGAAGAACGGCTGGCCTGGATCCACCGCGCGGACGAACGCGCCGAAGCGCCCGAAGGCCGGCTCCTGGCGGTGTTCGACCTGCTCCGGGAATGGGTGGAGAGCCCCGACTACCGGGGATGCCCGCTCACCAACGCCACCATCGAGCTCGGCGGGCAGCTCAACCCCGCACGTCCCATCGCGCGCGACTACCAGACCGACGTACGGCGCTACCTCACCGAGCTGGCGCGCGGCGCCGGCGCGCACGAGCCCGACGCGCTCGCGCGGCAACTCCAGCTGCTTTTCGACGGCGCGACCGTCGACGCGCTGGTGGAGGGCTCCGCCGAGCCTGCCTGGCACGCCCGGCAGGCGGCGGCGGCCTTGGTGAGCGCCGCCACTGGCTGAGGCCAGCGAGGACAGGCCAACTGTCCCGTGACACACGCTCTCCCCTCCCCTACAGTGAGGCGACGTTCACCCTCGCTCCCTGCCACGCGACGCGCGCCCCCGGCGCGCCCGCGGTCGTTGCCGTCGCGCAACGAGATGGAGGGGGTCCTGCGTTATGGGCGAATCCACCCTCATCCGTCGCCTCGAGACACTCGGCGTGGACGACGTGCCGCTCGTCGGCGGCAAGAACGCCTCGCTGGGTGAGCTGATCCAGAGCCTGCAGGACCGCGGCATCCGCGTGCCTGAGGGCTTCGCCACCACCGCCGAGGCCTACTGGCTGTTCCTCCGCCACAACGATCTGGAGAGCACCATCCGCAGCGAGTGCGAGGCGCTGGCGGCCGGGCGCAGCGCCCTCGCCAAGGTCGGCAAGAAGATCCGTCGGCTGATCTCGGGGGCCGAGTTCCCGCCCGAGCTGGAGGACGCGCTGCGCACGTACTACCGCGAGCTGAGCGAGCGTTACGGCGTGCCGGAGGTCGACGTCGCCGTCCGCTCGAGCGCCACCGCCGAGGACCTCCCCGACGCCAGCTTCGCGGGCCAGCAGGAGACCTTCCTGAACATCCACGGGGAGGAGGAGCTGCTCGACGCCACCCGTCGCTGCTACGCCTCGCTCTTCACCGACCGCGCCATCAGCTACCGCACCAACCAGGGGTTCGACCACATGCAGGTCGCGCTGTCGGTGGGTGTGCAGAAGATGGTGCGCTCCGACAAGGCCGGTTCGGGGGTGCTGTTCACCATCGACACCGAGACCGGCTTCCCGGACACCATCGTCATCAACGCCGCGCACGGACTGGGCGAGATGGTCGTGAAGGGGGCGGTCAACCCCGACGAGTACGTGGTCTACAAGCCGCTGCTCGACCTCGCCAGGAAGCGCCCCATCATCGACAAGCACCTCGGCGAGAAGGAACGCAAGATGGTGTACGCGACCGGCGGCAGTGCCACCACCAAGGTCGAGGACACCACCCAGCAGGAGCGGAGCAGCTTCGTGCTGGACGACGATGAGATCCTGAAGCTGGCACGCTGGGGTCGGGCCATCGAGCGCCACTACGGCAGGCCGATGGACATCGAGTGGGCGCTGGACGGCGACAGCCGCGATCTCTACATCGTGCAGGCGCGGCCCGAGACGGTGCAGTCACACAAGGTCGCCAGCGACCTGCAGACCTACGCCCTCAAGGAGAAGGGGACGGTGCTGGTCGAGGGGCTCGCCATCGGTGAGGCCATCGCGACCGGCAAGGTCCAGGTCATCGAGAGCGCCAGCGAGATCGACCGCTTCGAGGACGGCTCCATCCTGGTGACCGGCATGACCGACCCGGACTGGGTGCCGATCATGAAGCGCGCCGCGGGCATCGTCACCGACCACGGCGGCCGCACCTGCCACGCCGCCATCGTCAGCCGCGAGCTCGGCATCCCCTCGGTGGTCGGCACCAGCAACGCCACCCAGGTCCTGGCGGACGGGCGGGAAGTCACCCTCTCCTGCGCCGAGGGCGACCGCGGACGCATCTACGACGGACGGCTGGCCTTCGACGTCGACGAGGTGGACGTCAGCAACGTACCGGAGACCCGCACCCGCATCATGATGAACATCGCCAGCCCCGCCGCCGCCTTCCGCTGGTGGAAGCTCCCCAACAAGGGCATCGGGCTGGCCCGCATGGAGTTCATCATCAACAACGTCATCAAGGTGCACCCCATGGCGCTGGTGAAGTACGACCAGCTCACCGACAAGGGCGCCAAGCGGGCCATCGCGGAGCTGACGCGTGGCTACCCCGACAAGCGCGAGTACTTCGTAGAGCACCTGGCCCTGGGCATCGCGAAGATCGCGGCCTCCCAGTACCCCGAGCCCGTCATCGTGCGCATGAGCGACTTCAAGACCAACGAGTACGCCGACCTCATCGGCGGACGCGAGCTCGAGCCCACCGAGTCCAACCCGATGCTGGGTTTCCGTGGCGCCTCGCGCTACTACTCCGACGCGTACCGGGCGGGCTTCGCCCTCGAATGCGCCGCCATCCGCCGCGTCCGCGAGGAGATCGGCCTCGACAACGTCATCGTGATGATCCCCTTCTGCCGCACCCTGGAGGAGGCCGACAAGGTCCTCGATGTCATGGCCGAGAACGGCCTGGAGCGGGGGCGTGAAGGGCTCGAGGTCTACGTGATGGCCGAGATCCCCTCCAACATCGTCCTGGTCGACGGCTTCGCCGAGCGCTTCGACGGCTTCTCCATCGGCAGCAACGACCTCACCCAGCTGGTGCTGGGGGTCGACCGCGACAGCGGCGAGCTCTCCGGGCTCTTCGACGAGCGCAACGAGGCCGTGCGGCGCATGATCGCGCAGCTGATCGAGGGCGCCCACCGCGTCGGCCGCAAGGTCGGCATCTGCGGCCAGGCGCCGTCGGACTATCCGGAGTTCACGAGCTTCCTGGTCCAGCAGGGCATCGACAGCATCTCCCTCAACCCCGACAGCGTGCTGCCCATGCTGCGCCGCGTCGCCGAGGAGGAGGAGCAGGGTTTGCCGGCCTGAACGGTTGGGCCCACCCACCGCAACCCGACGAGGGAGACGGCGCCATGAGAGGCACGCACCCACCCCCGCAGGGACGCGTCATCGCCGTTCGCGGCAGCGTCGTCGACGTGCGCTTCGAGGGCGCGTCGGTGCCGCTGGGAACGGCGCTCCGTGCGGGCGCCGACGAGACCGTGCGGCTCGAGGTGGTCGAGCAGCGGGACGAGAGCACCGCTCGCGCCCTGGCGTTGACGCGCACCAGCGGGCTGGCGCGGGGCGATCCGGTCCGCTCACTGGGGGGGCCGCTACAGATCCCGGTCGGCAGGGCCCTGCTCGGGCGGGTGGTCGATGTCTTCGGCGAACCGCTCGACGGCGCAGGCCCGATCGGCGCCGAGACCCTCGAGCCGCAGCTGCGACCGCCGCCTCCGCTCACCCGCCACACCGTGCAGAGCCAGATCCTGCGCACCGGCGTGAAGGCCATCGACCTACTCGCACCACTCGAGCGGGGCGGCAAGACCGGCCTGTTCGGCGGCGCCGGCGTCGGGAAGACCGTGCTCGTGACCGAGCTCATCCACAACATCGTCGAGCACCACCGCGGCGTCAGCCTCTTCGCCGGCATCGGCGAGCGCTCGCGCGAGGCCCAGGAGCTCGTGGCCGAGCTGGAGGGGGCCGGCGTGCTCGGCAGCACGGTGGTGGTGCTCGGTCAGATGGGTGAGCCCCCGGGCGCTCGCTTCCGGGTGGGGCACACCGCCCTGACGATCGCCGAGTCGATGCGCGACGAGCTGGGCCAGGACGTGCTGCTGCTCATCGTCAACACCTACCGCTTCGTGCAGGCCGGCGCGGA
>JARRMM010000125.1:0-3807 GCA_037386005.1 Deinococcales bacterium | reverse complement strand
CTGCTGGGCCGCATGCCGTCCCGCCTGGGGTACCAGCCGACCCTGGCCACCGATCTGTCCGAGCTCCAGGAACGCATCACCAGCACCGCGTCGGGAGCGATCACATCGGTCCAGGCGGTGTACGTTCCGGCCGACGACTTCAGCGACCCGGCCGTGGTGCACATCTTCGGCCACCTCTCCTCCTCCGTGGTGCTGTCCCGCCAGCGCGCCGCGCAGGCGCTCTACCCGGCCGTCGACCCTTTGCACTCCACCTCGTCCCTGCTCACGCCCGCCGTCGTGGGGGAGCGCCACGTCCGGGTCGCCCGCAGCGTCCGCGAGGCGCTGGCGCTCTACGACGAGCTGCGCGACATCATCGCGATGCTCGGCCTCGAAGAGCTGTCTCCGGAGGACCAGCGCACGGTGAAACGCGCACGACGCCTCGAGCGCTTCCTCACGCAACCGCTGTTCGTCACCCAAGCGTTCACCGGGAGGGCCGGCCGCTTCGTCGACCTCGAGGCCACCCTCGACGGCTGCGAGCGGATCCTGGCCGGCGACGCCGACGAGCTCTCCGAACGCGCCCTCTACATGGTCGGCGCCCTCGAAGAGGCGGTGGAGGCATGAGGCTCGTGGTCCTCACGCCCACCGAGACGGTGCTCGCGACCTCCGCCCGGAGCGTCACGGCCGAGGGCCTCGAGGGCGGCTTCGGCATGCGGCCGCGTCACATCGGCTACGTCGCCGCCCTGCTTCCGGGCCTGCTGTCCTTCGTGGACGACGAGGGAACGGAGACCTTCGTGGCCACGGGCGACGGCGTGCTGGTCAAGGTCGGCGACGAGGTCCGCGTGGCCTGCGCCGCCGCCGTCGTCTGTGGCAGCCTGGGCGCCGCGCGCGAGACGCTGCACGCCCGCCTTCGCAGCCGAGACGATCGCGAGCTGCGCGCTCGTCGAGCCCTCGACCGCCTCGAAGCCGAGCTGGTGCGCCGCATGGTGGAGCTGGAGGCAGGCCATGGCCGATGAGGGCCCCGGACGGCGGCGGCGCGACGAACGCGATCTGCTGGATGCGGTCGAGCGGAAGGAGGCCCGGAAGCTCGCGGCGCGGCGCCACGGTCGACGGAGCATCGCCTTCGGTCTGGGCCTGTTCGGTGTGGTCGGGTGGTCCGTCGCCATCCCCACGCTGGTGGGCATCGCTCTGGGCCTCTACCTCGACCGCGTGGCACCGCTCGGGTTCTCCTGGACCCTGACCCTGATGATCGTCGGCGTGGGCACGGGCGCGCTGGTGGCCTGGTCGGTGGCCTCTACCGGAGCCTGCGCCCGTGGGCCAGGGGCCGCGCTACCGCAGGGCAAGCGGTAGCGTCCGCGCTGCTGCGCGGTCTCCTGCTGCTCGCCGGCCTGGCCGGCCTGGCGGCGATCGGGGCCCCCGCCCTGGTAGTGGCGGCAGTCGTGCTCATGGTCCTGCGGCCCGTGCTGGTGCGCATCCTGGCCCCTCGTCTCGAGCACCACGGCGGGAGCGTGGACCCATGACCCTGACGCCCGATGCCATTCAGGTCTGGCGTCTCGGGCCGCTCACCATCAACGCCACCCTGGTCGTCACCTGGGCGTTGATGACCCTCCTGGTCGGAGCTGCAGCGGTGATCGGCCGCCGGCTCCGGCGCGAACCGCCCCTCCGCCCGGGCCAGCACGTGCTCGAGATCCTCTACACCTTCCTCCGCGACCACGTACGCGACATCGCCCGCCAGGACCCGGAGCCGTACCTGCCCTTCATCGGGACGCTGTTCCTGTTCATCCTCGCCGCCAACGTGGCCGGCGCCATCCCGGGCGTCCCCGCGCCGACGGCCTCCATCGCCACGACGACAGCGCTGGCGCTGGCGGTGTTCCTGGCCGTGCCGGTGTACGGCATCCGCCGGCTCGGCGTCCGCACCTACCTGGGCGGCTACCTCCGCCCCTCCCCGCTCATGCTCCCGTTCAACGTCATCGGCGAGCTCTCCCGCACCCTGGCGCTGGCCGTCCGCCTGTTCGGCAACCTGGTCAGCACCTCGGTCATCGTAGCGGTCCTGCTCACCGTCACGCCCTTCCTCTTCCCCGCGGTCATGAACGCCTTCGGCCTGCTCATCGGGGTCATCCAGGCCTACATCTTCACCGTCCTGGCGATCGTCTACATCGCGTCCGGCAGCGAGCGGCAGCGCCGCCGCCAAACCGGCCGCCGAGAGGAGCCTTGAGATGGACGCTTCCACCCTCGTCGCCGTGGCCTCGGTGGTCGTCGCCGGGCTCACCATCGCCATCGGGTCGCTCGGCCCCGCGTTGGCCGAGGGCCGGGCGCTGGCCCAGGCGCTCGGCGCCATCGCGCAACAGCCCGATGAGGCGCCCACCATCACGCGCACGCTCTTCGTGGGACTGGCGATGGTCGAGTCCACGGCCATCTACTGCTTCGTGGTCTCGCTGATCCTGCTCTTCGCCAACCCCTTCTGGACCGCTGCCGGCGGCGGCTGACGGAGAACCGGACGGTGCGACTCGATCCCCTGACCCTGGTGGCGCAGCTCGTCAACTTCGCGCTGCTGGTGCTGCTGCTGTGGCGGCTGCTGTTCCGTCCGGTGGCCACCACGCTGCGCGACCGGGAGGAGCGCATCCGGAGCCAGATGCAACGAGCGGACCAGGCGCGCGTGGAGGCCGAGCAGCAGGAGGAAGCAGCACGCGAGGAGCGCGAGAGGCTCGAGCGCGACCGCGGACGGCACCTGCAGGAGCTCGAGCAGGAGGTCGAGCGTCGCCGCTCGGAGCTGCTGGAGCGCGCCCGGACGGAAGCGGAGCGCGAACACGAGAAGCAGCTGGGCCGACTGGCGGAGGAGCGGGCGCAGGCCACGATCCACCTCCGGCGGGAGGCCGGCCGCCTCCTCACCGCAGCGCTGGCGAGAGGCCTCGAGGACCTTGCCGGACGCAGCCTGCAGGAGGCGGTGCTGGCACGCTTCGAGGAACGCCTGGCCGGGCTGCCGCAAGCGGAGCGGGCCACGCTGCGCTCTGGCGCGCAACCCTGGACGCTGGCCACGGCCCAGCCGCTGGACCCGGCGGTACGCGAAGCCCTGCTGGACGCCATCGCGCGCGGGCTCGACGAAGAGGTCGAGGTGCGGGTCGTGCACGAGCCGGGGCTCGTAGCGGGGCTCGAGCTGCGGGCCGGCGACCTGAGCCTGGGGTGGAGCGTCCGGCACCTCGTCGACGACCTGGCGCGTCGGTTCGAGTCGCGGGCGGCGGATGAGCTGAACCGCTCCGGGCCGGACGACCGGGGCGCCGAGCTGGACGACGTCGAGGAGGTGGGATGAGCCTTCGAGAGGGGCTGGCCCGAGACCTCACCGACGCCGCGCGACGTGTCCGCGACTTCCACTTCGAACCCGTCCTCGAGGAGCGCGGCGAGGTCGTCGAGGTCGTCGGCAGCATCGCCCGGGTAGCCGGTCTGCACAACGCCGCGGCCGACGAGCTGCTCGTGTTGGGAAACGTGCCCTCGCTCGCCTTCGACCTGCAGGAGAGAACGATCGGGGCGGTGCTCCTCGGACACGGCGCGGAGCTGGTCGCCGGGACCCCTGCACGGCGCACCTCCCGGGTCGCCGAAGCCCCGGTCGGCGACGCGCTGCTGGGCCGCGTGGTCGACCCGCTGGGTCGCCCCCTCGACGATGGGCCGCCGCCGAGACCCAGCGGTCATAGGCCGCTCGACCGTGCACCGCCCGCCCTCACCGAGCGCGCGCCGGTGCGGGTCCCCCTGCACACCGGCGTGGCCGTCATCGACGCCCTCCTGCCGATCGGCCGGGGTCAACGCGAGCTTCTGCTCGGCGACCGCCAGACAGGCAAG
>JARRMM010000124.1:0-7158 GCA_037386005.1 Deinococcales bacterium | reverse complement strand
GTTGTGGTGTGCCGTCAGCGCTTGCGAAAGCCGTTGCGGTTATGGCCCCGGCCACGATCAGGCGGTAGGTCAACCTCTCGAGAAGCGTCATGCTGTTCCCCCAGGTCTCGAGCGATCCCGCATTGTCAGTTCCTCATGCCTCGTGCGGCCGCTGGCGGCCACGGGCTGACGATACGCCCGCGGCAGGCTGCGGGCTCGGGGCGGTAATGGACCATACGCAGTCGCTTGTGCCGGGGCGGGCGTCACGGGTCGTTGCGGTGGCGTGCCTAGGTGCCGTGGCGTTACGTCCATGGCGCCACGGCTACGATGCGAGAGTGAGCAGCTTCGTCGAGATCCTGTCCCCGGCGATGGAGCGAGAGCTGGTGAGCCGCTTCGGTGGTCCTGGCGTTCCCCTGGCGCTGCTGGGCTCATATGCCCGAGGTGAGGCGGGGCCGTTCAGCGACATCGACGTGGTCCGGTTCGCCGACGGTGAGGGGTTCCGGTCGACGGACGCTAGCTATTTCGTGCGCGGCAAGCTCGCCGTCGTGTCCACGGCGTCGCCGGACGACGTGGAGTCCTGGTTCGAGCGGCCCGAGTCGATCGTCGACCACGTGGGCGGGATGCGGCAGGCCCAGGTGCTGGCCGATGAGGACGGGGTCGTTGCCGACGTCCGTGAGAGGGCGCTGGCGTTCCGGTGGACGCCTGAGCTCTCGCGGCGCGCGGACGCCTGGGTCGCGGACCAGATGGTGGGGTGGATCGAGGAGGTCTTCAAGGGCCTGGAAGGGTTGCGGCGGGATGACGTGGGACGTCTGCTGAATGCGCGCTTCGGGTTGTCGTGGGGGTTGTCGAGGGTGATGGTGGTGCACCGGCGCTTGTTGCTCGAGGGGGACAACGCGATGCATGCGGCCCTCGAACGGTCGCTCGGTGGATCCTCGTCCTGGATCGCGCTTCGTGACCGGGCCTTCGGCGTAACGGGTACGGAAGACGCGGAGACGCTTCGCGGTCATGTGCGAGCGGGCATCGAGCTCTACCGTGAAACGGCGGCGCTCGTCGCGGATCGCCTCGCGCCCGATCGGAGGGATCTCGTCGAGGCGACGCTGGCGGCCATCGCGGAGGAGCTCGGGGCCTATCGGCGTCCAGGGTAGCGTGGCCTCGATACTCTCTCGCAGAGGTCCAGGGGAGCGGCGGGTGCGTGTGACCTTCTTGGGCACGCGCCGGGACGGTGGTTCTATGAGGTGCGCGATGACGGGCGGCAGCTCGAATGCGGTGCGTGGATGACGAAGGAGCGGTCATCGCCGATCCTGCTGGACTTCCCTGAGGCCTTGGAGACCGAGCGTCTCATCGTGCGCGCTCCACGTTGGGGGGACGGTGCTGCGGTGGGGGCGGCGGTGCGCGAGAGCCTGGACGAGCTGAGGCCGTGGCTCTCGTGGGCGCAGGCTGCTACGTCGCTCGAGGAGGACGAGGCGATCTGTCGTCGGGCCAGGCTCCGCTTCCTGGAGCGGTCCGACCTGGCGTTCTACCTGACGCTCAAGGAGGACGGGGCGTTCGTAGGGGGTAGTGGGCTGCACCGTATCGATTGGGAGGCCCGCAAGTTCGAGATCGGCTACTGGGTGCGCACGCGATGCAGGGGGATGGGTTACGTGACCGAGGCGGTCGAGGGCATCACGCGCTTCGCCGTCGAGCGGCTGCGCGCCAACCGCATCGAGATCCGTTGTGATGCTCGCAACACGCGGAGCGCCCGCGTCGCAGAGCGGGCCGGGTTCACGCTGGAAGGCACCCTTCGCGCCGCCAGGATGGGTGTGGACGGGACGCTCACGGACACGCGGGTGTACGCGAAGGTCCGAGGGCACGAGTTCTGATCGCTCGGCTATCCGGAGGCCGACCCCGTTCTGCTCCACGTCGGTTCACCTGCTGCGGGTCCGGATGGTGCGTGATCGGACGGATCGGGGTCAGCGAGCGTCTTCGAACCAGTCGCGGAGGGGAAGCCTGACGGTCAGCGCCGAGAAGTCGCCGCGCTCACGGATGGCCTTCGCGGCCTCGACCATCGCTCCTGCCGCCACCCAGGTCAGCGCTCCGCCCACGCTCACGCGCTGGGCGCCCGCCGCCGCGATCTCGGCGAAGGTGAGGTGGGGCCTGGCGAGCACGTTCACCGGCCGAGCCACCGCGGCGCACACCGTTCGGATCTGGTCGATGGTCGTGAGTCCGGGCGCGTAGAGCACGTCGGCGCCTGCTTCCTGATAGGCCTGCAGGCGCGCGATGGTGTCGTCCAGGTCCGGGTCGCCGTGGATGTGGTTCTCCGCTCGGGCGGTGAGCGTGAAGCGGAAGGGCAGGGCATGGGCTGCCTCGGCGGCCGCCGAGACGCGCTCGGCTGCGTGGTCCAGGTTGTAGATGCGGCCGGCATCGCCGTCCCAGTCCTCGATCGAGCCACCGACGGCGCCCGCGCCTGCGACGCGGCTGATGGCGGCCGCGGCGCTCGCCGGGTCGGGACCGTAGCCGTTCTCCAGATCGACGGAGACGGGCAGGGCGGTGGCGCGGTCCAACGCCGCCACGTGCGCGGCCACCTCGTCGAGCGTCGCGCCGCCGTCCACGCGGCCGAGAGTGAACGCGAATCCGGAGCTGGTGGTGGCGAGCGCCTCGAAGCCGAGCGCTTCGAGGACGCGGGCCGAGCCCACGTCCCAGGGGTTCGGGATGACGAAGGGCGGGCCCTCGTGCAGGGCCCGGAAGGTCTCGGCCTTGCGCTCCTGTGTCGTCATGGCCCCTTGTATCACGAGCGCGTCGTGCGTCCGGCCGGGCCGTCCGCATCGATCTCGAACGGTGGAGTCGCTGCGCTTCCCCTCGAGCGCGCCGCCAGGGTCGAGGGCGTTCAGAGCGTAGTCCTACGGCTCCGCGTCTCGTCCTTCGTCCCTGGGAGGAGAAGGACGGACGGCCGTTGTGGGCCGTCCACGGACCCCAGCTCCGTTGGTGGTCCCTAGGCTTGGGTCGTTCTCGGTCCTTGGGTGCCGAGAGCGTGTGGAGGTGGGCGTGATGGTCGAGGGTACCTGGCGGTGGGTCTTGGCGGTCGCGCTGCTCGCGCATGGGGTGGGCCATGTCCTGGGCTTGATGCCCTTGTTCGGGGTGAGCGCCAACGGGCCGTGGCACAACCGCTCCTGGTTGTTGGCGGGAGGTTCGGCTGAGGCGGTCGGCCGCTGGTTGGCGCCCGCGGTGTGGCTTGTGGCGGTGGCGGCGTTCACGGTGGTGGGGCTCGGGCTGCTGGGCGTGGGGGTGCAGGGTACGTCGTGGCGAGCATGGGCGATCGTCGCTGCGGTCGTCAGCGCGGTGGCCATCGTGGTGTTCTGGCATGGCTTCCCGACGACCTTCAACAAGGTCGCTGCGCTGGCGGTGGATGGCGCATTGCTGTGGTGGGTGCTACGGCTTCCGGCGACGGTAGCCGGCTGAGCGGCCGGTCGGGGGTCGTCACCAGGACCTGCGGCGCGTGGGGCCATGACGCGCCGCGGCCCGACGGCTGGATCCGCGGTCGTCGCGGCCCCCCGGGAACGCTCGGGCGACGTCCGACCGGCTGCCGAGCTACGGCGTGCCGTCGTCCAGGGCCCTGCGGATGGAGTCCTTGTAGCCGCTTGGCATGGTCAGGCTCTCGATGGCGCGGACGTCGAACCACTGGAGTTGCCCGTGCTCGTGGCTGAGTCGGGCATCGCGGCTGGGGTCGAGATCGGTGCAGAGGTAGGTTCCGACGAGGACGTCGACGCCGTCGGCGATGGAGTACGGCCACAGGTCGAGCAGGTGGTCCGCCCGGACGCTGAGGCCGAGCTCCTCGTGGACCTCGCGGGTGACGCACTCGATCGGGTCTTCGCCGAGCTCGAGCTTGCCCCCGGGCAGCTCCCACTCGCCGCGTTCGTTCCTCAACAGGATGACGTGGCCGTCGCGGAGGATGACGGCCTTGATGGAGACGGGGAAGCGGTGGGCGGCGCCGTCGCTCGGGGAGTTTGCCGGACGCTTCATGTGGCCCTCAGGGTGCGGAATCGCTCGTGCCTTGTCAAGGCCGTGCTCCGGCGCCGTGGGTCCGGCCGCCCACCCCCATGGGCCGTCCCCACGTGGCCACGTTGGGATCTTCGCGAGCCCTCGATGTGCTCAGGTGGTCACCCACCGCAATGCCCGGAGGCAAGCGGCGATGCCCAGTGTGTCGAAGACGGCGATGAAGACGAGCGTGGTGAGGAGCAGGCCGGGTTGGAGCCCGTCCAGGATGAGGCTACGGCTGGCGGTGATGGCGAAGGTCATGGGGTTGACGTGCGCCACGAACTGGAGCCAGCCGGGCATGGCGTCGAGGGGTGCGAGGGCGTTGCTGGCGAAGAGCAGGGGTAGCCCGAGGAAGCCGACGAGGGCGAAGAACTGAGCGTGCCCGTGGAGGGCGAAGGCGAGCGCCATGGACAGCGAGCACACGCCGAGGCCGAGGAGGACGCCGTAGGCCAGGACGAGCAGCGCGCCGGGAGCGCCGGCGGCGACGCGGACGCCCATGAGCAGGGCCACCAGGAGGATGACGAAGGACTGGACGGTGGAGATCCCCAGCACGTAGACGAGGCGGCTCGTGAGGATGGCGCTCGGCGGGAGGGGGGCGGCGAGGAGGCGGCGCAGGAGCTCGCTCTCGCGGTCGAAGAGGAGCTCGACGCCGCCGTTCAGGGCGCCGTTGAAGGCGGTCATGACGACGACGCCGGCGGTCATGAAGGCGATGTAGCTGTGGCCTTGGACGATCTGGCTCTTGGCGAAGAGGTTGCCGAAGAGCAGCAGCCAGAGGGCGGGCTGGGCGAGGGAGGCGATCAGCCCGGCGGGTTCGCGACGCAGGTGCCAGAGCCAGCGGCGGGTGAGGGCCAGGCTGCCGCGGCGGTAGGCGGTCATCGGGCGCCTGCCGCCTCGTGTGGGTCGTCGGTGGTGAGGCGTAGGACCACGTCGTCCAGGGTGGGGGCGGCGTAGGTGACCTCGAGCAGGTTCTCGCCGTACGCGTCTCGGAGGAGGGCGAGGCTGCGCCAGAGCTGCTCGGGCGCGCCGGAGAGGACCATGCCGTTGTCGGTCGTCTCGAACATGGCCGGGAGCTCGAGGGAGGTGCCGTCGCAGGGTTCGGCGCAGCGTAGGGTGAGGCGGTGTAGGTCGCCGACGATCGTGCTGCGCAGCTGCGCGGGCGTGTCGAGTGCGACCAGGTGGCCGTGGTTCAGGATGCCGACGCGGTCGCAGAGGTGGTCGGCCTCTTCCAGGTAGTGGGTGGTGAGGAGGACGGTCGTGCCGTGCGCTGCCATGTCCCGGACGAGCCTCCAGACCTCGTGGCGCGTCTGGACGTCGAGGCCGAGGGTGGGTTCGTCGAGAAGGAGGAGGCGTGGGCGGTGCAGGGCGCCGATGGCGAGGTCGAGACGGCGTCTCATGCCGCCGGAGTAGCCCTTCACGAGGCGGTCCGCGGCGGACGAGAGGCCGGTCCACGTCAGGACCTCATCGACCCGCCTGCGGGCCGCGCTGTTGCTGCCTAGGTAGAGCTCGGCGTAGATCCGGACGTTCTCGCGACCGGTGAGGTAGGCGTCCAGGGCGGACTGTTGCATGACGATGCCGGTGTGGTTGCGGACCTCCATGCCACGGCGGAGGGGGTCGACGCCGAACACCCGTACCGTGCCATCTGTAGGAGCGGTCAGGCCCAGGATCAGGTCGATGGCGGTGGTCTTGCCGGCGCCGTTGGGACCCAGCAGGCCGAAGACTTCGCCCGTCGCCACCTGCAAGCTCAGGTCCTCCACGGCGGTGACACTGCCGAAGCGTTTGGTGGCGCCCTCGATGGCGATGGCGGGGCCTGAGGCCGTCGGGTCTCGCTGCCGTGGTGTTGGGTCAGGTGTAGAGCTCATGGTCGTGCTCGTTGACCTGGATCTCGAGGCCGTCGGGGTCGGTCACGACCAGGGATCTTCCGAAGGCTTCGTCCATGATGGGTCCCACGGACGCCATGCCGGCGTCGACCAGGGCGTTGCGGATCCGTTCGAGCGTTTCGGTCGTCACGAGGCTGAGCTCCACCCGCCCCGCGGCCGGGCGCGACGCTCCCGAACTACGGTGGAGCGCCAGCATCCCTCCCTCGCCGGTCAGCTCGACCCAGTTGTCGCTCCGGCTGCGGCGGCGCTCGGTGAAGCCCAAGGCGCTGTAGAACCTGATCGACGCCTGGACGTCCGTCACGTAGATGATCGGCATCACGACCATGTGGGTCCCCCCTCGTTGCGTCGCTGCCCCGAAGTGCGCTGTCAGCGCTCCTCGTCCGCGGGCATGTGCGCTTGGCGGTCCTTCCGCAGCTTCTCCTCGAGCGCCTGCTCCGTGTACTCCGATAGCGACAGGCTGCTGTCGATGGCGGCGTGCTTGACGCGGCGGATCAGGTCGGTCGGAAGGTAGACGTTGAACTGCTGCTTCGCCTGCATGGTTGCTAGTATGCTAGCATCTTAGCAGCGCTCACGCTTGGGCCCCGGCCTCGGCTACCCCGCTTGGCCGTCGTGCCCTGCAGGGTCGGCTCCGACCGCGTTGCGGCGGAGCCATGTCTGTGCCGCGGCTGCTACGGTCCGGCCGGTGCGGCGACCTGGTAGTCCACGGCGAAGCTGCCGCGGGTCTTGGCCCCCGTGATCTCGACGCGGTACCGACCGCTCTCCGGCAGGGGCACGTTCGCGCTGCCCTGCGTGGGCTGGGCGGCGCTCCGCGTCCAGATGGCGGTGCCCTCGGGCGACACGACGTTCAGGTCCAGGACGCCCGTGTCGGGTTCGAGGTCGAAGCGGATCGTGAGGGTCTCGCCGGCGCTGCCCGCGAGGCGCCGGCCGTCGCTGCCGTCGAAGTAGCGGAAGTGGGCGCCGATGTGTCCCGGCACGGAGCTGCCACGCCACAGGACGCGTCGACCACCGGCCCACGGTGGGCCCTCGATCGCGAACTCGGCTCCCACGGCTAGGAGCGCGACCGCGACGAGTGCGAGGGCCAGCCACCGGCGGCCCGGCTTGACGGTACGCGTGGGTTCGAGCATGAGCGTTCCCCCCCTGCTCCGGCGCGTCGTGGCGGCGCCGGCGCCACGCGCCAGGATGCGCAGGTGCGGGTGGCGAGACAAGGGACAGCCGTCCTGGTACTGCTAGGGTGGTTCGCACATGGCTGGGGGACATCGCGAGGACTGGGGGCTGCCCGCCTACTGGTTGC
>JARRMM010000123.1:0-7290 GCA_037386005.1 Deinococcales bacterium | reverse complement strand
AGACGCCGTGATGGCCACCCTCGGCGGCGCCACCGCCGGGCCGGGCCGGGCGCAGGCGCCCAGGGCCCGCCTGCGCTGGGCGGGGCTGGGCGACCTCGAGGAGCTCTGCTCGCTCTTCCGGGCCGCCCGGCCCGACCAGGGGAGCGACGAGGCGGAGATGGCGTCGTGGCTCGAGCACGGCGGCGCCATCGTTCTCGAGGCCGACGGGCGCGCGCTGGCGGCGCTGCGATGGCGCGAGGAGGGCACGGGGTGGCGGGTCGATCCGGTCGCCAGCCTGCCGGAGGAGCGCGGCATGGGCTACGGCCGCTGGCTCATGACCAAGGTCGAGGCGCACGCCATCCGCTCCAACATCCCCACCCTCACGCTCGATCTGCCCTCCTCCGAGACCCTCGCCTACTACCGGCGCATGGGGTACCGGCGGCCCGATCCCGACAAGTCCCCGTCCACCCTGGTCAAACGCGTCGGCGGCACCTGGCAGGTCCAGGAGGAGGAGCGTTGACGCAGGACGACGACGACCAGCGGAACGCGGCCGCCCAGGGCGACGACACCCGCATGTGGGGGGGCCGCTTCGAGGAGGCCACCGACGCCCTGGTCGAGCGCGTCAACGCCTCGGTCGGGTTCGACCGGGCCATGGCCGAGGAGGACATCGACGGCTCCCTCGCCCACGCCGCCATGCTGACCGAGCAGGGCATCCTCGGGGCCGATGACGCGCGCGCCATCCGGGAGGGCCTGGAAGCCATCCGCGAGGAGATCCGGACCGGCACGTTCGTCTGGCGCGAGGAGCTCGAGGACGTCCACATGAACATCGAGCGGGCCCTCACCGAGCGCATCGGCGCAGCGGGCGGCCGGCTCCACACGGCGCGCAGCCGCAACGACCAGGTAGCCACCGACTTCCGCCTCTACCTGCGCCGTCGCCAGCGCACGCTGGAGCACCTGCTCCACGCCCTGCGCACCGAGCTGGCCGAGCTGGCCCAGCGGCATCTCGACGTCATCATGCCGGGCTACACCCACCTGCAAGTGGCCCAGCCGGTACGGCTGTCGCACCACCTGCTGGCCTACGCCGAGATGTTCGGTCGCGACCAGGGCCGGTTGCGCGACGCACGTGCCCGGACGAACGTCAGCCCGCTCGGGGCCGGTGCCCTTGCCGGTACCGGTTTCCCTATCGACCGCGAGCGCACCGCGCGCGAGCTGGGCTTCAGCGCGCCCAGCCCGAACTCCCTCGACGCCGTCTCCGATCGCGACTTCGCGCTGGAGACCCTGTCCGCCCTGGCGGTCCTGATGATGCACCTGTCGCGGCTCAGCGAGGAGCTCATCCTCTGGTCGAGCCAGGAGTTCGGCTTCGTGACGCTCCCCGACAGCCACACCACCGGCAGCTCGATCATGCCGCAGAAGAAGAACCCCGATGTGTGCGAGCTGGTCCGAGGCAAGACCGGCCGCGTCTACGGTGCCCTGATGGGCCTCCTCACCGTCATGAAGGGCCTGCCGCTCGCCTACAACAAGGACATGCAGGAGGACAAGGAAGGCGTCATGGACGCCGCCGACACGGCCGAGGACGCCCTCCGCCTGTACCTGGACATGCTGCCGCGCATCACCGTGCACGAGGGGCGCATGCGTTCGGCCGCCGCCCACGCCTTCAGCAACGCCACCGACCTCGCCGACTACCTGGTCCGCAAGGGGCTGCCGTTCCGCGACGCGCACCGCGTCGTCGGCGAGCTGGTGCGGCGGGCGCTGGACGCGGGTACCAGCCTCGAGGACCTGCCCCTGGAGACGCTCCGCCAGGCCGACCCGCGCATCGACGAGGACGTCTACCGCACCTTGTCGCTGGAGAATGTGGTGGACGCTCGCACCAGTTTCGGCGGTACCGCCCGGAGCGAGGTGGAGCGTCAGATCGAGCGGCTGCGGCGGTCGCTGGCCGAGGAGGGAGAGCCTTGAGCCGCGCGCCCATGGCCCCATCCGCGGCAGGCACGCCGGTCGTGACCGTGCGCCGCGCCCGCTCGGAGGACGTGCCCCGGATCTTCGAGAACATCGGCCACTGGGCCGCCGAGGGGCGGATGCTGGTCCGTCCCATGCAGAGCATCTTCGAGAACCTGCGGGACTTCTTCGTGGCCGAGATCGACGATGGGACCGGCCCCGTCTTCGCCGGGAACGGCGCCATGCACATCCTCTGGGGCGACATCGCGGAGGTCCGCGGGCTCGCCGTCGCACCGGGGGTGCAGGCACGTGGGGTGGGGCGCCGGATCGTGGAGGCATGCGAGGAGGAAGCGCGGCAGGTGGGCATCCCCGTCCTGTTCGCGTGGACCTACGAGGTGGGGTTCTTCGAGCGATGCGGCTTCCAGCTCATCGACAAGACGCGGGAGCTGCACCCGCGGGTGTGGTCGGAGTGCCTCCGTTGCCCGTTCTACGTGGGGTGCAACGAGAACGGCGTCGTCAAGCGGCTGGAGGGCGTTCCCATGCCGCACAACCTCCCCGAGCCGCCACCGGCGCAGGTGCCGCCCGGCGTGCGGTGACCAACCCCGGCCAACCGCAGGCGCGGTGGGGGCTCGCGCCGCCACCGGGACAGGTGCCGCCCGGCGTGCGCTGACCGACCCCGCTCCCACGCCGTACAATCCCCGCGTGAGCGAGAGCAGGCGCGTCGCCCTCATCCACACGGGTGGCACCATCGGCATGCGTCGAGGCCCGCGCGGGTTCGAGCCCGCAGCGGGCCACCTGGCGGGACTCCTGGGCGCCATGCACGAGCTGGAGCACCCCGGGCTACCCCGCTTCGAGCTCATCGAGTTCGATCCGCTGTTGGACTCCGCCGACATGGGGCCGAAGGACTGGGAACGCATCGCGCGCGCCATCCTGGAACGCTACGAGGCCTTCGACGGCTTCGTCCTGCTCCACGGCACCGACACCATGGCCTATACCGCCTCCGCGCTGTCGTTCCTGCTCGACGGCCTGGCCAAGCCGGTGGTGCTGACCGGCTCGCAGATCCCGCTGATCGAGCCGCGCAGCGACGCGCGCGAGAACCTCGTCACCTCGCTGCTGCTGGCGGCACGCGAGGAGCTGGCGGAGGTCTGCCTCTACCTGAACGGCCTCGTGCTGCGGGGCAACCGCAGTACCAAGGTCTCGGCCAGCGGCTTCGACGCCTTCGCCTCGCCCAACGAGCCGCCGCTCGGGACGGCCGGGGTGACGCTCGAGCTGCGCCGCGAGCTGCTGCGCCCGCCGCAGCTGGGGCCGTTGCGGGTGACGCGGCTCGCCGACGTCTCGGTGGCTGCACTCACCTCTTCCCCGGCGTACGCCCCGAGCTCGTGCGGAACCTGCTCGCCCCTCCGGTCGCGGGCCTGGTGCTCGAGAGCTACGGCTCGGGCAACGCACCCAGCCGCGACGAGGCCCTGCTCGAGGCGTTCGCCGCAGCCACCGCGCGGGGCGTGGTGATCGTCAACTGCACCCAGTGCCTGCGCGGCCGCGTCGACATGGGTGGCTACGTGGGCGGGGGGCGGCTGCGCGAGGCGGGCGTCATCAGCGGGTCCGACATGACGGCCGAGGCCGCCCTGACCAAGCTGATGTGGCTCCTCAGCCTGGGGCTCGACACGGGCGAGGTCGAGCGCCGCGTGCAGCGCAACCTCCGAGGTGAGCTCACCCCCTGAGCCCGCGCAACGCGGCGCGCGACGCCGGCAGTATGCTTGGTCCATGGACACGGTCACCCTCGACCAGAAACGCTCCTTCGGCGAAGCCCTGACCAAGGTGCCGCTCTTCGACAGCGAGCGGATGCTGTTCGACCTGTACTGCCTCCAGCCCGGCCAGAGCCAGAGGGCGCACAGCCACGCCGACGCCGACAAGGTGTACGTGGTGCTGGAGGGCGAGGCGCTGTTCCAGGTCGGCGACGAGCATGAGCTGCTGCCCGAGGGCACCGCCGTGATCGCCCGCGCCGGCCAAGCGCACGGGGTGCGCAACGAGTCCAACAGCAACGTCGTCCTCCTTGTGACCATGGCCCCGCGCCCCGCGTGAGCCCCGACCCCCACCTTCCGGAGCCGCTCGACGGGCTCGCGCTCGACCACGTGGCGGTGGCGGTCGAGGCGCTGGACGCGGCGACCGCCGCCTACCTGGCGCTCGGCTTGCGCCGGGCGGGCGAGGACGAGACGATCGAGGAGCAGGGGGTGTGCGTGCGCCCGCTCCGTCTCGGCGAGACGCTGGTCGAGCTGATGGAACCCACCCGCGCCGACGGACCGGTCGGGCGCTTCCTGGCCCGGCACGGCCCCGGCCTGCACCACATCGCGCTGCGGGTGCCGGCGCTCGAGCCACTGCTGGCGCGCCTCCGAGCCATGGACGCCCCGCTCCTGGACGAGACGCCCCGCCCGGGGCGCGCGGGCACGCGCATCGCCTTCGTGCACCCCCGCTTCACCCACGGCGTCCTGGTGGAGCTGGTCGAGGGGTGAGCGGCCGCCAGCCCGCGGCCTCCCTGTGGCCTATCCACGGCGGAGCTGCGAGGCATGGCGGATAGAATGGCGCCGTGACGCGAGTGACCTGCCCCCACGCAAGCCCCGCCCCACGAGCGTGCGCGACGTGAGCGCCATCCGTCTGGCCATCGTCGGTGCCGGCAAGATGGGCGGTGCGGTGCTCCAGGGGGCGCTCCGCGCCCACGTGCTCAGCGCCGACGAGATCGGCATCTTCCACCCGAATCCGCGGCGCCTGGCCGAGCTCTCCGAGCGCTACGGCGTGGCCGGGCTCGACGACGACGCCCTGCACCATGCGGAGCGGGTGCTGCTCTCGGTCAAGCCGCAGTCCTTCGACAGCGTGGCCCCGCTGGTCGCCCAGCGCAACGCCTCGTTCATCTCGCTGATGGCGGGCGTCACGGCTCGCACCATCGCTCGTAGGGTCGGCTCGCAACGGGTCATCCGGGCCATGCCGAACCTGGGCGCCAGCATCGGCGTCAGCGCCACGGCGCTGGCCGCCCTGCCCGAAGCGACGGCCGAGGACGTCGCCATGGCACGCACCCTCTTCGGTGCGGTGGGTCGCGTCTACGACGTGCGCGAGGAGCTGTTCGACGCCTTCACCGGGCTGGCGGGTTCCGGACCGGCGTTCGTGGCGATCGTCGCCGAGGCGCTCGCCGACGGCGGCGTGCGGGCGGGGCTCGATCGCGACACCTCGCGCGACCTGGCACGCCAAGTCCTGCTGGCGGCCTCGCGCCTGCTGGAAACCAAGCGGCCGGGCGAGCTCAAGGACGAGGTGGCCAGCGCAGGCGGTACCGCCATCGCCGGCATCCGCGCGCTCGAGCGCCACCGCCTGCGCTACGCCCTCATCGACGCGGTCGAGCAGGCGGCGGAGCGGGCGGCGGAGCTGAGCCGCGAGGACGGCTGATGCCCGTTCGGTCGCGCGCCCCCGGCCCGGCGGTCCCGCGCGTGCTCGTGTGGCTCGCGCTGCTGACGCTCGCGGCGTCCGCTGTGGCGGCGACGCCTGCCGGCTACTACCCCGACCGCTCGGGCCTGAGCTGGACCTACTCCAGCGGCGAGACGCAGCAGCTCTCCGGCCCTCGCGAGGTCGACGGGCACAAGGTCATGGTCCTCACCCACTACTTCAACGGCGTGCCGGTCTCGGAGGACTACCTCCAGTTCGGCGAAGGTGGCGTCACCACGCTGGGAACCGCCGCCAGCGGCAAGATCACCCTGTACCCCACGCCGCTCACCGTGTACCCGGCGGGGCCCCTGCAGCCCGGCATGCAGTGGCAGAGCACCACCAAGCTGCCGTCGTTCGACATCACCCTCTCCTCCGAGGTGGTGGGCGTGCGCGGCGTCAAGACACAGGCGGGCCGCTTCAACGCGTTGCAGATCCGCCAGCGTACCCTCACCAGCAACGGCGGCAAGACGGTGATGGATCTCTTCTTCGTGCCCAGCGTGGGCGTGGTCCGGTTCGTGACGCAGGACGGCACCACCATCGACCTGATCGACAAGAACTTCTAGCCGGGTCTTCGTCCGGAGGACGGGCGTCGGCGCGGCGCGGCTCAGGAGCCGCCGAGCAGCTCGGCCTTGAAGGCGCCGAAGCGGCCGTTTTCGATGCTGCCGCGGATGTCGGCCATGAGGCGTGCCATGAAGCGCAGGTTGTGGACGGTCACGAGCTGCTGCGCGAGTTGCTCGTTGGCCTTGAACAGGTGCCGCACGTAGGCCCGGCTGTAGCTGCGGCAGGTCGGGCAGTCACAGCCGTCTTCCAGCGGCCTGAGGTCCTGAGCGAAGCGCGCGTTGCGCAGATTGATCCGGAAGCCGTTCGGCCGCTCGCCGTCGTCCCCCTGCCGCACGAAGGCCGCTCCGTTGCGGGCGTTGCGGGTCGGTGTGACGCAGTCGAAGGTGTCGACCCCACGTTCGACCGCCTCGAGGATGCTGGGAACGTCGCCGATGCCGAGCAGGTGCCGGGGCTTCCCCTCCGGCAGCGCCGGCACCGTCCAGTCGAGTACCGCGTACATGTCCTGCAGGGTGCTCCCCAGGTTGCCGCCGATGGCCATGCCGTCGAACGGCATCGCCCCGATGGTGGCCGCGCTCTCCCGGCGCAGGTCCTCGAAGGCGCCCCCCTGCACCACTCCGAACAGCGCCTGCGGGTAGCCGTGGTGGGGGAACGAGCCGTCGAAGGCGGCCAGGCTGCGCTCGGCCCAGCGGTGCGTGCGCTGCATCGATCGTCGGGTGTAGGTCTCGTCGTGCAGCGGGCTGGTGCACTCGTCGAAGGCGAGCACCATGTCGGCCCCGAGCGAACGCTGCACCGCGATCGACACCTCGGGCGAGAAGGTGTGGAGGCTGCCGTCGATGTGGCTCTTGAAGCGCACGCTGTCCTCGCCGACGTGGACCATCGAGGTGCCGCTCGAGCGCCGTGGAGGGGCCTCACCGGGGAAGATCGATGCCACCTTGCCGACCCCGTGCTCGATGGACGCCCCCAGGGAGAACACCTGGAAGCCGCCCGAGTCGGTGAGGATCGGCCCGTGCCAGTTCATGAACCGGTGGAGGCCACCGTGGCGCTCCACCACCTCCGCGCCCGGCCGCAGGTAGAGGTGGTAGGTGTTGGCGAACAGCAGCTGGGTGCCGACCTCGGCGACGGTGCCCGGCGGCACGCCCTTCACCGCCGCCTGGGTGCCGACCACGACGAAGGCCGGCGTGCGCACGGTGCCGTGCGGGGTCGTGAGCGAACCCAGCCGGGCCGAGCCCGAGCGAGCGTCGATCGTGAACGTGAGAGCGCCCTGGTCCATGGTGCGAGCCCGGTGATTGTACCCGGTCCGGCAGGACCTCCTGGTACGGGGGGGCCACGCCGCCCACGCCGGGGGCGGGCTGC
>JARRMM010000122.1:0-7480 GCA_037386005.1 Deinococcales bacterium | reverse complement strand
TCTGGGTGGGGTTGGCGAGGTCGAGCTTGCCGTCGAAGATGGCCTTGTTGATGTCGGCGGCGGTGGCGTTGCCGCTGCTGGAGGCGACGAAGCTACGGCCGTCCTGGATGAGTTTGGCGAGGTCGGGCGCTTCGCCGCCGGGATCCTTGCGGTGGGCGAGGGCCGCCCAGGCGGCGAGGTCCTGGCGGGTGAAGGGCTGGTCGGGTTGGAAGGTGGGGGTCTGCGGGAGGATGTCGAGGGCCACGAGGAGGACGATGGCGTCCTTGTGCTGGCTGGCGCCGATGTCGGGGAACTGGGTCTGCTGGTTCTCGATGTGTGCCGACGCCAGTGTGGTGAGCGTGAGGGCTAGCGCCGCTGCGAGGGCGATGCCCGTGCTGCGCGCACGGGCGGTGATGGGGGTGAGGGAACGGTGGGTCACGTGGGGCCTCCTGGTGGGGTTTGGGCTCAGCCGCCTCGCAGGTAGAGCCAGAGGCGGCCGGTGTCCTGCTGGTATTGGAGCAGGTGTGTGCGATGCGCGAGGTCGGTGCCGTGCAGAACGAGCATGTGCTTGTCGGCGATGAGCTGTTGCATCTGGGGGTCCTGGGGGTCGATGAGGTAGCCGTCGACCAGGGCGTACTCGACGTGGTAGCGCACTGCGAGAGGGCCTTCACGCGACCACTGCCCGACGAGGATGAGCTGGTGTTCGCCGAGCGGCACCTGGACGTGCGCGACGATGTAGGTGTGGTCGGCCCGGAGGTAGTAGTGGATCGACTGGATGCCGTCGACGGGCACGTGATCGCCGGCGATGGCGCCGTTGAGGTTGGCCTCGGCGATGGTCCATACGGCGGCGCCTGCGGGCGTGCCGGCCGGCGGCTGGAGTCCGTTGGCGTGGGGCTGTGGGCGTGTGGCGATGGCCGGCAGGGAGCCGAGCTGTTGGTCGGCCCAGGCGACGTAGCGTGTGAGGGGGCCGGTGCGGGTTTCCTCCCAGGCTTCGGAGATGTTGTAGAGGGCCATCTCCTGGTCCTGCATCTTCTTGGCGCCGAGCGCTTTGGTGTGCCGGGTTTCGGCTTCGGCGAAGGCCGTGAGGAGGGCCTGGTAGCCGGTGAGCTCGGTCTCCTTGGTGACGAGGGCCTGGTAGGCGGTGGCGGTGGCCTGGAGTTGGCGCATGTCGCGGGCGACGACGGTGCGCAGTGTCTCGGCGTCGGCGAGGGCGTCGATCGGGCTCTTGGCGCCGAGGACGACCGCGCCGAAGCCTTCGCTGGCGTACTGGTCGTAGAAGAGCACCTTGCGTTTGGCTTTGGCGGCCTCCGTCTGGTAGCGCTCGCGCGCCTGCGCGACCTGAGGCTCGAGCGCGGCAATGCGCTTGTGTGTCTGGTCGAGCTGGGCCTTGAGGATGCCGAGACTGCTCTGGCCGGCCTGGCCTTGGACGTCCTTGAGGAAGTAGAGGAACACGCCGGTGATGTGCGCTTGGGCGACACCGAGGAGGCCGAAGAGCACCACCGCGATGAGCACGGTGCGTGCGCGTCCGGCGGTGCGCCCTCTGGCCTCGCGCTTCGGAGCGGAAGGCATCAGGTGGGCGCACCGGCGGTGCGAGCCACGGCGCCGATGGCGCTGATGGCGCCGATGGATCCCAGGAGGAGGCCGGCGGCGAGGCAGCCGGCGGCGAGGAGGCCGTAGGGGGCCTGGTGCGCGCCGGCGATGGGGAGCAGCGTGAGCACGTTGTCGACGAAGGCGCCGGTGACGTAGACGAGGACGAGGGCGGCGAGGGTGCCGCCGAGGAGGCCGAGCAGGGCGCCTTCGGCCACGAACTGGCCGTGGATGACGATGGGCCTGACGCCCATGAGTTGTTTGGTGCGGACCTCGGCGGCGCGGTGGAGGATGGCGAGGCGCCAGGTGACCGCGCTGACGAGCAGCGCCACCAGGCCGAAGAGGGTGGCGGCGAGCCAGCCGGTGCGCTTGAGAGTGGCGGCCAGACGCAGGAGCGGTCGGATGTATTGCTGGCCGTAGACGACGCGTTCGACGCCGGGGAGCGCCGAGATGCTGCTGGCGTTCGCTTCGGCGCGGCCGGGGCTGGAGAGCAGCACATCGAGGCCGTTAGGGAAGGGGTTGTCGGTGAAGACCGAACGGAGGTCGACCTGGCCAGTGAAGGCGCGCTCCATGCGGTCCAGTTCCGCTTGCTTGCTTATGAAGGTGACGGAGCGTACGCCGGGCATCTCCTGGATGCGGTGGGTGAGCACGGAGGGGTCGGCGCTGGAGGTGAGCAGGACACGCATGCGCGCCTGGTGTCGGAGCAGGCTGGTGAGCGACTCCGTGCCACGGGCGGTGAGTGCGACGGAGCCGGTGAAGCCGACGGCGAGGGCGATCATGAGCACCACGGCGATGGCGGCGAGGGCGTTGCGGGAGGTGCCCTCGCGCGCGTCGCGCAGAAGGTAGTAGAGGGTCCAGAGCGTGCGGCTGGGGGCGGATGTACTGCGGTTCATGGGGTGCCTTGGGGCCGCACGACTCCGGCGCTCGCCCGCCCGCTTGGGGAGGACTCGGCTTCATCGAACAGGGTGCCGTCCTGAACGCGCACCACGCGGCGGTTGGCCCAGCGGATGAGCTCGAGCGAGTGCGTGGCGATGACGATGGTGGGCGACCACTCGTCGTGGATGCGTTTGAAGATGGCGTGGTTGGCGGGAGGGGCGTGGATGTCGAGGTTGCCGGTGTGCTCGTAGGCGAGTACGTACGGCGGGCGGTGGATGAGCGCGCGCGCCAGCCCGACGCGCTGCTGCTCGCCGCCGGAGAGCTGGCGCGGGAAGCGGGCGGCGGCGTAGGTGAGGCCGACGGCCTCGAGCATCGCGGCGGCCCTGGCCTTGGCCCCGCGCGGCGACAGGCCCAGGATCTCCGCACCGTAGGCGACGTTCTCGAAGGCGGTCTTCTGCGGCAGCAGGTCGAAGGACTGGAACACCAGGCCGAGCTGTTGCCGGACGCGGAAGTGCGGTGTTGAAGCGAGGTCTGTACCGAGGACGCGGGCGTGGCCGCGGTCAGGCGCCACCGCTCCGTAGAGCATTCTCAGGACGGTGCTCTTGCCGGCGCCGGAGCGTCCTACCAGGAAGACCCACTCGCCGGTGGCGATGCGGAGGGTGGCGTCGGCCAGCACCGGTCGCTCCGTGCCCGGGAACCGCTTGCTGACGCCGTCCAGCTCAAGGGCGTGAGCCTGGCGGCTCGTGAGACCGACTTGCGCCGCGCTCATCGCACCTTGCTCCAGGCATCGTGGGCCTTCACGAGGAGATCGGGAAGGGCGCCGGAGCCCTGCTCCACGAGGTTGTAGTCCTTGTTGAGGAAGCCGACTTCGACGAGGCCCATATGGGTCCACAGATTTCCGGCGACGGCGGGGTCCGCCTTCTTGAGCTTGGGGAACGCAGTGTGGATCAGGTTGTCGACCGGTTTCCAGGTCTCCCTGGCTGCGTCGTACGAGCCGGCGCGGAGCGAAGCGTTGACGCTCCTCGCGTCCGCCACGGCCTGGGTCCAGTCCTTGTCGGTCAGGCCGTGACCGCAGGCCGTCAGGAGCACCAGGATCGACAGCACCGCGCATGTGAGCGTCCCATGACGCGCTCGAACCTTGCTCATCGCGCTCCCCGTCCTCGAGGGCGTTGTGTGCCCACCGACTTACGACACCATCCGGTCTTGAGGGCTGAATGAGGCAGGGTAGGACCCTCGGGGGGAAGCTGCCGCCGGCCGCTCATCCCTGGTGGATGACCTTCCGGGCCTGTCGCTGGAGCACGCGCATAGGGGCGGTCGATTCGATGTAGAGGCGCTCCTTGCCGCTGGCGTCGATCAGGAAGAAGCCGGTGCTGTGGCTGGCGTTGGCGCTGAACTTCCCGATCTGCTGCTCCTGCACGTCGACGTGGTAGGCGTTCCAGACCGGTCGGAGCTGGTCGACCGTGCCGGTGAGGAAGTCCCACCGGCGTGGGGTGACGGCCCCGGGCTCGGTGGCGATGGCGGCGGGTTTGCCGACACGGTCGAGCCAGGGGTCGGCGGATACCGCCACGATGGCGAGCCGGTCCGCGCTGCGGCCGAGCCGCTCCTGGAGATCGGCCATGGTCTTGAGCGTGGTGGGGCAGAGGTCCTTGCAGTGACCGTCCATGAAGGTCAGCAGAACGGCCCTGCCGCGGTAGTCCGCTAGTGAGCGAGGGGCGCCTTGCTGGTCAACGAGGTGGAAGGCCGGCGCCGGAGTCGGGTCGAGTTCGGTCCCCTGATAGCCGTTGCGTTGTGGGGTGAAGGTCTTGGCGACCAGACCGCCGGCGACGATCACGGCGGCGGCCAGAACTACCCAGGGGAGGGCGCGTCTCAGTGAGGAACCGGACTTTCCGCTCACGGTCGTTGGCCTTTCCGAGGGAGGTTGCTTTCGCTGACGCGGGGGCCCGCGCGTTGGAAGCGCCCTGCTGCAGAGGTTAGCATGGCGCTTCGAGCTGGCGTTGCGGTTGCCGGGGTCCGGTCGTTGGGCGGGTGGGGCCGGGGCGCGCGAGCGTCGGTTCGGTATCATGCCGAGCACGGGACATGCCGGGGCGACGTCGGGTGCGCCCTGGGAGGAGGCGATGGCGATGAAGCGCGTGATCGCGTTGTTGGTGACGGTGGTCTTGGCTGCGCTGGTGTCGGGGGCGTCGGCGCACGAGCTGAAGACGGCGGGTCCGTACGACGTGCTGCTGGGGTTCGTGAACGAGCCGCCGGTGACGGATACGTTGAACGGGCTGGACCTCATCGTGCGGTCGAGTGCGGACGAGAAGCCGGTGGACAACCTCGAGAAGAGCCTGGACGTGACGATCGTGGCTCCTGACGACTCGTCGTCGAGGTCGCTACCGTTGTCGGCCGTCGATGGATCGCCGGGTCACTACACCTCGCCGTTCATCCTGTCGCAGCCCGGTGTCTATGCGTTGAGGGTGCACGGCTACATCGGTTCGACGCAGGTCGACGTGACGTTCCGGAGCGACGAGGTCGCGCCGGCATCCTCGATCACGTTCCCGTGAGGCCGGTGTGCATGCGCGCGTCGTCGGTTCGTTGGATCGTCGCTTTCATGCTCTTGAGCCTTTCGGTGCCGGCGTGGGCGCACGCGCACCTGACCGCGTCGACGCCGGCCGATGGCGCGGTGGTGCGGAGCCCGCCGGCCTCGCTGCAGCTCGACTTCACGGAGGCGGTGCAGAAGCGCTTCAGCTTGTTCGTGGTCCTACCCTTGTCGGTGCCCGTTGAGGCGGGCGAGAGCGCGCACGATCGCAGCTTGCGGGTGCACGCGTTGGCGGCGCAGCTCGCGGACACGGTGATGGCGGACAAGGGCGCGGTGAAGGGCCGGGTGGATACCGGGCTGGCGCGTCCGGGGGGCGCGGCGAAGCAGGTGACGATCGAGCTCGCCCGGGATCTCTCGCCGGGAACCTACGTGCTGGTGTGGCGTGCCCTGTCGGTGGACACGCACGTGACGCACGGGATCGTGGTGTTCACGGTCGCGTCGGGCGGGTGATCCGTTGGCGAGCGCGCTGCAGGCGTGGCTGTTGCTAGGGTCGGCTCTGCTGATCGGAGCGGCCTTGTTCCCGTCGACGATCGGGCGCTCGCTGGTGGCGCCCGTCCATCAGCAGCGCCAGCGCATCGCGTTGTGGGTGGGCGCGGTGCTCGTGGCGGTGGCGGGCTTCGCGCAGGTGGTGGTGTCGCTGCGCGCGGCGCTCGGCGCACCGACGTTCGAGACGGTGGTGAGCTACCTGATCACCACGTTGCCGGGGTGGATGGTGCTGCTTCGCGTCGTGCTGGCCGCCCTGCTGGTGGTGGCCGGGCGGCAGGCGTTTCGGGCCCCGGGGTGGTCCTTGTGGATTGCGTTCCCCTCATCCCTGGCTCTGGTGTTCGCGGTGGCAATGGTGAGCCATGCTGCGGCGACGGGGAGCCCGCTGCTGCTGCTGAGCGATGGCGTGCATCTGGCTGCGGGCCTGCTGTGGGTGGGATTGGTGGCGATGCTGGCGTGGTTGCCGGCGTGGAGCTCGGAGGAGGAGCCGGCGCTGGCCGTCGCGGCGCGGAGGCTGTCGCGCGTGGCGCTCTGGTGCGTGGTGGTGGTGCTGGCGACGGGCATCCTGGCCGCAGTGGCGGAGCTGTTCGGGGTCGCTGCGTTCGTGACGACCCCGTACGGGCGCACGCTCCTGCTGAAACACGGGTTGTTCCTGGTGGTGCTCGCGCTGGCGGCGTCGCACCGGCTGCGGGGGTTGCCGCTGTTCTTCCAGGCAGGCCGGACGGCGCGCTTCCGCGGGGCGCTGCGCTTCGAGTCGCTGGTGTTGCTCGAGCTGGTGGTGGTGACGGGGCTGCTGACGACGCTGCCGCCGGCGGTGGAGGCGCCTGGCGTGCAGGCCGCCGCGGCGTCGTCCGCGGCGCCGTCACCATCGTCGTCTCCCGTCCCGTCGTCTCCTGCCCCGTCTTCCGCGTCGCCGAGCCAGCCCGGAGCCTCCGGCGGGGGAGGCTCCTCCGCAGCCGCGGCAGGCGCGCCGGCGGCCCCTTCGGCGCCGGGAGCGACGGCGGCGTCGATCGGGGCGCGGTGGGGGGCGCAGTTCGGGAGCGACGCGGCGGACCGTGCCACGGGGGTGGCGGTGCGCGCGGACGGGTCGGTCGTGGTGGCCGGTACGACGAGCGGAGCGATGGCGGACGCAGCGAGTGCGGGGGAGAGCGACGTGTTCGTGGCCGCGTACGGGGCGGACGGCACGCGGCTGTGGTTGCGGCAGATCGGGGGCAAGGGCTTCGACCGCGCGACGGGCGTGGCCGTGGACGCTCGGGGCGACGCGTACGTCAGTGGCTACACCAGCAATCGCATGCCGAAGGGGGACAGCGTGGGTGCCGGGGATGCCTTCCTGGCCAAGCTGGCGCCGGACGGGACGTTGGCCTGGCTCCGTCAGTTCGGCACGACGGGCTCGGACTTCGCGCGGAGCGTGGCGGTCGACCCGACGGGCAACGTGTTCGTGGCCGGGGACACCAACGGCACCCTGGCGGGGCAGGGGTACGCCGGTGGGGATAGCGACGCCTTCCTGGCGAAGTACGACGCGAGCGGCGACCTGGTGTGGCAGCGGCAGTTCGGTGGTCCCGGGGCGGACAAGATCAACGGGATCGCGACCGATGCGGCGGGGAAGGTCCTGGTGACGGGCGCGACGACCGGCGCGCTCCCGACCAACCGCGCGCTGGGCGCTTCGGACGGATTCGTCGGGGAGTTCGACAACAACGGGCAGCGGCTGTGGTTGCGGCAGTTCGGCAGTGAGGGCGCCGACTTCGCGTATGCCGTTGCGCCCGGTAGAGACGGCGGCAGCTTCGTCACCGGCGATACCTACGGGAACCTGCCGGGCCGGGTGAACAGCGGCAACATCGATGGTTTCCTGGTGCACTTCGATCGCAATGGCAACCTCGCCTGGGTGCGGCAGTTCGGTCACGATGGGGCGGTGTTCGGGTATGCGGTGGCGGTGGATCCGGCCGGCCGGGTGCTGGTGGGGGGATGGAGCAACCAGGA
>JARRMM010000121.1:0-9307 GCA_037386005.1 Deinococcales bacterium | reverse complement strand
GCGCGCTTCCCCGCTCTCGCGGGGGCGCGCCGCGCTCCTGTCTGGTGCGGGGGCCGGCGCCCCACAACGACCGGCCCGGCACCCGAGGCCCCTCCACCCCGCCGCCATCGAGAGAGCACGGTCGTGAGCCAACCCACCTCCCGTCCACCCCGCAACCCGCTGAAGCGCATCCGGCCGAGCTACCTGATCCTGCTGCTGCTGCTCCCCGCCGTCGTGTACTTCTTCGCGACGGCAGCGACCTACCAGCGAGCGCTCGCCTACCTCGTTCCCGGCCGCTCGGTCACGGTCGCCGCCACGGTCCTCGCCTACATCGCGGCGTGCATCCTGGGCATGATCCTGGCCGCGCTCGCCAGCCTGAACATCGGCGAGCGCACCGTGCTGCGCTTCGCCATCGTGGGCGCGCTGCTGTTGGTGGCCGCCGTCGTGCTGCTCACCAGGCCCAAGGTGGAGTACGCGCTGGTGGGACAGAGCGGCGGCAAGGTCGCCATCATCGAGGGGACCCCGAGCGGGCCGGCAGACGCCGTCAAGAACGGGAGCTTCCCTGGGGGCGGCGATTCGACCATGCCCGTCAGGGCGGCCATCGACACCCAGGCTGCGGTGAAGTTGCTGCAAGACGGCACCGTGCAGGCGGCCTTCCTCCCGGCGGCGGATGTCCCCGCGGGGACTCCGGTCTTGTGGCGGACCCGCTTCCTTTCGCCCAGCCTGATGAAGCCGGCCCTGGCGTTGATCGTCTTCGGCGTGGGCATCCTGCTGCTCACCTTCGGCGCGTCCCAGAGCGGCCGCCATCCCCTCAACATCTTCGCCGAGCTCTACATCGACGCCCTGCGTGGCATCCCCATGCTGGTGGTCATCCTGTACGTCGGCTTCCCGTTGCAGGGCGCCATCCGCGACGCCACCGGCGGCCTCATCAACATGTCGCGCCTGACGCGCGGCGTCGTGGCCATCGCCCTCGGGTACGCCGCCTACCTGGCCGAGATCTTCCGGGCCGGCATCGAGGCGATCCCGCACGGCCAGACCGAGGCCGCGCGCAGCCTCGGCCTGAACGGCTGGCAGACGGCACGCTACGTGGTGCTGCCGCAAGCGCTGCGCATCGTCGTGCCGCCGCTGGGCAACGAGTTCATCGCCATGCTCAAGGACACGTCGCTTCTGTCGGTGCTGTCGGTCCGCGACATCACCCAGCGGGCGCGCGAGTTCCAGGCGGCCACCTTCCAGGTGTTCCCGCCGTACAACACCGTCGCCCTGCTCTACATCGGCTTGACGCTGGCCGCCTCGAGCTTCGTGAAGTGGCTCGAGCGCCGCACCAGCTGGACCCGCTGACCAGCCTCACGACCACGACGCCACGCCTCCCGGTATGCTTGACACCATGCAGGACGGACCGCCCCAGGACGGACCGGTGCCGGAGGGCGACGGGCTGGACGCTCGCTCGGTCGAGGGACCCGTTGCCACCATCGACCTGGGCGCGCTGGAGCACAACCTGGGCCGTCTGCGCACCCGCCTTCGACCCACCACCGCCGTGCTGGCCGCCGTCAAGGCCGACGCGTACGGCCACGGTGCGGTGGCCGTGGCGCGCCGGCTGCTCGTCGCAGGCGTGCGCTGGCTCGGGGTGGCGACCGCGAGCGAGGCGCTGGCGCTCCGCGACGCCGGCATCGACGCCGACGTCCTCCTCTTCGGACCGGTCTACGACGCCGTCACCGTCCGCCGACTGACGGACGCCGACATCACGTTGACCCTCGCCGATCAGGGGGGTCTCGACGCCCTGCGCGCGGCCCGAGCCGAAGGCCCCGTCCGCGTGCATCTGAAGGTCCCACCTGGCACGCGCCGACGAACCGGGGCGCGCGCCTACGCTGGCTCAGCTCGAGCGCTTCGAGCAGCTGCTCGCCGCGCTGCGGCACGATGGCATCGAGCCTCGCTGGCGTCACGTCGCCAACTCCGCCGGCGTCATCGCCTTCCCGGAAGCCCACTACGACCTGGTACGGCCCGGCATCGCGCTCTACGGCTACCACTCCGGCGACGCGGTCGCCGCGCTGGAACCGGAGCTGCGGCCGGTCATGCGGCTACAGGCGCCGGTGACGTTCGTCAAGCGCGTGGCGGCCGGCACGCCGGTGTCCTACGGCGGCACCTGGGCGGCGGACCGGGACACCATCATCGCTACCGTGCGCGCCGGCTACGCCGACGGCTACCCGCGCCTGCTCTCCAGCCGGGGGACGGCCGCACTCCACGGCCGACAGGTCAGCGTGGCCGGGCGGGTGTGCATGGACCAGCTCATGCTCGACGCCGGCGACCTCGACGTTCGGCCGGGCGACGCCGTCACGCTGTGGGGGCCACCCGGGCCCGGCGCCGAGACCCTGGCGCGCAGCATCGGCACCATCGCCTACGAGCTGCTCACGCGCGTCTCGCCGAGGGTGCCCCGCCGCTACACGGGCTGAGCCTGCGCACCCGGCGCTGCCAGGCTCAGGCCTCGGCCTCGTGCACCGTCTCTTCGGTCGCGGTGGCCTCCTCGCGCCAGGCCAGCACCGTGATCACACGGCGCTCGTCGGCCTGCTCTACGATGAAGCGGACGCCCTGGTGCTGCAGCGACTCGCCGACGTGCGGGATGTGCCCGAACTCGTCGATGAGGAACCCGGCCAGCGTGTCGTACTCGCCGTCGTCCTCGAAGGTCAGCCGCAGATCCTCGGCCACGTTCTCGAGGTGGGCCGAGCCCTGGATCCGGTAGTGCCCGTCCTCGAGGAGGACGATGTCCTCTTCCTCCTCCTCGTCGGTCTCGTCGTAGATCTCGCCGGTGATCTCCTCGATGATGTCCTCGAGGGTGACGATGCCGGCCGTGCCGCCGAACTCGTCCACGACGATCGCCATGTGGTTCTTGCGGATGCGCATGTCGCGCATGAGGTTGAGGATCGAGAGCGTCTCCGGCACGTACTGCGGCGGCGTCATGAGGTCGGCCACGCGGGTCTCCTCGAGCGCCTCGGGCCGCGCCAGGTAGGGCAGCAGGTCGCGCGCGTACACGAAGCCCCGGATGTTGTCGATGGTCTCACCGTAGACGGGTAGGCGGCTGTAGCCGTGCTCGGTGGTGAGCCGCAGCAGCTCCATCATGCTGGCGTCCTCGTGGATCGCCCCGACGTCCACCCGCGGCGTCATCACCTCGCGCACGACGGTCTCCTCGAGGTCGATGATGCCCTTGATCATCTCCTCTTCCTGCGCCTCGATGACGCCGGACTCCTCGGCGCTCCTGAGCATCAACCGCAGCTCGTTCTCGGTGAGCAGCGGGTTGCCGGAGGGCTCGAGCCGGAACAGCCGCAGCACCGTCCCGGTGATCCAGGCGAACGCCAGCCCGATCGGGTACAGCACGATCGACATGACGTAGACGGGGCGGATCACGGCGCGCGAGAAGCCCACGGCGTGGTGCACCGCGATCGACTTGGGGGTGATCTCCCCGAAGATCAGCACCAGCAACGTCGTGATGCCGGTCGCGTAGCCGACCGCCAGCGACTCGCCGAAGCCGTAGCTCTGCGCCGTCTGGATGGCGATCTGGGTGATGAGCGAGGCGGCCGCGATGTTGACCAGGTTGTTCCCGATGAGCAGGGTGGTGATGAAGCGCGTCGGTTGGCGCTCGAGCAGCGCGAAGGCGCCGGTCGGGTCGAGCCCGTCCTCCCGGAGCTGCCGGATCTTCCACTCGCCCAGCGCGGTCAACGCCGTCTCGGAGCCCGACATCAGCCCCGAGAGGATCAGCAGCACCGCCAGGAGAGCGATCTGTGAGAGGCTCACGCCACCGCCTTGGGCGGTCGGAGCCTGTGCGATCACGACACTGAGGAGGGGAAGGGCAAGGATCAAGAAGACGAGCCGGAGAAAACGGGTAGATCGGTCCGCTGGATTGTCTTCCATCAGCTAGAGGGATTGTAGCATAGGGCTCGTTGCCCTCCCGATCGGCCTTCGACGTTCCGGCAGCCGCGGACCGCGGCCGCCGGGCCCCGGTATACTCGGGGCCTATGGGGTTGCGCGGCCATGGCCACCATCGTCGTTGAAGGTCCGATCGGCGTCGGCAAGACCAGCCTCGCCCGCTACCTGGCCTCGGAGCTGGATGCGCGCATGGTGCTCGAGGTGGTCGAGGAGAACCCGTTCCTGCCCGGCTTCTACCGCGAGCCGGAGCGCTTCGCGTTCCAGGCCCAGGTGTTCTTCCTCCTGTCGCGCTTCCGGCAACAGATGGCCCTCGCCCAGGAGGCCCTCTTCCACCGCCACACGGTGTCCGATTACCTGTTCGACAAGGACTTCCTCTTCGCCTCGCTGAACCTGGGCGGTTCGGAGTGGACGTTGTACCGGGAGCTGTACGAGCAGCTCCAGCCACGCCTGCCGCGACCCGACCTGGTCGTCTACCTGCGCGCCGACCCGGACCTGCTCCTCGAGCGCATCGCGCAGCGCGGCCGTAGCTTCGAGCACGCCATCGACCCGGACTACCTGCGCCGGATCGGGGAGGCCTACGACACGTTCTTCCGCCATGCCCCCTACCCCGTGCACGTGATCGAGGCTGGCGACGTGGACTACGTCGCCAGCGAAGCCGATCGGCGCGACCTGCTGGGCCGCCTCATCCGCCTGGCACGAGCGGCCTGAGGCGACGATGTACGTAGCGGTGGCCGGCAACATCGGGGCAGGCAAGTCGAGCCTCACGCGTCTGCTCTCCGGGCGCTACCACCTGGAGCCCGTATACGAGGCGGTGGACGAGAACCCCTACCTCGAGGACTTCTATCGCGACATGCGGCGCTACGCCTTCCACTCGCAGATGTTCTTCCTGGCGACCCGGCTCCGCCAGCACCTGCGGCAGGTGAACCCGGGGCGTCGGGTCATCCAGGACCGGACCGTCTACGAAGACGCGGCGGTCTTCGCCCGACACCTCCACCAGCAGGGCGTCCTGGACGATCGCGACCACCGCAGCTACCACACCATGTACGAGGCCGTTAGCGCGGCCTTGCGCCCCCCCGACCTGCTGATCTACCTCCGCGCCGACCTGGCTACGCTCAGGCGGCACATCCGCCAGCGTGGCCGCGGGTACGAGGAGGGCATCGAGGACGCCTACCTGTTGGGACTCGACGCCCTGTACGAGGCATGGGTCGCGTCGTACGACCTCTCGCCGGTCGTGGTCGTGCCGGCGGCGGAGCTCGACTTCGTGCACCGGGACGACGATCGCGACCGTCTCCTCGAGCTGGTGGAGCGCGCCGGCCTCGTCGCGCCGCTGGTCGGGTAGCCGTGCGGCTCGCCACGCTCCTGCGGGACGCCCTGGGGGTGGACGGTCCCCTCGCCGAAGGACCCGAGGTGCTCGCCATCGTCCAGCGCCACGACCGGGTCGCCCCCGGCGCCCTGTTCGTGGCCCGCAAGGGCGAGCGCTTCGATGCGCACCACGTCCTCCACGAGGCGGTCGCGGCCGGCGCGGTGGCGGTGGTGGGCGAGGCCGCGCTGCCCGATCCCCTGCCGTGGGGCGGGGTGCCCTACCTCCGGGTACCCGACGCGCGGGTGGCGCTCGCGAAGCTCGCCGCCGCCTTCCACGGGCGACCCGCGGAGCACCTCACGGTGCTCGGCGTGACGGGCACCGACGGCAAGACGACCACCGCCACCCTCCTCCACCACCTGCTCGTGGGGCGCCACCCGAGCGGCCTCGTCAGCACCGCGGCCATCCGCGTCGGCAGCGAGGCCGTCCCCCTCGAGGGGCACTTCACCACCCCCGAGGCGACCGAGGTCCAGGCCCTGCTGGCGCGCTGTCGCGACCAGGGCCTCTCGCACGTCGTGCTGGAGTGCAGCTCGCACGGCTTCTCGTTGCACCGGCTCGACCAGGTCGCCTTCGCGGTCGGCGTGTGGACCAACTTGAGCCCCGAGCACCTCGACCACCACGGCACCATGGCGGCCTACCGCGAGGCCAAGGCGACCCTGATGCGTCGGTCCAGGGTCAGCGTGCTGAACCGCGACGAGCCGGACTTCGCGTACTTCGCGGCGGCGGCCCGGCGTGTGGTGGACTACGGCGAGCACCCCGACAGCGACCTCCGGCTGGAGGCCGTCGACGAGGAGCCGGGAGCGTTGACGCTGAGGCTGAGAGCGGAAGGCGAGCGGCTCCGGGCGCGACTCCCGATGGTCGGCCGCTACAACGCCTGGAACGCCTTGGCCGCGCTGGCCGCCGCCCGCGAGGTCGGCGTGCCGCTGGCGGAGGGCGCGGAGCGACTGGCGGCGTTCCGTGGTGTACCGGGCCGCATGCAGGTGGTCCAGGACCGCCCCTTCACGGTCGTCGTCGACTTCGCACACACGGCGCCGGCGCTCGCCAAGGCGCTGACGGCGCTCCGGCCCGCCCCGCCCTGCCGGCTGCTGGTCGTGGTCGGCTCGGCCGGCGAGCGCGACCCGGGGAAGCGCGCACCGCTGGGAGAGACGGCCGCGCGCCACGCCGATCTGGCCTTCTTCACCGAGGAGGACGCCCGGTCCGAGAACCTCGACAACATCCTCGAGGCCATGGCCTCGGGCGCCCGCAGCGCAGGCGCGCGTGATGGCCGGGAGTTCCGGCTCGTGCCCGAGCGCCGGGAGGCGATCCGCCAGGCCGTCGCCGAGGCGCGACCGGGCGACGTCGTGCTCCTGGCCGGCAAGGGCCACGAGGCGACGCTGGAGCGCGCCGCAGAGACCCTGCCGTGGGACGAGGCCGCGGAGGCAGCGGCCGCACTGCGCCTGCTCGGCGGCCCGACGACGGAGCCCTGACGCGGCCGCTGCCGCGGCGAGGACGCGCGAGGTCGTAGCATGGGCCCATGGCAGCGAACACCGTGCGCCCCGTCGACGTCATCCTGCGCAAGCGCAACGGAAGCGAGCACGACCCCGCCGAGCTCGAGGCCTTCCTGCAGGGCTACCTCTCCGGCGACGTTCCCGACTACCAGGTGGCCGCCTGGCTGATGGCGGTGTGCTGGCGCGGCATGAGCGACCGCGAGACGGCGGCGCTCACCGACGTGATGGCCCGTTCCGGCGACGTGCTCGATCTCGGCGATCTCCCCCACACCGTGGACAAGCACTCCACCGGGGGGGTCGGCGACAAGACCAGTCTCGTGCTGGCACCGCTCCTGGCGGCAGCCGGTGCCACCGTGGCGAAGATGAGCGGTCGCGGCCTGGGCCACACCGGCGGCACCGTCGACAAGCTCGAGAGCATCCCCGGCTTCAGCACCGCCCTGTCCCAGGAGGCCTTCCTGCAGCAGGCCCGCGAGGTCGGCATCGTGGTCGCCGGCCAGTCCAGAGACCTCGCTCCGGCCGACGGGCTGCTCTATGCCCTGCGCGACGCGACCGGCACGGTCGAGTCGCTGCCGCTCATCGCCAGCAGCATCATGAGCAAGAAGTTGGCGGGCGGCGCGGCGTCGATCGTGCTCGACGTCAAGGTAGGGAGCGGGGCGTTCATGAAGACGCCGTCGGAGGCGCGGGGCCTGGCCGAGGCGATGATCGCGATCGGGCACCACGCGGGCCGGAACATGCGGGCGGTGTTGAGCAGCATGGCGCAACCGCTGGGGAGAGCGGTCGGGAACGCCTTGGAGGTGCAGGAAGCGATCGCGTGCCTGAAGGGTGGGGGCCCGGAAGACCTTCGCGAGCTCTGTGTCACGCTCGCCGAGGAGGTGCTGGACGCCAGCGACCTGCCGACCCGGCGCGCGCGGCTCGAGGAGCTGCTCGCCAGCGGAGCCGCGTACGAGCGCTTCGAACGCTGGATCGCTGCGCAGGGCGGGGACGTCGGCGCCCTCGGCAAGCTCGAGCTGGCGCGCGGGCGCGAGGTGGTGCGCGCCGACACCGGGGGTGTGCTGGCGAAGCTCGACGCCCTGGCCGTGGGACGTGCGGCGGGGGTGCTGGGAGCGGGCCGCACGCGCAAGGGCGAGAGCGTCGACCCCGGCGTCGGGGTGGTGCTGCACGCCAAGATCGGCGACGTCGTCGCCGCCGGCGAGAGAATCGCCACCCTCTACCACCGGGACGGGCGCGGGCTGGACGAGGCTCGCAGGCTCGTGCAGAGCGCGGTCCGGGTCGCCGAGGCCGCTCCGTCTGCGCCGCTGATCCTGGAGACGGGACTGGGGACCGGCTTCACGCCCGTACACTGAGCCATGTTCACCCGGGAGCAACTCGACCGCTACGCCCGCCACATCATCCTGCCGGGCGTGGGAGCGGAGGGGCAGCGCCGCCTGCTGGAGGCGAGCGTGCTGGTGGTCGGCGCCGGCGGACTCGGCTCGCCGGTTCTGCTCTACCTGGCGGCCGCGGGCGTGGGCCGCCTCCATCTCGTCGACGACGAGCGCGTGGAGGCGAGCAACCTGCAGCGTCAGGTGGTGCACGGGCTGTCGAGCGTGGGCCGCCCCAAGACGCGCTCGGCGGCCGAACGGCTGGTCGACCTGAACCCGGACGTCGCCGTGATCGAGCATGCCGAGCGGCTCACCACGGACAACGCCCGCGTCCTCGTGCGCGACGTCGACCTGGTCCTCGACGGCAGCGACAATTTCCCCACGCGCTACCTCGTCAACGACGCCTGTGTGCTGGAAGGCACGCCGCTGGTCTACGGCGCCCTCTCTCAGTTCGAGGGGCAGGTGAGCGTGTTCGCGGCCAGGGACGCCGAGGGGCGGGGCCCCTGCTACCGCTGCCTGTTCCCGCAGCCGCCGGAGCCCGGCACCGTCCCGAGCTGCGCCGAAGCGGGCGTGTTCGGCGTGCTGCCGGGCGTGGTCGGCAGCCTCATGGCCAACGAGGCGCTCAAGCTGCTCCTGGGATTGGGAACCCCACTGGTGCGGACGCTGCTGCACGTCGATGCGATGGGGGCCGAGTTCCGGCGGTTCGAGCTGGCGCGCGACCCCTCCTGCCCGGTCTGCGGCGACCACCCCACGGTCACCGAGCTGGTGGACTACGAGGCGTTCTGCGGGCTGGCCTGAGCGCGCGAGCGCGGCCGCCGCGACCCACCGCACCTTGACACCGCTGGCCGGCCAGGGCTACACTTACTTTTGCTGCGCCGCGGGGTGGAGCAGTCTGGTAGCTCGTCGGGCTCATAACCCGAAGGTCGTTGGTTCAAATCCAACCCCCGCAACCAAAGCGCTCGGAGGGGCCCCTCGGGGCCCCTCCGTTTTCTGAGGGTTCCCCACCGCGAGAGGACGGGCACCGTGACGGACCTGAACCCTGATCACCTCCCCCCCGGCGACGCCGACACCTACAGCGACACCGACGTCGAGAGCGAAGCGGAGACCACCCGCTCCGGCTTCGTCGCCATCGTGGGCAAGCCCAACGTGGGCAAGTCGACGCTGCTCAACACCCTGCTGGGCGTGAAGGTGGCGCCCATCACCCCCAA
>JARRMM010000120.1:0-7591 GCA_037386005.1 Deinococcales bacterium | reverse complement strand
CCGGCATCGGCATCCGCACTGCGTTCCCACTGGTGTCGTTGGAGGGGGAGGGCTTCTGGTTGCTCCGCACCGGGCCGCTGCGGGCCCGCCACATCGTGCTCGCGAAGTTCTGGGGCACGTTGCCGGTGATGACGCTGCTGGGCGGTGGCCTGGGCGAGGCGGTCGCCGGGAGGCTCGGCGTCTCGGCGCCGCTGGCTCTGGCCAGCCCACTCGCCGGGGCGTGCGCCGGCATCGCGGCGACGGGGCTGGGCGTGGGCCTCGGCGCCGCATTCCCGCGTTTCGACGCGACCAGCCCCGCCGAGGTCCCGCTCTCGACCGGGGGGCTCCTGTACATGGCGTTGTCGTTGGCCTACGCAGCGCTGGCGACCGTGCTGTTCGCCTACCCGGCGTACCGCACGCTGCGAGCGCCCGGCACCTTCCGGTGGGACTCGATCGAGGGTCTGCTCGTCCTCATCGCCGTGGTGATCGTGACCACGCTGTGGACCGTGGTGCCGCTGGCCTTCGGCAGCGCCCGGCTGGCGCGCTACGAGTCCGGCCTGGGGTGAGCCGCCTCCTCAGGAGGGGCGCGGGCCGGCCGCGGCCACGTCCGCGCTCGCGTCGCGGGCGAAGTGCGCGAAGTTGTCCCGGAACATGGTCGCCAGCTTCGCCGCCTGCGCGTCGAAGGCGGCCGGGTCCGACCAGGTCGTACGGGGGCGCAGCAGCTCGGACGGCACGCCAGGGGCGTTGCGCGGCATGAGGATCCCGAACACCGGGTCGGGATCGAACCCCACGTCGTCGAGCTCGCCCCGGAGGGCGGCGCGCACCAGCGCCCGGGTATGGCGAAGCTGCATGCGCTCGCCCGTGCCGTACGGTCCGCCGGTCCAGCCCGTGTTCACCAGCCACGCCCGCGCTCCGTGCCGGCGGATGCGTTCGCCCAGCATCTCCGCGTAGCGCATCGGGTGCAGCGGCATGAACGGCGCCCCGAAGCACGCGCTGAAGGTGGCCGAGGGCTCGGTCACGCCGCGCTCGGTGCCCGCGACCTTGGCGGTGTAGCCGCTCAGGAAGTGGTACATGGCCTGCTCGGGGGTGAGCCTGCCGATCGGCGGGAGCACGCCGAAGGCGTCGGCGGTGAGGAAGACGACATCGGCGGGATGACCGCCCACCGAGGTCGCGGCCGTGTTCGGCATGTAGTGGAGCGGGTAGGCGGCACGCGTGTTCTCGGTGCGCCGTGCGTCGGCGAAGTCCAGCTCGCGCGTGTCGGAGAGGATGTGGACGTTCTCGAGGACCGTGCCGAAGCGGTGTGTGGCCTGGTAGATCTCGGGTTCGGCCTCGGCCGTCAGGTGGATGGTCTTGGCGTAGCAGCCACCTTCGAAGTTGAACACGCCCCGGTCCGACCAGCCGTGCTCGTCGTCGCCGATGAGGACGCGGTCGGTGTCGACGGAGAGTGTGGTCTTGCCGGTGCCGGAGAGCCCGAAGAACAGCGCCACCTGGCCGTCGGCGGTGGCGTTGGCCGAGCAGTGCATCGGCAGGACGCCGCGCTCCGGGAGCGCCAGGTTGAGGGCGGTGAAGATCGACTTCTTGATCTCGCCACCGTACTCGGTGTTGGCGATGAGGACGAGCTTGCGCTCGAAGTCGAGGGCGACCACGGTGTCGGTGCGGCTGCCGTGCCGGTCGGGGTCGGCTCGGAAGCTCGGCAGGTCGACGACCAGCCACTCCACCCGGTCGTGCGGCGCCGAGGGCCGCACGAAGAGGTTGTGCGCGAACAGGCTGTGCCAGGCGTACTCGGTCACCACGCGCACCGGCAGACGGTAGCGCAGGTCGGCCCCGGCGTGGAGGTCCTGGACGTACAGGCGCATACCTGCGAGGTGCGCTTCCATGTCCTGCAGCAAGCGGTCGAACGCCTCGGGCTCCATAGGCTGGTTGACCGGCCCCCAGTCGACGAGGTCGCGCGTGGCGTCGTTCCGGACCACGAACTTGTCGCTGGGGGAGCGACCGGTGAAGTGGCCGGTGTCGACGACCAGCGCCCCCGTCCCCGCCACCATGCCCTCACCCCGCTGGACGGCATGCTCGTACAGGACGGCGGGTACCGGGTTCACGTGGACGGCCGCCGCGCGCTCGAGGCGCATCGGCCCGTCGTCGATGCGCGGCTGGGGCGTGGGACTCGTCGACTGCGAGCCGGATGACCTCTCGTCCATGCGCCTACCCTGCTTCCTTGGAATCCAGAGCTTCAGGTTCGGGGAGTCGTTGAGAACCTTATACCAGCCGCTCGAGGCGCGCCGTGTCGCCTGCGGAGGGCGTGTACAAGGTGGGATCCTACCAGCGGAAGCTCACCCCGAAGCGGGCCTGCCGCCGCACGTTCGAGAGATCGACACCCGCCTCCAACCCGATGTTCGGGGTGAAGGCGTACCGGAGGCCGAGGCCGAGCTGAGGTACCGCGGTGTCGGTGGTGGCGGCGTCGGGGAAGCTGAGTTGGCCGGTGAGGTCGAAGTTCAAGGGTCCCAGGTCGTAGCTGAGGCTGACCTCGTTGGTGAAGGCGTAGCTCTCCCCGCTCGCGGTGACGTTGCCGAGACGGTAGCTGGCGAACAGCTCGGGCGTGAGGTAGCCCCCGACGCGCACCGAGACACCGAAGGGCTGCCCCGAGTTGTCGAGCAGGCTCGACAGGGGCGAGGTCCGGATCTCGACCACGTCCAGCCCCAGCGCCTTGCTGAGCGCGTTCTGCAGCTCGTTGACCACCAGCACGTTGACGGCGGTGTCGATGGCGCTCTGCGCGACGGCGGTCCCGATGCCCCCCTGACCGGCGAACTCCGGCTTCAGCTCCAGGCGCCCCAGCGTGATCAGGGCGAGCATCTCCTGGTCGGTCAGGGGGCGCGGCGAGGACAGCGACGTGCCGGTCCCGGTCTGCACGGTGGCGTCGCTGCTGAGGGTCGGCGAGATGTCGAACGTCACGGGCGAAGGCCCCTGCTGGGCCGGCTGGACCTGGCCCGAGAAGGCGAGCGTCACCGTGAAGCTGCTGCTCTCCCGTGGCGAGGCGAAGCTGACGCCGGTGGTGCCCGACAGGACACGGCGCTTGTCGAACGTGGTGTGGGCCTGGACCTCGAGGCTGGGGTAGACACCGCGGCTCGGTTGGAACGTCGCGACGGCGTTGTCGATGGTGAAGTCGCGGCCCCCGAAGCGCAGCGAGCCGCGGAGGGCGCTGGCCGTGCCCGACAGCGCCGGGGCGGCGGCGGTCCCCGTGAGGGTGAGGTTCAGCGCGGTCTCCATGCTGCCGAAGCTGGCGTCGAGCAGGACGCGTTGCGGGGCCCGGAGGTGGAGCTGGTCGAAGATCACGGCTCGGAGCGCGGCCTTGGAGCCGGCTTGCGTCGCGGAAGCGGTGGCGGACGTTGCCGTGCCTGAAGCTGCCGTTCCGGACGTCGCCGCGGGGGTGGCGGGTGCGGCGTTACCGGTGGACGACGAGGGGGTGCCGCCGGTGCTCGCGCTGTCGCCCGAAGTTGGCGAGGGCGCCGGCGGTGGGGTCGCCGCGCTCGCTGAAGCCGAGGCGGATGAGCCACCGCTGGCCCCGGGACCGGAGGAGGGGGCCGCCGCGTTCGCCGGGGGCGTCGAGGCCGGTTGTGTGCCGGCTCCGAGGTCCATGCGGATCTCGGAGGCATCGAGCTCGCCGCTCAGCGCCAGCCCTTGGCGGGTGGCCTTCATCTCGACGTTGGCGTCTACCGCGCTCGAGGTGACGAGCAACGGCCGCGCCTGCAGGTTCAGGCCCTTGCCGCGCAACGTCACGTCGAAGGGTGCCAACGAGCCCTGGATGGTGAAGGGGTTGCCCAGCCGGCCCGACACCGCGAGCTGAGGGACGCTCCCGGGAGGCTGGGTGATGCCTCCGCTGATCTGCGTCACCGTGCCGAATACCGGCACGCGGGCGCTTCCGGTGAAGCGGAAGTCGGTGTTCCGGAGCGCCAGCGGTGCGAGCGTGAGCTGGGCGCTGCCGTGCGCATCGAGCGAGCCACCAAGCGGCGCCACCCCTTCGACGGTGGCCGAGGCCGTCAGCGCGGAGCCCTTGAGAGCCACGTCGGCGTGGTCGAGCCGGTAGTGCGTGCCCGCCACCTGGGCGTCGAGCCCGCTGGCGGTGAGGCTCACGTCGGGTTTCGCGGGGCTACCCGAGGCGACCAGGGTCATGCTGCCGTTGGCGCCGACGCCGTACTTCGCGAACATCGGGACCAGCCCCAGCAGCGGTCCGAAGTCGGCGTGGTCGGCGCTGAGCCGGAGGTCGAGCGTGTCGGGCCCGACGCTGCCTTGCGCCTGCCAGGTGCCGCGGCCCTGGAAGCTCGCCTGCTCGATGGTGAAGGTGCGGTCGTTATAGGCGAAGGCGAGGTCGCCGGTGGTCACGACGCCGGCACGCTCGAGCCGGACCGCCTCCGTCGCCATGCGCAGGTAGCCCGAAGTGGGATCGGCGAACGGCACGTCGAAGCGCAGCACGCCATCGATCTCGGCCTGGATGTCGGTGGGGCCGGCGCTCGCCTCGGCGAGCACCTGGGCTGGGAAGCGGTGGAACGTGACGAGGCCCTTCGCGTCCGTGCCCTGCACGGTGGCGGTCACGACGGTGCGCCCTAGCTTGAGGTGGGCGCTCAGGTCGCCGAGCGGGCCGCTGAGCTGCGCCTCCAGGGGCAGGGTCGTTCCGGCCACGGCGAAGTCGGGGGCCACCAGCTGGGCGACGACGGTGTCGTTGCGGAGCTGCGCGACGCCGCTGACGTCGCCGCCGACGTGCGGCGCGAGCCGCGCGACGGTCGGCAGGCTGGCGAGCTGGACGGTGCTGACGCGGGCCTGGAGGTCGCCGCCCGTCGGTGCCCCGGGGGCCAGCGACGAGGGCAGCCAGCGGCCCAGACCCCAGTGACCGTCCACGTGGACGCTTCCGTGAGGGGCGGTCACGTCGGCGTTGCCGGAGAGCTGGCCGGAGCCGACCTTGACGTCGGCGGCGAGGTCCAGCACGGGGAGTCCGGTCCGGGCGACCTGGACGCCACTCAGCGCTACCGTGCCGGACGGCCCGGTCCCGGGGTCGAACGACAGGTCGACGGTGGCCGTGCCCGCATTCGGTCCCAGGGTATGCAGGTCCGCCTGCACCGTCCCCCGACCGGCCGACGTGTTCAGGTCGACGTGGATGGTGCCGAGTGCGCCGTCGGACCGGAGGGTGACGTGCCCCGCCTGGACGGTGAGCCGGTAGGGCACGCTGGCGCCGCCCACATGGTCGACCGGGAAGGCTGTCGGCAGGGTGAGCGCGCCTCGGAGGTCGCCCTGGGACGGCCCGAGGGTCCCCGAGGCCGACAGGGTCGTGCCGGCGATGGCGAGCTGCACCCCCGAGAGGGTGGCGTGGGGCGCTGGCGTCGGCTGGAGCGTGAGTCGACCCTGGGTGCGGCGCCCGCCCGTGAGACCGAGACCATCACGGCTGAGCGTGCGGACCAGGGCGGCCGTGCGCTCGGCAGGCAGTTCGCCGTGGAACGCCAGCCCCGGCACGGCCGGAAGGCTCAGCGACACGCCGACCGGCGTATCGGGCCCGCTGCCGGCCACCGTGACGAGGGCGGGGCCGCTGGCGAGGGTCAGGCTGCCGTCGGCGCGCAGCGCGCCTCCTGCCTCGAAGAGCCGGACACGACCGCGGGTGCCACCCGCGGACCCGGCGGCGGACAGCGTGACGTCGGGCGCGGGACCCAGCGCGCCCGTGACCCGGAGCGGGCCGCCCAGGGCCGGCCCTTGCAGGCTGGCGTCGATGGTGGCGCTCGCCAGCGACGCGTGCAGCCGGGCGTCGCCCTGGACCGGTCCCTGGAGCCTGAGCGTTCCGTCCACCGTCGGCTCGGTGGCCGAGCCGCCGACCGTGCCGTGGAGCGTGCCGCCCACCGCTCCCACGCTGGCGCCCGTCAGGGAGAACGTCCCGTGCCAGCCCGCACCTATCGGGCGCGAGGCCTGGAGCGCGACGGTGCCGGCGAGCGCCTGGCCACTCGCCTCGAGCGCGAGCCCATCCTGGTCGTTGGCGTGGAGCTGGAGCGACAGCGGGGCTCCGGCCAGGGTGCCTCCGAGCGTCAGGGAGGCGCTCCCGCTGGCGCCCGTTCCGTTCGCCTGGCCGGAGACCTGGGCGCCTACCGCCAGGGGCTGCCCTTGGAGCGCGAGGCGCCAGTCGAGCGACCGCGGCTGGAGGGCGCCCTCGAGGTGCGGTCCCGTGACGTCCACCGTGGCGCCGGGCCGCTGGCTCGCCACGGTCAGGTTCCCGAGCTCGATGCCGGCGATGGACGCCTGCTGGACGCTTCCGTGCAGCCACGGTCCGCCCCCGAAGGTCAGAGCGAGCTGCCCGCCCGCACGGACTCCCAGGGAGTCCATCGGGCCCTGGACCTGCGCTCGACCGAGGTCGCCGGCGACGGTCGCGCGCCACCCCTGGAGCTCCCCGGCACCCTGCACCAGCAGCTGACCCTGGGCGTCGTTCGACAGCTCTGCCACGGCGCCGCCCACGCGCGCCTGGCCGTTCGCGCTCACGCGCCCGTTCCGCACCGTGATGCCCAGGTCGGTCGTCACGGCGCGATAGGAGAGCGTGCTTCGGAGATCGAGCTGGCCGCGGGTCGGCGCTGCGTCGACGCGGACCAGGCCGTGGAGCTCGCCGGCCCCCTGCAGCGTCGCCGACAGCGCCGGGTCGGCCGGGGTTCCGCCGACCTGGATCGTGCCCGCGACGCTCCCGCCCATCCCCTGCGTCCCGAGCCTGGCGATGTCGAGCACCGCCACCAGGGTGCCGTTCTCCACATCGGCGAGGCTCGGGGCGGCCAGGACGAGCGGGCCGTGTAGCAGGCCCTGGAGCGGCGTGCCGGGGAGGTGCATGGCGGAGAGGTCGGCCTGCACTTGCAGCGCCACGCGCACGCCGCCGCCGAGCGTCGCCGATCCCGTCAGCGACGCGCCGGGCGCCGCCACCTCGAGCGACGTGACGTTGGCGTGCAGCGGCCGTGTGCCACCCCCGCCTGCGTAGGCCTTCAGGCTCACGGTGGCGCCGGCGAGGCGGGGGTCGAAGGGGGAGAGCGGGATGCTCGTGAGGGTGGCCGAGCCGTCCCAGGCCCCGGCGCCGTAGGTCGCCGAGGCCTGCACCCCGGCGCCTGCGAGCTCGAGCGATGCCTTCCCGCTCTCCAGCTGGAGTGTGCCTTGGGCCTGCAGTGCCCCCTTGACGTCGACGGGCCCGTGCAGCGTCGGGTTCGACCACGTCCCTCCGAGCGACGGTGTGGCCGTGAGCCGGAGCGTCGCCGCCGTGGGCAGCCCGGCTAGACGGGCCAGCGGGACGTCGAGGGTCGCCGTACCCTGCAGCGTCGGGTCCTGGAGCGGGTTCGGGGCGAGCTGGGCCTGGACGTCGACCCAGGGGGCGTCGGACGGCCCGGCGGTGCCGTGCACCGTCAAGGGGCCGTGGCCGGTGAGCGCGGCCGTGAGCGTCCCGGGGAGGGCCGCCATGGACGAAGGCGCCTGGACCCGGACCGCGCCGGAGAATCCCGTTCCGGCCTGCCAGCGGAAGCTGTTGGCGGTCACCGTCAGCGGCCGGTTCAGGGCGGTCACGCCGGCGTTTCCGTCGAGCTCGACCCGGGCGAGGTGGGGGCCTTCGGCCTGCGCC
>JARRMM010000119.1:0-14722 GCA_037386005.1 Deinococcales bacterium | reverse complement strand
GCTCGTCGGGGAATGCCCGGCTCTACTGGGCGTAGTGGATGCCCTTGAGAACGAGCCAGGTGTCCGGGCGAGGATCGAAGACCACGTGACTGGTCTTCGACACCGCGTAGTCGTCCTCCTGGTAGTGAAGCGGGATGACCGCCAGGTCCGCCATGGCATCCTCGTTCAACTTCTTCAGCGCGGCCTCCCGAGCCTTCGGTGCTACGAGGGCGTTCGCCTTGGCCCATTCCGCGTCGAGGGTGGGGTTGTCGTAGCCCCCGCCGTTGAAGGTGCCGAGCCCCGCCTTGGCATCCACAGCGTGGATGAGCTTGCTATAGGTCCGGCCGAAGTCGTAGGTGCTGTCGAACCAGCCAAGCAGGTAGAGCTGCAGGTTGTGCTGCTCCTCCTTCGGGAAGTACACGGACGCCGGCATGGCGTTCACGTCGACCTTGATCCCGACCTTCGCCAGCTGGCTCGCGATCGCCGCCATGATGTTGGCGTCCTGAACGTAGTGATCGTTCGTACCGCTGAGCGTGAGGCTGAAGCCGTTGCCGTATCCCGCTTCCTGCAGGAGCTTCTTGGCCTGGGCGGGATCGTAACCCACGTGCTGGATGGCGCTGCTGTAACCCACTGTGGGCGGATCGGGGATCTGCGCCGCCGGCGTGGCGTGACCGAACATCACCTTGTCGATGATGGCCTTCTCGTCGATCGCCATGGCGATCGCCTTCCGGACACGCATGTCGGCGCCCGGAGTGCCCGGCTTGTTGCCAAGGCCGAGGAAGATCGAGCGACGGGCGGGGTGCGTCAGCAGGTCCACCTTGGTGCTGGCCTGGATCTGCTTGGCCAGGGCAACCGGGACGTTCTGGAGGATGTCGACCTCACCGCCCAGGACCGCCGCCAGGCGCGCTGACGGATCGGTGATCGGCCGGATCTCGACGTGGGAGATGGCCGGCGCATCACCCCAGTAGTGAGGGTTGGCCGAGAGCTTCAGATAGGAGCCCTTGACCCACTGGTCGAGCACGTACGGGCCGGTACCGATCGGCTGGGTGCCGATCTGCCCCTGACTGCGGGCCTCGGTGGACTTCTGGCCCATGATGAAGATCAAGGGCAGGTTCTGCAGGAAGTAGGGCACCGGCTGCGTCGTCGTGATGTCGATCGTCCACGGATCCCCGTCGACCGGCTGCACCGACTTCACGAGGGCCCCGAAGGTCCCGAACTCCGAGATCTTGGGCTCCTTGAGGCGCTGGAAGGTGTACTGGACGTCCTTCCACGTGAACGCATCGCCGTTGGAGAAGGTGACGCCCTTGCGGAGCGTGAACTGCCAGGTCGTGGGGTCGACGTTCTTCCACGAGGTGGCCAAGTCGGGCTGGAGCTTGCCCTGCTGATCGCGCTGGATCAGCGCGTCGAAGATGTTCGTCACGATCGACATGTTGGAGTCGGAGTCCGACCCCATCGGGTCCATCGTCACGGGGGGCGCCCCGACCCCGATCTTCAGGGTGCGGTTCGCGTTCTGAGCGAACCCGAGCGAGCCCAGCACGAGGAAGGCGACCGCCATCCCCGTCAACCACCGTAATCTGCTCATTGGTTCCGTCCTTTCCACGATTCACAGGTGGACCGCAGGAAGCGTCACACCCCCTTGACCCGGAGATCGTGCCGTCCGAGCCGTCCCTTGGCAGTCAAGCGAACGCGTCACCATACATAGGGTCGGAAAGGTCTGTCAACGAACCGTGGCTTGCATCACCATTACGGGATAGCGGGGCACGCGCTCCGGCACGCCGTCCCAGGGGCCTCCGAGGGCGGCACCCCCCACCCTTTCACCGGCGACCCCCCGGTCGGCACGACAAGACCCCGGCGAGGGGCTCGCCGGGGTCTCCATCTCCTCATGGTCGACGGCCGTGCGCCGCCGCGTCGGCCGCTCAGGCCTTGCCGGGCCGCACGAAGTCGACCGCCTTGCCTCCGAGGTCGACGTGCTCGACCTTCCAGCCCGCCGACAGCCAGGCGAGAGCCTGGGCATGCGAGCTGGTATTGGCCCACCAGGCACGGTGCGCGAAGGCCGACTTCGGCAGCGACTTGCCGAGCACCTTGCTGATCTCGTCGAAGCGCAGACTGACCTTCCTGCGATCCCGGCCGACGCCCTCCAGGTGTTCCTGCAAGGGTGCGTACCGGCTCTTCGGCGACAGGCTCGGCTCGCCCCGCTGGCCGCCGCGGTCCCGGTCCAACCACACCCCCACCATGCGGTAGAACTCGGCGACCCGCTCCTCTGGTACCAGTACTTTCACTTCTGCCTGGGGCATCCAACGTCTCCTAGATCCACGGGGTTTGAAGGGTTCCACTGGGGGTGGATCGGTACCAGTGTAGCGAACCGCTTCAGGCTCCACAAGGAAGCATGCACACCCCTCGTTGCAGCGGTGGACGCCGTTCGGCGCGCGTCCTCGACGCGATGGAGGGCGCGCCAGGTCTGCCTGGTACCGCAGTACACCAGAGGAAACAGGGCCACACGCCGAACCGCTCAGCCGACGCCGACCTCCTCGCCCCAGGAGGCGAAGGCGGGGTCGTGGCTGAGCAGCACGACCTGCCGCTCGCGCGCCACCCGCTGCAGGTCGGCCCGCAGCCGCTCAAGCCGCGACGTGTCCCAGTGCGCGAAGGGATCGTCGAGCACCAGCGGCAGGCGGACATCGTCGGCGACCCCATCGGCGATGGCGAGCCGCAACGCCAGCGTGAGCTGGTCCTGGGCTCCGCGGCTGAGCTGCTCGGGCGCCAGCTCGCGGCCGCCTTGCTCCACGACCCGTACGCCGAAGTCGTCGAGCAAGCGGACCCTCCGGCCCTCCCGTTCGGTCAGGGCCACGAGGTGCTGCGACGCCAGCCGCTCCAGCCGCTCCCGGTAGCTGCCCTGGAAGTCGCGGACCGCCGCCTGCAGCTCGACGTGGGCGGTGGCCAGCGCCTCGATCTCCTCGAGCAGCTCCTTGCGCCGGCGCAGCAGGGACACCCGTTCCGCCTCGGCCTTCGCCAGGTTCACCACCGGCTTGGCCTGCAGCGACGCCAGCTCGCGGGTGCGCTCGAACACCTCCGCCTCGGCCGCATGGCGGGCGGCGCGTTCGAAGGCCAGGCGCTCCTCCAGCGCCTCGAGCCGGTCGAGCATGCGCGGCCGGTCGAGCTGCGCGTCCGCCGGCGGCAGCTCACCCCGCTCGCCCACGAGCGCCTCCACCGCCTGGCGTTCCTCCTCGACCTCCGCCGCACGGCGCTCGACCCGCTCGCGCAACGCCGCCAGCGACTCGCCCTCGGCCGCGTCGAGCAGGGAGGCGAGCGCGTCGAAGGAGCGCTCCGCCTCCTGCACTGCCTGATCGCGCTCGCGCCAGCGCCGCAGCAACTCGTCGGCGTCGCCACCACTCGCCTCGAGGAACGCCTCCAGCGGCGCCGCCTGCTCCTCACGTGCGGCCGCGGCCGCCTGCAGCTCTACACGCAGCGCCGTGGCCGACGCTTCCCGTTCCTCGAGCACCGTCTCGGCGACGGCCACCTCACGCCGCAGGCGCTCGCGCTCGGCCCGGAACGCGCGGCGCGCCTCGTCGCGTCCCTGCGCGGCGGCGATCACGTCGTCCCAGGTCGCATCGGCCGCCTCCGCCAGGAAGCTGCACAGCTCGGCCACGCTCTGGGCCCTGCCGCCGCGCGCCTCGGCGAAGGCGGCGAGGCGCGGCCAGGGAGAGGGCATCTCGAGCGGTGAGCGCCCCCGGACCTCGGCGGGCGCGACCCCGAACGTCCGGATGCTGAGCTCGCGGTGGACCTCCTCACGCTGCAACAGCGTGCGCTGCGCGTCGCGGAAGGCGTCGAAGGCCGTGCCCGGCTCGGGGTAGGCCTCCTGGTACGGCTGCATGCGCCGCTGGAAGGCGCGCAGCTGCTCGCGCGCGGCCTCCATCTCGTTCTCCAGGCGGAGCACGTCCCGGCGCGTCGGCACGGGCTGGGCGTGCCAGGCGTCGACCCGTGCCAGCAGCTCCTCGAGCTCCACGCGGCTGCGGCCGCGGAAGCGCTTGAGCTGGGGCCCCGCCACCGACGGCGGCCGGAGCAGCGCGATGACACCGAGTCCGACCAGCACGCCCAGGCCGGCCGACGCTCCCAGCCCGAGCGCCTGGTGCGCCACCCAGGTCACCGCCGCGCCGAGCATCGCACCCGCGCTGCCCTGCGCCATGACGGCGCGCCAGCGAGCGGGCGGCGCGGCGAGGGTGGCACGCAACGCCTCCGCCTCGAGCTCGTTGGGCAGGGCGGCATCGGGCACCAACAGGCGGCGGCGCTCGGCCCGGGCCTCGCGGACCGCGGCCTCCAGCCCTTCCACCGCCCGCACCCGGGCCTCGGCCTCGTAATCGTAGCGGCGCAAGAGCGCACGGTCCTGCTCGGGCGCCAGCGCCAGCATGGCGTAGGGGCGCAGGGCTGCGCGGGCCTCGGCCACGCCCTCCTCGCGCCCCAGGAAGGCGCGCCAATCGGTGGCTGCCTGCTCGGCGGCGGCCCGCAGCTCGCGCACGGCGTCGACGGTCAAGCCCTCGTCGTCGTCCTGGAAGGGAGCCCGCGCGGAATGGCGCTCCAGCTCGCGCGCGCGCTCGGCCGCAGCCCGGCGCGCGGCCTCCAAGGTGCGCTCACCGGCCTGGGAGTCCGCACGCGCCTCCACCAGCTTGCGCTCCGCCGCCATCAGGGCCGCCAGCCGGGCCTCGCCGTCCTCCGGCGCCTCGGCGAGCTCCGGCCACACCTCGCCCACGTGCGCGGGGGCGCGCGCCGCTTCGGCCTCCAGCGCCTCGGCACGTGCCAGGGTCTGCGCCGCGATGCGGTGCGCCTCGACCCGCTCCTCCAGCACCCGCCGCCGTGCCAGGTAGGCGCGCAGCCGCTCGGCCTCGCCTTCCAGCCGGGCGGTCTCCTCCTGGTGCTGGGTGCGCCGCCCCTCCGCCTCGGCCAGGGCCCGCGCCGTCTCCTGGGCGCCGTCGGCGGCCTCACGCCCCTCCCCCAGGCTGTGCTGGAGCGCCTCGACCCGCGCGTCCAGGCGCTCGAGCTCGCCGTCCTCCGCGCCGTCCGGCAGGCCCCAGGCGTGGGCGTTCCGCGTGCGCAGCGCGACCTCGTCCTCGAGGCGGGCCAGCGCCCGCTCCACGCCGCCTCTCCCGGAGCCGACCAGCAGGCGCTGCACCTCCGCGCCGAGCCGGTCCGGGCGGGGGAGCGGCTGCGACACGCAGAAGCTCTGCACGAACGCCTCGCGCTCGGCCAGCCCGAGCAGCCGGCCCAGCACCTCGGCCAGCCCCTCGCCGTCGACGTCGTCGACCGGCTCCCACGAGGCGGCGCGGGTCGCCCCCTCGGCGCCCTCGGGCTCGTCGGCCGGCTCGGCCGCCTCCTGCCGCAGCTCGCCCTCACCGGTGGCCAGATCACGTTCCAGACGGTAGCGGACACCGTCCACGCCCACGAAGGTGAGCCGGGCACGGCCGCTCGTGTCGGCGCCGGGCTCCGGGCCGAAGAGCACGTCGGTGAGGGCGCTCACCAGCGTCGACTTGCCCCACTCGTTCGGCCGCACCAGCGTTGCGAGACCGCCGGGGAAGCGCACCGTTCGCGCCTCGATGCCGTGCAACTCGGGCACCTCCAAGCACTCCCACAGCACGCCCACCGGGTGACGTCCCGAGCGCCGGGTGCGCGCCCGCGACGAGCGCGCCCGCGAGCGGCCCCCGCGACTCACGCGGCGCTCCCGACCGGAGCGCGTTCGCCCCCGGGAGACGGCCCGTCCGAGAGCGCGGCGATCCCCCACCGCAGGCTGCGCGCAAGCCGCCTGTGGGCGCTCTCGCCCGCGTGGTCGATGCGCGCCAGCATGCGCGCCACGAAGGCTCCGCGTACGCTCGCCTCCTGCCCCCAGCGCTCGAGCAGCTCGGGCGCCAGCCCGGACACCTCGTCCCGCACCTCGAGATGGAAGAACGCCTCGCCGTGACGATCCTCGAGCGCCGCGGCGTCGACCTCCGGCAGCCACAGCGCACCGGCGAGCCGCACGCGCTGCACCGCCTCGGGATCGGCCCGGGCCGCGATGAAGGTGTCGACCTCGGCGATGTCGTCGACGGGCGTGAGATCGAGGACCGTGTCGCGCACCGGCTGCACCGGCACGGGAACACCCTGGACGTCCATGCGCTCGCCGTCCCAGGCCGCCACCGTCACCGCACCGCTGCCACCGTCGGCGAAGCCCATCGCCTCGGGCGAGCCGGGATAGACGGCCGGGCCGGCCGGGAAGCGGTGCTGCAGCGGATCGTGCAGCGAGCCCAACGCGACGTAGTGGTAGCGGGCGGCGGCGAGCCCCTCCTCGTCGAGCGAGAGCGTGCGGGTGCCGCTGGCGGCGACGCCGAGGACGCCGTGGAAGACGGCGATGTGCACACCCGACCGCTCCAGACGCGGGAAGTCGCGGACGGGCAGGTCGGCGGCGGTCACCCCGCCGGTGTACGCCATGCCGTAGAGGTGAACGGTCTCGCCGCCGAGCTCGAGCGTCGCCAGGTGCGCGGGCGCGGGCTCGGTGACGAGCATGCCGGGCCAGCTGTCGCGGCGCCGGCGGTAGACGCTGGTGCCGTAGGTGATCTCGTCGTGATTGCCGGGAACGGTGACCGGCAGCACACCACCCTCCTCCAGGCGGCGGAGCTGGACCAGGGCAGCCTCGACGCAGGCCTCGTCGGGATCGAAGCTGTCGAACAGGTCGCCGGCGACGATCGCGAGGTCGGCGCCCTCGGCCAGCGCCACGTCGACGGCCCGCTCGAGCACAGCGTCCCTGCGCCGGCGACGTTCGGACGCCCGCTCTTCGGGCCAACCGGACGGCCGCCAGCCAAGGTGCAGGTCGGCGAGGTGGATGAGGCGCACGGGACCTCCCGCATCCCTCGAACGGCGCCACCCGAGCGGCGCGCAACGAGCCTTCTCCGCGACCTAACCGTAGCAGGTCGCCCTCCCAGGCGGAGAGGAATACCTCCCCCTCCGGCGCCGGGGCCGGAATGCCACCCTTTTCATGCGGGGCGGGACGCGCCTCTCATGGGCGGGCCCTACCATGCCTCCGTCGCGGCCTCGGGCCGCGCGACCGCTGCCAGCACCTCGCTCGGGACCCCCCCTCGCCCGTCCACGACCGCCGGTGCGAGCCCGCAGCGGCAGGCCCGTGGCCACCAGGCCACGGGCCTACTCGTGGCGCTCCGGTCTGTGCCCTCGGCATGAAGCTCGCGCTCGGATGCGTTTACGCTGGACTCATCTGTCCTGTTTACAGTCGCTCCAGGACGATCCCCGGTATCCGGCCGGCGGCCGGCCACCTGGCGCGCCCTCCGGACGGTGCGCCCCGCCCCTTCGCGGGCGAACCCGAGCCTGTGAGGTCACCAGCATGCCCCACGAACCCATCCACGCCCGACGCGCACCGCACCGCCTTTTCAAGGCGCGCCTTCTCGAGGCGCGCCCTCTGGCGGTCCTGGCGGTGGCCTGCGCCCTCCTGTGCGGCGGCAGCGCCCTGGCCGCCAGCAGCATCCTGCCGCGCAACTTCACGACCCTGTCCGGCACGGTCTGGCAGTTCATCGTCGACCACTCGGCCCGGCGCCTGAACCCCACGTGCTACCAGAGCAGCGGCAACCGCTCGGAGAGCTACAGCTGCCTCAAGGCGGCGCTGCTCAGCACCGGCCTCGACAAGGAGCTGCAGGGCAACGGCCCCATCACCCTCTTCGCGCCCAACGACGCAGGCTTCGCCGAGCTGGCGCACCTGATGGGGACGCGTGCCTTCAACGTGCTGATGTCGAACCCCGACCATCTGACGCTGTTGCTGCACACCCACATGGTGCGCGGTCGCTACACCAGCGCCGACCTCAAGGCCCGCTCCGTGCCCGCGACCGGGCGCCTCACCCTGCCTACCCTGGCCGGTACCCAGCTCGAGCTCACCTTCGGCCGCTTCACCACCAGCGGCGGTCGCGTCACGGTGCGGGTCGGGCCGAGCACCCTGCGCCCCGCCTGGCAGCCCTACCTGGTGGGCCAGAGCACGCTGCTCGACAACGGCTCGGTCATCCCGATGGACATGGTCTTCCTGCCGCCCAGCCTGCGTTAGTCGCTCGCGACCGACCCCTGCAAGCGCTCGCTGACCGACGCCGCCGCCCGTCTGACGGCACCCCGGTAGCGGCGCTCGATGGCGCTGTCGAAGCGGCTGAGCGGCCCGGCCAGCGCGATGGCGGCCGCCATCCGACCGGGCGCCTCGAACACCGGCGCAGCCACGGAGAAGGCGCCGTCCTCGAAGTCGCCGATCGCCACGCACACGCCTTGACGGCGCGCGCGGTCCATGTCGATGCGGAGCAGCTCGGGATCGGTCTCGCTGAGCTCGGTGTAGGCCGGCAGCGGCTCGCGTACCAGCCACTGCATCAGCTCGGCGGAGCCGTGGGCGAGGAAGAGCTTGCCGGCGCCGCCGGCGTTCAGCCGCGTCCGCTCGCCCACCGGGGAGACGACCCGCACGGTCCTGGACGACTCGCGCACGTCGGCGATCACGGCGTCGAGACCGTCGCGCACCACCAGGTGGATGCTCTCGCCGGTCTCGTCACGAAGCTCGTCCAGCGCGATGGCCGCCACGTCGACCACCGGCTTCAGGCGCGCCGCCTGATGGCCCAGCCGCATGGCGCCGTAGCCGAGCCGGTAGGTATTGTCCGCGCTCTTGACGACGAGCCCGTGCGCCTCCAGCGTGTCGAGGATCTTCAGGACCTGGCTCACGCTGGTGCCGGAGCGCTCGGCGAGCGCGTGCAGCCCCAGATCGGGCCGGCTCGCCACCAGCGCCAGCAGCCCCAGCGCTCGGTCGAGCGCCTGGATGCGGTAGCGGCCGCCACCCGTCGACTCGGTCATGCGTCAGTCTAGGGGACAGGGCATTTCCTTGCAACGAATGCGCTTTCGGTCGGAGAAATCCGTGAGCGCCCTCGCCGTGCGCCCCGACGCTCGGATCACCGCACCAGACGGCCCTTACTCACGAAGGGGCGGTCGTCGAGGGTGACGTCCGGGGCCCGGATCACCATGTCGAGGTGCAGCGCGCAGGTGTGGTCGCCGCCGTAGAAGACGTCGTCACCGAGCGCCACATGGACGTTGCCCTCCGCCTTCTTCTCCTCCTCGAAGTCGCCGTTGCGCAGCGCCGAGGCGTTGACGCCGATGCCGACCTCGGCCACGTGGTCGAGGCCGGGCACGACCTGCAGGAGCTGCTCCAGGTGCCGGGCGCGGTCGCCGCCGGTCACGCGCACCACCTTGCCGTCCTCGACGTCGAGCTCGATCCTGTCGCCGGCGCCCAGCCGGGCCATGGGACCGTCGACCACCAGGTGGCCACGGGCACTGCCCGCACGCGGGCGCTGCGACACCTCGCCGTCGGAGAAGGCCGCTTCCCGCCCGGGCTGGCGCGCGATGCCGCACTCGACGATGACGACCTGGCCCATCACCGGCTCCTTGGTCACGCCGGCGCGGAAGTCGGTGCCCGCGGCCGACGCCACGTGGAGCGCGTCGGCGGCCGCCCAGGTGGCCGCGGCGCCGCGGCCGAGTGCGTCGAGCGCCTCGTAGTCCGCCGTGGCGGCGCCGCGGGTCCAGTTGTGGAGCGGACGCATCACCATCGACAGCGCCCGCAGCCGCCCCGCCTGCAACGCCTCGGCGACGGGACGGGCATAGGTGGGGGCGCCCGATGCGCGCGTGAGGCCCACCAGCACGTCGGCACCGGCGAGGCCGCGCTCCAGCACCCGCGTGAGCTCGGTCGCGCGCCGTTCCAAGCGCGACGGCATCAGCGCCAGCGTGTACTCGCCTCCGGCCGCCTGCACGGCGCCCGCCAGCGCGTAGGCCATGCCCAGCTCCGACTCCGGGTCGGCGACGAGCAGCACCTCCTCGCCGGGTCGCACCCCCAGGTGCACTCGGACCAGGCGGTCCGCCACCGTGACCAGGTCGATCGTCGTCGCCTCCATCGCGTCATTCGCCTCCTGTCGCTGGCGAGCCGGCCGCGGCCGCTCGCAGGTCGTTCAAGTAGGGCAGCTCGGAGCGCCAGCGCTCGAGCTCGGTCCTCTCCACCACGCCGGTGACCAGCCCCTCCTCCGCCCCTCCCAGGGCACGGCGCACGCGCCCATCGGGGCCGAGCAGTGCGGTACGCCCGCACAGACCCGCGCCCACCCCGTTGACGCGCAGCACGTAGCACAGGTTGTCGAGCGCCCGCGCCGCCGGCTGCAACTCCCAGCGCCATGCAGCGTCGTCGCTCCAGGCCGATGGCAGCAGGAGCAGCTCGGCTCCGGCTAGCACCAGCGCCCGTGACGGCTCCGGGAACTCCCCCTCGTAGCACAGCAGCAGTCCGGTGAGCACGCCGTCCACCTCGACGGGGGCCGCGTCGGCGCCCGGCTCGAACACCTGCGGCTCCCAGCCCCACAGGGCGCGCTTGCGCTTGATCGTGCGCAACGCCCCGCCCGCGTCGAACACCGCGGCGCTGTTGAACAGGCGCCCGTCGGCGGCACGCTCGGCCAGCGGCGCCACCAACCAGGTGCCCGCGGCGGCAGCCTCCTCGGCGAGCACGTCCAGCGCCCGCAGCGTGCCCTGTCGGGTGGTCGCCGCGGCGGCCTCTGGGTGGTAGCCGCTCACGAACAGCTCGGGGAACACCACCAGGTGGGCCCCCTGCTCGACCGCCCGCGCCGTCCAGGTGGCGGCGGCGATCAGGTTGGCTTCCTCGTCACCGGGCCGGCTGTGCATCTGGACGCCCGCCACCGTGAGGTCGCAGCCGCGATCCCGACTCACGTCCAGAACACCTTCTCCACGTCGGTGATCTCGGCCGCGGGCGCATCGAACCGGTTGCGTCCGAGGTCGAGCACATAGACGTGGTCGGCGATGCCGAGCGCCTGACGGATGTCCTGATCGACCAGCAGCAGGGCGATCCCCTCGTCGCGCAGCCCCGCCAGCATGCGGTACATCTCCTCGGTCAGGAGCTTCGCCAGCCCCGCCGAGGGCTCGTCGACCAGCAGCAGCTTGGGGTCGGTCATCAGGGCCCGCCCCACCTCGACCATCCGCTTCTGGCCGCCCGACAGCTCGCCGGCGTTCTGGCGGCGCTTCTCGGCGAGCACCGGGAAACGCTCGTAGTTCTCGCGGAGCTTGCGGCGGATGCGCCGCGCGTCGCGCCGGTACGGCCAGGCGCCCATCACCAGGTTCTCCTCCACCGTCATGTGGCCGAACACGCCGGGGTCCTGGGGGATGTAAGAGATGCCCTCGTGGACCATGTGATGCGGCGCGACGCCGACGAGATCGCGGCCGCCGAAGCGGATGCTGCCGCGCTCCGGCCGTAGCAGGCCGAACACGCTCTTGAGCAGGGTGGACTTGCCGGTGCCGTTGGCGCCCAGGATGGCCGTGACCGCGCCCTCCCGGGCATCGAGGTGGACGCCGCGCAGGATGTGGAGGTCGTGGTAGTAACCGACGTAGAGGTCGCGGATCTCGAGGCTCGCGCTCACGAGGCTCCCTCCTCCGGCCGCCCCCCGAGCACCGCGGGCGTCACCACCCCCTCGGGCACCACGTCGTCCTCTCCGAGGTAGGCGGCCTTGACGGCCGGGTCGTGCCGGACCACGTCGGGGTGCCCGTCGGCGATGAGCGTCCCGTCGGCCAGCACGATCAAGCGCTCGGAGAGGCTGAAGATCGTCTCCATGTCGTGCTCGATGATGATGAAGGAGCGGCCCGCCTCACGGAGGCGCTCCACGAAGCCGTAGATCGTGGTCTTGAGGCGCGGGTGCACGCCGGCGAACGGCTCGTCGAGGATCAGCACCGAAGGGTCGAGCATCAGCAGGCGCGCCAGCTCCAGGAGCTTCTTCTGGCCTCCCGAGAGGGCGCGCGCGTACTCGTGGGCGAGATGATCGATCGTCAGGAAGCGCAGCGCCTCGTGGGCGCGGTCGAGCGCCTCGGCGCGCCCCTCGCCGGCGTGCGCCGCCAGGGCCGGCACCAGCAGGTTGTCCAGCACCGTCATGCGGGCGAAGGCGCGCGGAATCTGGAAGGTGCGGCCCAGCCCACGGCGGGCCAGCTCGAAGGGGGGCAGGCCGTCGACGCGCTCGCCGTTGAGCAGCACGGCGCCGCCGGTCGGCGTGTACACGCCGCACAGCACGTTGGTGAAGGTGGTCTTGCCGGCTCCGTTGGGACCGATCAGCCCGATGATGGTGGGCTCGGTCAGGTCGAACCCCACCCGGTTCACCACCTGCTGACCGCCGAACGCCATCTGCAGGCCGTCGACCCGCAGGTCGACGCCGGAGCCGCCCACCCGCCGCAGCACGGTGGGGCCGCCACCCGTCCCGCCCTCGGCCGCGCCCGCGACCGCCGTCGGCGCGGTCTCTCCTTCGGCCTCGATGCCGTCGGCACCCGCGCCCTCCAACTCGGCGTCGCGGAACGCCACGGTCTGCCGCAGGTGCGCTTCTCGCCCCGCCAGACGCTCCAGCAGTGGCGCGAGGAGGCCGTTGCGCGCGAAGCGCAAGGTGAGCACCAGCACCAGGCCGAAGGCCGCGAAGCGCCACACGCCGGGCTGGACGTCGATCGAGCCGGCGGCGGCCAGCCAGGCCCCGCCCGCGATCAGCACCAGCGCCGCCAGCGCCCCGGCCAACCGCTCCCGGCCGGTCCGCCGCGCGCGCCACGACCGCACCAGTACTGCGGCGCCGAGCAGCACCGACAGCGCCGCCAGCGTCAGCGTGGCGGCGTGCCCCAGCGTCAGCCGGCGCATCGCCTCCAGCACGAAGGTGAGCACCACGGTGGCGACCGCACCCGCCATCGGGCTCTCGAGCCCCCCGATCACGGCGTAGGCGATCACCAGCGACATCAGCAGCAGGTCGAGGTTCTCCGGCACCAGCCGGGGCGTGGTGTGGAAGTAGACGGAGGCCATCAACCCCACCAGGGCCGAGGTCACGCTGAACACGAACACCTTGAGGCCCACCACGTTCACACCGAGGGAGGCGGCGGCGTCGTGATCCTCCCGCATGGCGCGCAAGAACACGCCCGTGCGCGACCGGATCAGCCCGTAGACGGCGGCCAGCAGCAGCGCCAGGGCCGCCAGCACCAGGTAGTAGTGCTGCAGCTCCGAGCCCGGCAGGTTGAGCACGCCCAGCGACATGCGCCCCCCGGTGATCTCCGACTCGGCCACGATGACGATCCGCGCGATCTCGGAGAAGGCGATGGTGAACAGCGCCAGGTAGGCGGCCCTGAGCCGGAGCAGCAGCAGCCCGAGGAGCGTGCCGACCAGCCAGGCGAAGACGGTACCCACCAGCACGCCCAGCCACGGATCGGCCAGGCCGGGGTGCGCCGGCATGAGCTCGGCGCTCCAGATGGCGCCGGCGTAGCCGCCGAGGCCGGCCAGCGCCACGTGGGCGAAGGAGAACTGGCCGGCGATGCCCGCCAGCAGCGACCAGGTCGCGACGAGCCCGGCCATGTAGAAGGCGGTACGGGCCACGCCCAGCCGGTAGCTGGTGTCGAACAGGAAGCTCGGCGCCAGCAGCAGCAGGGCGCCCAGGGCGGCCACCAGCACCACCCCGACGAGGGCACCGCGGCCGGCAGCGCCGCGCCCGCCGGCGGCGGGCGCGCTCACGCCTTCCTCCCCAGGAAGCCCTGCGGCCGGACCAACAGCATCACCGCGAAGACGACCAGGCCGGCAGCGATCTGGTAGATGGCGCCCTTGCTGGGATCGGGGAAGCCGGCCACCGTCAGCGCCTCGGCCACGCCCAGGAACAGCCCGCCCAGGAAGGCGCCCGGCACCGAGCCGAGGCCGCCCAGGACGATGATGACGTAGGAACGCAGCGCCGCGCGGGTGGCGATCTCGGGCACTGGGAAGTTGAGCACCGGCACCAACGCCGCGCCCGCCATGCCAGCCAGCGCCACCCCGATCCCGAAGGCCAGCGTGAAGGCGCGACCGCTGTTGACGCCCGCGACGGTGGCGGCCAGGCGGTTCTGCGCCACGGCCCGCAGGCTCTTGCCGATCCAGGTGCGCTGCAGGAACAGCGTGAGCGCCACGAACAGCAGCAGGCCCACGGCGCCGGCGATGAGCATGTCGGTGCGGATGAGCAGCGGCCCCACACGGAACGTGGAGACGTCGAGGCCGAACCAGGGCCGGTCGGTGTAGCGCGGCGCGCGGATGCCGGTGGGGTTGCCCAGGACCCCCACCAGGGCGTACTGCAGGAACAGGCCGAAGCCGAAGGTGATGAGGATGGCGTACTCGTCCGGCCGCTCCACCTCGCCGCGGTGCAGCGGGGCGAGCAGGGCGGGCTCGAGCACCAGCCCGAGGAGCAGACACACCAGCCCCACCAGGGGGATGGCCACCAGCGCGTTCACCGGCAGCCACGTCGTCAGGAGCAGATAGCCCAGCACCCCGCCCAGCATGACGAGCTGCCCGTGGGCGAAGTTGATGATGCCCTGGACCGAATAGATGAGCGTCAGCCCCACCGCCATGGTGCCGAACACCGCGCCGACCACGAGGCCGTTCTGGATCTGATTCAGCAGGTAGCCGGGGTGGGTGAGCAAGGGGTTGTCGGGGTACAGCAGGGCGTAGAACGCGAGCAGCTCCAGCGCCAGGAGCACTCCGGGGAACCACCCGGAGAGCCAGCGCTTGAGCGCCGGGCGGCGGCCCCACAGCCACGGGATCGCGATCACGCCCAGGACGGCACCCCACAGGCCGGCGGCGCGGCCGGCGAAGCGCGGGTCGAGGCCACCGCGGCGGTAACGGCGCGGGACCAGCGACGCGCCCAGGAACGCCCACAGCGGGCCGGCGAGGAGAAGCCAGAGA
>JARRMM010000118.1:0-7610 GCA_037386005.1 Deinococcales bacterium | reverse complement strand
TCCGAGCCCGTGCCGGCCCGGGCCTCACGGGCGGGGCCCCGGACGACCGGCGCACGCGGCCGCCGCGAGCACGGCTCGGACCGTGACGGCGACGTTCATGACGCCTCCAGCTTACCTGTCCTGCGCTGTCTCACCGACGGGTGGCGCCGGTCGACGTCCGCGCGCCGGCGTCCTGCCGGAGCGAACGTGTCCATAGGCACGAAGGGAGGAGGGGCGAGATTGTATCGTCTCAGGACCCACAGATGGAGGTGTAGGCTCATGCGGAGACGCTCGTTGACCGCCGTGGTGGCCCTCGTGTTCGCCCTGCTCGCAGGCGCCGCGCTGGCCCAGCAGACGTTCCGGATCGCCATCGGCGTCGATCCAGACTCCCTCGACCCGGCCCAGGGCACGACCACCACGGTGGACAACGTGCTCGACTACATGGTGCAGCCACTCGTGACCATCGACGAGAGCGGCAAGCTGGTGCCGGACCTGGCCACCAGCTGGAGCACCTCGGCCGACGGCAAGACGTTGACCTTCGACCTCCGCCAGGGCGTCACCTTCCAGGACGGCACCCCGTTCGACGCCAGCGCCGTCAAGTGGAACCTCGAACGCTTGCTCGACCCGAAGGTGCGGGTGCCCCGCCGCGGGCAGCTCACCGTCATCGATTCGGTCGAGGTCGTCGACGCCCACACGGTGCGCCTCCACCTCAAGGAGCCGTCGCCGGCGCTGGTCGGCGCCATGTCGCAGACCACGGCGGCGATGCTGTCGCCCGCGTCGGTCGACAAGGAGGGCAACAGCTACGCCAACATCGTCCATCCGGTCGGCACCGGCCCGTACGTGTACACCTCCCGCCAGAAGGGCACCAACGTCGTGGTGAGCCGCTTTGACGGCTACTGGGGAGAGAAGCCCTACTACGACAAGGTGGTGTTCCAGATCGTGCCGGAGGCCACCACCCGCGAGAGCCTGTTGCTCGCCGGCCAGGTCGACCTCATCATCCTGCCGCCCACCTCCGACCTGCCCGCGCTCCAGAACAACCCGCGCGTGAAGGTGCTGTTCGGCCCCAGCGACCGCACCATCTTCATCGCCATCAACACCAGCAAGAAGGTGCTCGACGACAAGCGCGTGCGGGAGGCACTCAACTACGCCGTCGACAAGCAGGCCATCATCAAGGGCGTGCTGTTCGGCGCCGCCGATCCGATGGACGCCCCCATGGCCCCGAGCATCTTCGGCTACCAGAAGATCGGCGCCTACCCCTACGACCCCGAGAAGGCCAAGCAACTGCTCCAGGAGGCGGGCGTCGATCCCTCGCAGATCACCCTGCACCTGATCTCGCCGACCGGGCGCTACGTGCAGGACTTCCCGGCCGCCCAGGCGATCGCCAACTACATCCGGGACATCGGCTTCAAGGTCGACGTGCGGACCATGGACTGGCCCACCTACGTCGGGACGATCACCAAGCCCCAGGCCGAGAACACCACCGAGCTCCACCTGCTGGGCTGGGCGCCGGCGTTCATGGACGCTTCGCAGCAGATGCAGCAGTTCGATTGCACGCAGAGCCCGCCGAACGGACTGGCGACCTCCTTCTACTGCAACCAGGACGTCCAGAAGCTGCTGCAGCAGGCCTCCAGCGAGGTCGACGTGGCCACGCGCGAGAAGCTCTACCAGCAGGCCTCCAAGATCATCTGGGACGACGCACCCTGGATCTTCCTGTGGGTCCAGCGCTTCCCGATGGCCTACCAGGCGAACCTCACCGGCATCGGCGGCCTGCCCAACGAGAAGTTCTACGCGCTGTACGCGCGGCCGGCGAACTAGGGAAGGAGCCTTGCAGGGCACCCCCCTCCTCCGGCTCCCATGAGCGGCTTCGTCGGCTACCTGCTGCAGCGACTCGTCGGGGTGATGGTCACGATCCTGTTCGTGGCCATCACCGTCTTCCTGATGGTGCGCATCCTGCCCGGCGACCCGGCGCGTGTCCTCGCGGGCGTCCTGGCGAGCGATCAGGACGTGGCCCGCATCCGCACCCAGCTCGGGCTCGACAAGCCGCTGTGGACCCAGGCGGGCATCTTCCTGGGTGAGCTCGCCCACGGGAACCTGGGCGTCAGCGCGCGCACCTCCAACCCCGTGACCGAAGAGATCCTGGCGCGGCTGCCCTACACCGCGTTGCTGGCCGTGGTGAGCCTGGCGATCGCGGTGGCGGTGGGCCTACCGCTGGGTGCGGTGGCGGCCGCGCGGGCAGGGAGCGTGGCCGACCTGGCCATCTCCGCCCTGGTGATCTTCGGCATCAGCATGCCGGTGTACTGGCTGGGGCTGATGCTGATCATCCTGTTCTCCATCCACCTGCGCTGGCTGCCCGCCGCCGGCGCATCGGGACCGCTGTCGATCGTGCTGCCCGCCCTCACGCTGGCTGCCTTCTCGGTGGCCTTCATCGCGCGCATCACGCGCTCGAGCATGCTGGAGGTGCTGCGGCAGGACTACGTCCGCACCGCGCACGCCAAGGGCACGAGGGCGCGCGCTGTGCTGTGGCGCCACGCCCTGCGCAACGCGCTGCCCCCCATCATCACCATCATCGGGCTGCAGTTCGGCGAGCTGCTGGGAGGCGCGATCCTCACCGAGACGGTGTTCGGCTGGCCGGGGATGGGGCGGCTCCTGGTGGACTCCATCTTCTCCCGCGACTACCCGATGGTGCAGGGCCTGGTCATCGTGTTCGCGCTGATGTTCGCGCTGGTCAACCTGGCCGTCGACCTGCTCTACGAACGCATCGACCCGCGGGTGCGCTATGGCTAGGGCCGCCGCCGCGCCCTCGGAGGGCGTCGTCCGGCACGTCTTCGGCGGCGAGACGGTCAAGCGCCTCCGTCGCAACCCCTCTGCCGTCGCCGGCTTCGTCATCCTGCTGGCGCTGGTGCTGGCCGCTATCTTCGCGCCGTTGCTGACCCCGTACGACCCCGCCAAGCAGGCGCTGGTGGAGGCGTTGCAGCAGCCCTCGCGCGCCCATCCGCTCGGCACCGATCAGCTCGGCCGCGACCTCCTGGCACGCATCCTGTACGGCGGGCGCCTGACGCTGTTCATCGGCATCTTCGCGGTGGGGGTGGGAGCATTGCTCGGCGTGCCGCTCGGCATCATCTCCGGCTACTACCGGGGTGCCACCGACATGGTGATCCAGCGGCTCATGGACCTGATGCTGGCCTTCACCAGCTTCCTGCTGGCGCTGACCCTCATCGCGCTGCTCGGCGTGGGCCTGACCAACGTGATCGTCGCGGTCGGCATCAGCGCGGTCCCGCGCTTCGCGCGGCTGGTGCGGAGCTCCGTGCTGACCATCCGCGAGATCAGCTACGTGGAGGCGAGCCGCGCGCTGGGCGCCGTCGACCGCCGCGTGCTGTGGCGTCATGTGCTGCCCAACGCCATCGCGCCCGTCATCGTGCAGGCCACGCTAGGGATGGGGACGACCATCCTGGCGGCGGCCGGCCTCGGCTTCCTGGGACTCGGGGTGCAGCCGCCCACGCCGGAGTGGGGCGCCATGCTCGGCCAGGGGCGCAACTACATCTTCTCCAACCCGTCGCTGAGCACCTTCCCGGGACTGGCGATCTTCCTCGCCGTGATGGGGTTCAACCTGCTGGGCGACGGCCTGCGGGACGCCCTGGACCCGCAGCTTCGCGGCACCCGCTGAGCTTCGGGTAGCCTGGGACCCACGGCCCCCGCCTCCCAGGAGCGGGTGCCGCCCGGGAGGACGTCATGCAGGACGCGAAAGCGGCCCACGCGAAAGCGGCCCACGCGAAAGCGGCCCACGCCTACGCGGCCCACGCGCCATCGAACCCGCTCTACCCCGTCGAGCCCTGGGCGGTCCGCGAGACCGCCTTCGACCCCGGCGCCAGCCTCCGCAGCGAGTCGATCTTCGCCCTCGGCAACGGCTACCTCGGCCTCCGCGGCACCTTCGAGGAGGGGCTCGACACGGCCGTCGGCGCCTCGGTGCGCGGGACCTACCTGAACGGCTTCTTCGAGGCCGGTCCCATCCGCTACCCCGAGGACGCCTTCGGGCTGGCCCGCAAACGGCAGACCCTGCTCAACGTGACGGACGCGCTCGGCATCGAGCTGCGCGTCGATGGCGAGCGCTTCTCCATGGCCGAGGGGCGCATCGAGGGCTTCGAGCGCGTGCTCGACTTCCGGCGCGGCCTGTTGGTGCGCACGCTCACCTGGGTGTCGCCCGGTGGCCGCCGGGTGGCTATCCGGGTAGAGCGGCTGGTGTCGCTGAGGCGCCTGCGCGTCGCCGCGCTGCGTTACCGCGTGATGGCGCTCGACGCCGAGGTGGAGCTGGAGCTGCGCTCGAGCGTGGACGGCCGGGTGGAGAACAGCGTCGACGAGAACGACCCGCGCGCCGGCGGCGAGCTCGGCGGCCGCGTGCTGGCCACCGTCGCCGCGCAGCGGCGCGACGCGTTCCTCGCTCTCCGGCAGCGGGCGCCCGTGAGCGGCCTCGAGCTGGCCTGTGGGGCCGGCCACCGGCTGACCGGCGGCGAGCTGCAGGGGCGCAGCGAGCTCGAGGAGGACGATCGCCTGCTGCTCGGCTACCGCGTCCGTGCCCGCCGTGACCAGCCCGTCACGCTGGAGAAGGTGGTGGCCTACGCCGACTCGCGCGACGGCGACGCGGACGGGCTGATCGAGCGCTGCGCGGGCGAGGTAGCGGAGGCGCAGGCTGCCGGCTTCGACAGGCTCGGCGAGGAGCAACGGGAGGAGCTCGACGCCTTCTGGGAGGCCGGCGACGTCGAGGTGGAGGGCGACGACGCCCTCCAGCAGAGCCTCCGCTTCGGCGCGCTGCAGCTGTTCCAGGGGACCGGCCGCGACGCGCTCACCTCCATCGCGGCGAAGGGGCTCACCGGACCGGGCTACGAGGGACACCTGTTCTGGGACGCCGAGGTGTACGTGCTGCCCTTCTTCCTCTACACCCGGCCGGAGCTGGCACGGGCGATGCTCGAGCACCGCATCCACGGCCTCGACGCGGCCCGGCGCCGCGCCCGGGAGCTGTCGCACACGGGCGCCCTCTACCCCTGGCGGACCATCGACGGCGACGAGGCCTCCGCCTACTTCCCGGCCGGGACGGCGCAGATCCACATCAACGCCGACATCGCCCACGCCCTGGAGCGCTACCTGGAGGCGACCGACGACCGCGAGCTGCTGTGGCGCGGGGGCGCGGCGATGCTGTTCGAGACCGCCCGCTTCTGGCTCTCGCGCGGCGCGTTCTCGCCCCGCCGCGGCGGCCGCTTCTGCATCCACACCGTCACCGGGCCGGACGAGTACACCGCGCTGGTGGACAACAACCTCTACACCAACCTGATGGCCCAGGGGCACCTCCGCTTCGCCGGCCGGATGGCGGCGGAGCTCGAGGCGGAGGACGGCGCGCGCTACGCGCGGCTGGCCGAGGAGCTGGCGTTGGGGCCGGCCGAGGTGGCGCGCTGGCGCGAGGCGGCCGAGCGCATGGAGCTGCCGTACGACCGCGAGCTGGGCGTGCACCCGCAGGACGACGGCTTCCTGGACAAGGAGCCGTGGGACCCGGCCGGCATCCCGCCGGCGAAGCGCCCGCTGCTGCTCCACTACCATCCGCTCGACATCTACCGGCGCCAGGTGCTGAAGCAGGCGGACGTGGTGCTGGCGCTCTACCTGCGCGAGGAGCACTTCGGGCGCGCCGAGGCGCGTCGCGACTTCGCCTACTACGAGCCGCTCACCACCCACGACTCCTCGCTCTCGCCCTGCGTCCACGGCATCGTGGCGGCGCGGCTGGGGCAGGTCGACAAGGCGGTCGCCTACTTCGGGCGGACCGCCCGGATGGACCTCGATGACATCAACCGCAACGTCAAGGACGGCGTGCACACCGCCGCCATGGGCGGGACCTACCTGGCGGTGGTGGCGGGCTTCGCCGGGATGCGCGTGCAGGGGGGCCAGCTGGCGTTCGTGCCGCGGCTGCCGGCGGCGTGGCGGGGGTTGCGCTTCCGCCTGGCGTTCCGCGGCCGCCGCTTGGAGGTGGCCATCGGCCGTGGCGAGACGCGCTACCGCCTGCTCGAGGGGGCGCCGCTCACCGTGTTGCACCGGCTCGAGCCGCTGACGCTCGAGCCGGGCGCGGAGGCGAGCGGGTCCAACGCCCCCAGGCTGAGGGCCGCGCTGCTCGACCTCGACGGCGTCATCACCGACACCGCCGAGTACCACTACCGCGCCTGGCAGGCGCTCGCCGACCGGCTGGGGATCCCCTTCGACCGCCAGGCCAACGAGGCGTTGCGCGGCGTGGGGCGGATGGAGTCGCTGGAGCTCATCCTGGCGCGCTCCGACAAGTGGTTCTCCGACGAGGAGAAGGTGCGGCTGGCCGACGAGAAGAACCGCCACTACCAGGAGCTCATCGAGGGCATCACCCCGGCGGACCTGCTGCCCGGCATCGAGGGGCTGCTGCCAGCGCTGCGCGGTGCCGGTCTGAAGCTGGCCGTGGCGTCGGCGAGCCGCAACGCGCCGGCGGTGCTGCGCGGGCTCGGCCTCGAGGACGCCTTCGACCACGTGGTGGACGCTCGCCTCGTGAGCCAGGGGAAGCCCGATCCCGAGGTGTTCCAGCGCGCGGCGGAGGCGCTCGGGGTGCTGGACGAGGACTGCGTCGGCCTCGAGGACGCCGAGGCGGGCGTCGCGGCGCTGCGCGCCGCCGGGATGGCGGCGGTCGGGGTCGGCGAGGCCGCCCGCGCCGCCGCTCCGCACCGGGCGGTCGACGGCACCGAGGCGCTCGACCTGGACCTGCTCCGCGACGCGTTCGCCGCCGCCCACGGGGCCGGCGACGTCGAGCGCTGACGCGCCGGGCCCGGGGAGACGGGGGCGGCGTGGGGCCGGCGCTAGCATGAGGGCGTGAGCGCGTTCGCCGCCGCGGAGGTTCCCTTCCTCGTCTCGCTGCAAGCGGCCGCCACCACCCTCAGCCGCAACCGCCGCGAGGTGGTGAGCTTCGACGCGGAGGGCCGGCCGCAGAGCTGGATGGTGGAGGGCCGTACCTACAAGCGCTCGCTCGCCTCCGAGGTGTTCGGGCGCCGCACGGTGGACGGGGTCCGCCGGCGCTGGCGGGTCGACGTGGCCGACGCCGAGGCGCACTTCCGCCTGGCGCAGGAGGTCGCGGCCGAGGCCGAGGAGGCCCTCGCGGCCGGCCGGCTGCGGCGCTCCGCGGGTGCCGAGCGCTTCCGGCCCCTCACCGACGACGAGAGCGCCGAGCTCGCCGCCCGCGTCGGCCGCATGCGGGCCTGGGACCCGGCGCGGCTGGCCGGCGAGCGACAGCGCTTCCTGGCCGCCTACGAGCCGGTGAGCATCCTGCCGCCCGACCAGTACAACGCCGTCGTGCTGCAGGCCACCTACGGCTGCTCCTGGAACCGCTGCACCTTCTGCACCTTCTACCAGGACCGGCCCTTCCGCGTGCGCGAGGTCGGCGCCTTCGCCGAGCATGTCGATGCCGTGCTCGAGCTGCTCGGCCGCGCGGTGCGGGGGCGGCGCGGGGTCTTCTTCGGCGACGGCAACGCGCTGGTCCTCTCGAACGCGCGCCTGGAGCCGCTCTTCGCCGAGGTCCGCAGAGCCATGCCGGAGCAGCCGGTGAGCAGCTTCGTGGACGTCTTCGGGGGCGAGCGCAAGCC
>JARRMM010000117.1:0-7703 GCA_037386005.1 Deinococcales bacterium | reverse complement strand
ACCACGAGCAGGAAGCGGTCCAGCCAGCGGTCGGGGAGCAGCCGCGTGAGCAGCGCGACGACGTGCGCGTCGAACCCTACGCGGTAGCGCGTGCGGGCGCGCGGCGCGCTCAGCGCGTGGAGCACCGCACGGGCCACGCCGTCGGGCGCGATGCCCGCCGACTCCACGTCGGTGACGCCCTGCGCCACGGCACGGATGGTGGCGTCGTAGAGCTCCGCGGCCTCGTCCGGCATGCGCGCCAGGCGCGCTTGACCTGCGCCGAGCGTCTTGTCCCAGATGGGCGTGCGCACCCGCCCCGGCTCCACGATGGCGACCTGCATCCCCCAGGGCGCGAGTTCCAGCCGGAACGCATCGCCCAGCGCCTCGATGGCGAACTTGGACGCCGCATAGGCGCCCAGCAACCGCGACGCGACCAGGCCCGAGATCGAGCCCACGAACACCACCCGGCCGTGGCTCCCGCGCACGGCGGCGTCCGCGCCGCCGGACGCTCCTGCGGCTGCGCCGCCCGCCTGGGGGGAGCGCACGCCCACCGCCGCCGGCTTCGGGTCCGCCACCCCCGGCCCGGAGGCGCGGCTGCCGTCCAGCTGACGCTGGCGCGCGCGCCGCAGCAGCGGGAGCATCGCCTGGGTGACGGCGATCTGCCCGATGACGTTGACCTCGAGCTGGAGACGCAGGTCCTCGAGCGGCAAGAACTCCAGCGGCCCCGCCACCACCATCCCCGCGTTGTTCACCACGCCGTGCAGCCCGCGCTCCCCGACGCGCTCGTCGATCTCGGCCGCCGCGCGGGCGATGCCCTCCCGATCGGTGACGTCGAAGCGCACGGGGGTGATGCTGCCCTGCGCGCCGCCGGCAGGCGAGGACCGCTGCGCGGACGCTCCCTCGCCCGCCAGACGCTCGGCCGCCTCCTGTTGCCGGACCCCGGCGAAGACGGCGAAGCCTCGCCGGGCGAGCAAGGTCGCCACGGCGCGTCCGATCCCCGTGGACGCGCCGGTCACCAGCACCGCCGGTGGCGTGTCCCCCTCCGAAGCGACATGCACGCAGCCATCTTACGGTGTCGACGAGCCTCGCCTTCCGGGGCCCCAAAGCGATCCGCGGGGAGGATTCCCCGCGGATCACCGGCCGAAAGCCGTGAAGGAGAGAGTGGTGCTTCCGGATCCTCAATGCCGGGACCGTCCCGGCTACAGTACGTTCACCCTAACTCGTTTGCCTCTGTTGAGGCCCGGAAGCACGTGCACCAGCGTCTCGACGCCTTTGCAGTCCTTGTCGGTCTCGTGGAGCGGCCTACTGAGCGCCTACTCACCGATGCACCGTCATGCTAGGAGCGCCGCACGCGTAGGCAACAGGGACACATGTCCTAGCTGCTCCCGCCGCCCTCCGTGGGCGCGTCCCCCAGAAGCGCCCGCCGCACGTGATCGGGCACCCGCACGGAGCGCTGAGCGTCGTAGTCGAACCACACCACCACCGACGCCACCGTGGCGGCCTTGACGCCGTCGGCGAGGATCTCCTGGTGCAGGGCGATGCTGCTGCGGCGGATGCCCGTCACCTCGGTCGTCACCACCACCCGGCTGCCGAGACGCACCTGGGCGTGGAAGTCGATGGCGATCCGCGCCAGGATGGGCCCCCCGTCGGCCCAGCTGACCGAACGCATCAGGTCGATGCGGCCGAGCTCCGCGAAGGTGGCGTAGGCGGCGTTGTTCACGTGCCCGAGGGCGTCCGTGTCGCCGAAGCGGAGCTGCACCTCGAGCTCCCGCGGACGCTTCGGGCCGGTTCCGCCCGAGCTCGAGGACGCCGCCTCGGAGGATGGGCTCGCAGCTGGGTCGTCCGGTGTCATCGCACTCGCTCCTCCCGGCATGGCTCGCCGCGCCTGCAGCGCGCGGTCCGAATGCTGGTCAGCCTACCGCGCGGGGCGGCGCGGGGGCGGCGTCCAGCGGGTGCCGCCGGCGCCTCGAGGAGGCGTGCCCATCCAGGCACCCCGCTTACCGCCTCCGGCGTTGGCAGCGCGGGCAGTACACCGTCCCGCGCTGCCCCACCACCGTGCGCCGCAGCGGCGTGCCGCAGCGCGGGCAGGGCTCCTCGGCATGGCCGTAGGCGTCGAGTTGCTCGAGGTACGCGCCCACCTCGCCGTTGACGGTGCGGTAGTCGTTGAGGGTGGTGCCCTGCGCCTGCAGGCTGGCCGCCAGCACCTCGCGGATGGCGTGGTGCAGGAGCGCCGCCTTCGCCGCCGAGACGTGCCGGGCGGGCGTCTCCGGGTGCACCCGGGCCCGCCACAGCGCCTCGTCGGCGTAGATGTTGCCGACCCCGGCCACGGGGCGCTGGCTCAGCAGGTAGGTCTTCACGGCCATCGTCGAGCGCTTCAAGGCGCGTTGGAACCCGGCCACCGTGAAGGTTTTCGAGAGCGGCTCCGGACCCATGGCGGCGAGGGTGGGCAGGCTGCGGTAGTCGCCGGCGGGGACCACGAGCAAGCGTCCGAAGCGGCGCGCGTCCCGGAAGAAGAGGGTGTCGGGGGCGCCGCCGGAGAGGCGCAGCCGCACGCGCACGTGCCCCTCCTGCGCGGCGGGCGGCGGCTCCGACGAGACCACGCCGCTCATCCCGAGGTGCAGGACGAGCTCGTCGCCCTCCGACAGCGGCATCACCAGGAACTTGCCGCGGCGCTCGACGGCGCACACGCGCTGGCCCACCGCGCGCGGCAGGTCACGGTACTTGGGGCCGGCCGGCGCCAGCCGCTCGACGCCCAGGACGACGCGGCCCGTGAGCCACGGCTCCAGCTCGCGGCGGACGGTCTCGACCTCGGGGAGCTCGGGCACGTGAAAGAAGCGGCCGTGCCGGCGCTCAGGAACGCCGCGGGTAGGTGATGGCTCCCTCGTAGAGAGCGCGCCCCACGATGGCGCCGTCCAGGCCGAGACGCTCGTAGAGCTCCAGATCGGCGTCGCTGCCCACGCCGCCACCCGCCACCAGGCGGTGGGGGAAGGCGGCGCGCATGCGCGCTACCGGCGCCTCGTCCACGCCGCGCAGCGTGCCGTCACGGCTGATGTCGGTGTAGATCAGGTGGCGCACGCCCTGCCCCTCGACGCGGCGGGCGAGCTCGGCAGCGTCGACGTCGGTGACCTCGGCCCAGCCGCGCACCGCCACCATGCCGTCACGCGCGTCGATCGACACGACCACGCGATCGGGGCCGAAGTCCGCCACCAGCGCGTCGACGACCTCCGGCTCGTGGATGGCCACGGTGCCGAGCACCACGCGCTCGACGTGCTCGAGCCAGTCGGCCGCGACCTCCACGCTCCGCACGCCACCCCCCAGCTCGACGCGGGCACTCACCTCGCGTGCCAGCGAGCGGACGAGCTCACCGTTGTCGCTGCGCCCGAGGGCGGCATCGAGGTCGACCACGTGGAGCCAGGCCGCGCCGAGCTCGGCCCAGTGGCGCGCCGCCTCCACGGGGGCGTCGAAGTAGACGGTCTCGCGCTCGGGGTCGCCCTCGAACAGGCGCACGGCCCGCCCCTGCTGGATGTCCACCGCCGGGATCACGTCGAACATGGCACCGCGAGCATAGCGCGGCCGGCGACCGAGGAACCGAGGGTCAGGTGCCCAGGTCCAGGTCGAGGTAGGCCTCGAGCCGGTCCTGTGCGCGCTGCCGCTCCGCATCGCTCCCCGCGCGCTCCACCGCCGCCTCGAGCAGGCGCACGTAGAGCTCCTCCAGCCGCCCGCGCTCGCGCTCCGCCCAAGGGGAGTCGAACCCGGCCAGGAAGTCCCCGCCGTACAGCCGCAGCGCCCGCTCCACTCCGGCGTCGCCGCCGCCGCGCAGAGCGGCCTGAGCGGCGCGCTCGAAGTCCTCGGCATCCCAGCGGACCTTGCCGTCGTAGCGCAGCTCCAGCACGTCGTCCTCGAGCGAGATGGCGCCGACGCCGGCCAGCATCTTGCGCAAGCGGCTGACCAGGACGTGGAGGTGGTTGTCCGCCGCCTGCCCCCACCAGAGCTCGGCGCGTACCTCGTGCACCGAGCAACGCTTGCCGCCCGAGAGCAGGAAGAGCAGGAGCTCGACGGCCTTGCGCGCTTCCCAGTGGAGCCGCTTGGCCCCGTAGCTGGCACCCAGCCCTCCCATGCTGGTGACGACGAGCTCGTCGTCGCCGGCACCGCGCAGCACGCCCGCCCGCTCCAGGCGCGCGCGCACCGCCTCGCGCAGCTCGGCCGGCGTGAACGGCTTGGTGAGGTAGTCGTCCGCGCCCTGCAGCATGCCGCGCCGGATATGGTCGCGGTCGCTCATGGAGGTCAGGTAGATGAAGGGGACGCTCCGCAGCGGCGCCACCTCGCGCAGCGCCTCGTGCATCTCGAAGCCGGTCATGGACGGCATGATGACGTCGCTGACGATCAGGTCCGGGCGGAGCCCGCCCTGCAGGGCCTCGATGGCGCGCTGCGGGCGGTCGAAGGTGACGACGTGGTACGCCGACAGCACCGACCCGACCAGCGTCAGCACCGAAGCATCGTCGTCCACGACGGCGACCGTGATGTCGCGGGCAGCGCGCGGCTCGGCCTGGGCGCGGCTCGCCTCCCGGTCCTCAACCAACACGATCCGCCCCCGTCCAACCGTTCGCCCGCCGATCCACCCGGAGCATTACGGGTCATGATAGGCACGCGAGGGCGCGGGGGCGATAAATCTTCACACGTTCCGGCCCCGGACGGCGCGCCCACCGCCGAGGCGCTCCCGGCCCGCCGTCCGGGGCGTGGTCCCCCGGCGCAGGCGGCCGTCGTCGGCCGCCTTGACAGCGGCGGAGCGTCACCTATACTTTTAAGGGATGGTTTCTCGCCGGGACGCCCTGCTGAACCTGGCCCCTCTCCTCAACCGTGCCCCCGGATCCGCCGACGAGGTGGTGGGGAGCGGTCTGTTGGAGCCCGAGGTCGCCGTGCTCGAGGCCGATGACCTGGCCCTCGACGGTCCCCTGTCGTGGGAGGTCACGGTCCGCAACACCGGCGGGGACGATGACTTCATCGTCGAAGGTTGGGTGGCCGGCCACGCCGTGCAGGAATGCCGGCGCTGCCTGACGAAGGTCATCACCGAGGCCAGGGCCGAGTTCGTGCTGCCGATGGTCTACATCGCCAGCGAGGAGCAGCTCCGCCTCGACGAGGTCACCGACGACGATGAGGAACGGCTGGTCTTCGGGCACCCCGAGGTGGACTTCGCCGCGCTGCTGGCGCAGCTGTTCGCCATCGAGCTGCCGTTGACGGCTCTGTGCCGCGAGGACTGCAAGGGGTTGTCGCTCGACGGCGTCAACCTGAACGAACACCCGGAGCTCGAAGAGGAGGACCGCGCTCGCCGCGAGGCCACCTCCCCCTTCGAGGTGCTGAAGGACATCGACCTGACGTCGCAGTAGCGGCGTCCCACCGAACACACGGCGAAGGAGTTCGACGACCATGGCCAAACACCCCGTCCCCAAGAAGCGCGCTTCCAGCTCGAGGCGCAACCAGCGTCGCAGTCATCACGCCCTGAGTGCGCCCAACCTGGTCGAGTGCCCGGAGTGCAAGGCCATGAAGCCCCCGCATGTGGTATGCCCGGAGTGCGGCAGCTACGCGGGTCGGCAGGTGGTCGAGGAGGCCTGAGGGCCTTCCCCACCTCCACGCATCGCTGAACGCTTGCCTCGTCGGGTAGGAGCATCTGCCCCTGCCGAGGGGGACGGAGCGGGGGTGTCGTGAACCAGAACGGCAAACGACGTGCCGGAGTGACGGCGCTCGGCGCCTACGCGCCGGAGCGCATCCTGACCAACCAGGACCTCGAGGCGATGATGGACACCTCGGACGAGTGGATCACCACCCGGACGGGGATCAAGCGTCGCCACCTGGCCGCGGAGGACGAGTTCACCTCGGACCTCGCCTTCCGCGCCGTCGACGACCTCCTCGCTCGCCACGGCGACGACGCCCTGGCGGGCGTCGACATGGTGATCGTGGCGACCAACACGCCCGACGCCTTGTTCCCCTCGACGGCCGCGCTGGTCCAGGACCACTTCCACCTCGCCGCGGGCGCCTTCGACATGCTGGCCGCCTGCCCCGGTTGGCTCTACTCGCTGGGCATGGCCAAGTCGCTGGTGGAGTCCGGGCAGTGCCGTCGGGTACTGGCGATCGGGGCCGAGGCCCTCACCAAGATCACCAACTGGAACGACCGTTCCACCGCCGTGCTGTTCGGTGATGGCGCCGGCGCGGTGGTGGTCGAGGCGGTCGACGAGCCCTACGGCCTGCGCTCGGTGGTGCTGGGCGCGGACGGCTCGGGGGCGCACCACCTGCACAAGCGTTCGGTCGCGCGCTGCCTGCCCAACGGCGACCCCCTCTCCGAGACCCTCTACATGAACGGTCGCGAGGTCTTCAAGTTCGCGGTCCGGGTCATGAACACGGCCACGGTCGAGGCGGTCGAGAAGGCCGGACTGCACGTCGACGAGATCAGCCTGTTCGTGCCGCACCAGGCGAACCTGCGCATCATCGAGGCCGCACGCGAGCGGCTCGAGCTGCCGCGCGAACGGGTGGTGGTGACGGTCGACGAGTACGGCAACAACTCCACCGCCAGCATCCCCCTGGCGCTGCGCACGGCGCTCGACGACGGCCGCATCCATCCCGGCGACAACCTGCTGCTGGTCAGCTTCGGCGCCGGCCTGACGTGGGCCGCCAGCGTCCTCACCTGGGGGGGCTTGGCATGAGCCCGGCCCCGACCGCCGAAGGCGCCCGGCTCGCCGCCGTCTTCCCCGGCCAGGGCTCGCAGTTCGTGGGCATGGCCCGCAGCTTCTACGACCACAGCCAGGCGGCCAAGCGGGTCCTTGACGAGGCCGAGGAGGCCCTCCCCGGCCTGCTGGCGCTGATGTGGGAAGGCCCGGCCGAGACGCTGAAGCTCACGGCGAACCAGCAGCCCGCCCTCGTCGCCGCGGGCGCGGCGGCCTTCGCCGCCTACCGCGAGGCGGGGGGTCCGGCGCCGCGCTACGCCGCCGGGCACAGCCTGGGTGAGTACACCGCGCACGTGGCGGCCGGCTCGCTCACGGTGTCCGAGGCCGTGACGCTGGTGCACGCGCGCGGCCGCTACATGCAGGAAGCGGTCCCCGAGGGCGAGGGCGCCATGGCCGCCGTCATGAAGCTCGACGCGGCCGCGATCCGCAACGCCTGCAAGCACGTCGACGGGGTGGCGGAGGTCGCCAACCTCAACGCCCCGGGGCAGACCGTCATCTCCGGTGAGGCGGCCGCGGTGGCCGCCGCCGTCGAGCGCCTCAAGGCCGAGGGGGGACGCGTGGTGCCGCTCAAGGTGTCCGCGCCCTTCCACTGCAGCCTGATGCAGCCCGCCGCCGAGCGGCTCCGCGACGACCTGAGCCGGGTCCGCTTCGAGGAGCCCGCCTTCGGCATCGTCTGCAACGTCACGGCCGACCTGCTGCCGCGGGCGGACGAGGCCGCCGGCCTGCTGACCCAGCAGGTGACGTCGCCGGTGCGCTGGGTCGAGTCCGTCAAGCACCTGCGCGCCCTGGGCGCAAGGCGCTTCGTCGAGTTCGGCGCCGGCAAGGTGCTGACCGGATTGATCGGGCGCATCCTCTCCGACGCCGAGGCCGTCAGCGTGGCCGACATGGACGGCCTGCGGGCCGCCCTGGAGGCGGCGTGAGCGCCGCTGCCGAGGGGGCCGCTGCCGAGGGGGCCGCGCGCAGGGCGCTGGTCACGGGCTCGAGTCGCGGCCTGGGCCGCGCCATCGC
>JARRMM010000116.1:0-7724 GCA_037386005.1 Deinococcales bacterium | reverse complement strand
GCGGGGTCGCCGCCTTCGACCCGGGCAGCGGCGGCATCGTCAGCCCCGGCGGCGTCGGCTACGACATCAACTGCGGCGTACGGCTGCTCGCCTCGTCCCTGAGTGCCGAAGATCTGGAGCCGCTGGTCGAGCGCCTGGCCGACGCGCTGTTCTACCGGGTGCCCAGCGGCATCGGCTCGCGCCGCCAGGCGCAGCGGCTCGACGCCCACGATCTGCGCACGCTGCTCGTCGAGGGCGCGGCGTGGATGGCGAAGCACGGCTACGGCGAGACGGAGGACCTGGCGCACACCGAGGCCGGCGGATGCCTGCCGGAGGCCGACCCCGAGCAGCTCTCGCCGCGCGCGCTCGAGCGCGGGATGCCGCAGCTCGGCAGCCTCGGCAGTGGCAACCACTTCCTCGAGGTGCAGGTGGTCGACGCGGTCTACGACGCCGCCGCGGCCGACGCCATGGGGCTCTCGATCGGCACGGTGACGGTCCTCATCCACACCGGCTCGCGCGGTCTCGGCCACCAGGTGTGCACCGACTTCGTGGAGCGCTTCCTGAACGCCCTGCCACGCTTCGGCTTCGAGCTGCCCGACCGGCAGCTCGCCGCGGCGCCGATCGCCAGCCCGGAGGGCCGCGCCTACCTCGGCGCCATGGCTGCCGCCGCCAACTTCGCCTTCGCCAACCGCCAGCGCATCACGCACAGCGTGCGCGAGGCGTTCGAGGCGCTCGGGCTGGCGCCGCGGGATCACGGCCTGAGGGTGGTCTACGACCTCGCCCACAACAACGCCAAGATGGAGGAGCACGGCGGCCGCCGGCTGCTGGTGCACCGCAAGGGCGCCACCCGGGCGTTCCCGCCGGGCCACCCCGAGCTCCCCGAGGCCTACCGGGAGGTGGGGCAGCCGGTGTTCGTCCCCGGCGACATGGGGCGCTACTCCTACGTGCTGGTCGGCACCCAAGGGGCGATGCGCGATACCTTCGGCTCGAGCTGCCACGGCGCGGGCCGCCGCCTGAGCCGGCACAAGGCCAAGAAGCAGGCGCGTCACCGCGACCTGCTCGAGGAGCTGCGTCGGCAGGGCGTGGTGGTGCGTGCCTCGAGCCGCGGGACCGTGGCCGAGGAGATGCCGGAGGCCTACAAGGACGTCGCCGACGTGGTCGACACCGTGCACGAAGCCGGGATCGGCCGCAAGGTCGCGCGCCTGCGCCCCCGCCTGGTCGTCAAGGGCTGACCCGGTGCGCGCCGCCCCGGGCGCGCAGACGCGGCCGCGGCCTCAGGGTCCGGCCCCCGCACCCCTCCGCCGCAGCGGGCGCAGCTCGCCGTCCCGGACCAGTGCCGCCAGCCGTAGCACCTCGTGGCGCCGGCCGGAGAACACCGGCGTGCGGTAGCCGATCCGCTGGAGCGTCTCGCGCAGGTAGCGGTCGGTCGCGAGCACGTCGACGTAGGGCCCGACGGTGGCGGCCATGACCAGGTCGATGAGGTCGCTGGGGCGCGGGTCGCGGTCCACGTCGAGCGAGCGGAACGCCACCAGCCGGACCAGCAGGCGCGCGTACGGGAGCGTGAGCGCCTGCTCGTGCTGCAGGCCCAGGCGATCGACCAGCACCTCGCGCAGCCTCTGGCAGCGATCGAAGAACCCCCCTTCGAGCGGCTCCTCCAGCAGGTCCTCCAGGGGCCCGAGCTCGGCAGCGGTGTGCCAGTCGCCGCCGCGGTGGAGCAGGTCGCGACGGTCGAGGGCGGGGCCCGGTCCGGCGTGCCGGCGCGCCTGCCGCTCGAGGACCTCCTGCCACGGCCGCACCCAGCGTCCGTCGGAGAACTCGGCGAACAGCCCCTGCAGCACCGGTAGCAGGTAGCCGCCCCGGGTCTCCAGCACGTGGAAGGGGCTCGGCGGGATGCGCGGCCGGCGGCGCGGCGGCGCCTCGCGGGCGTCGTGCAGCGCACGGTAGAGCTCGCCGAAGTGCTCGTGGCTGGCCTGCCCCATCAGGTACTTCGATACCCGCGAGGCGTAGTTCTGGTCGAGGTAGACGAGCATCCCGCCCTCCCCCATCAGCCTACGCGCCGCGGGCGCGCGACGCGCTACGGCGTGGGGCGCTCCTCGTCCTGCGGGTGGAAGCGCTCCCCGCTCTCGGCCCGCCGGACGAGCCCCGGCGCCGGCGCGAACTGCGGCCCATGACGGCCCTCGAGGGCCCGCAGTCGCTGAACCAGCGCAGCCGCGCCGATGCGGTCGGCCAGGAAGAAGGGGCCGCCGAGGAAGTACGGGAAGGCGAAGCCGAACAGCGCGCCGACGTCGCCGTCGACGGGAGAGCGCAGCACCCCCTCGTCGAGGCAGCGCACGGCCTCGTCCAGCAGCGCCAGCGACAACCGCTCCTGGATGTCGGCCTCGGGCATGGCGCGGCGGCTGCCCAGGCCGGCGATCTGGTACACGTGACGGTCCACCTCGTGGGTGCGCTTGCCGCGCTCGTAGCGGTAGAAGCCCTTGCCTGCCTTGCGGCCGCGGTAGCCGGCCTCCACCAGCCGCTTCACGGCGTCATCCGGGGGCACCCCGCGCTCGGCGAAGGCCTCGGCGAGCACCGTCTCGACCTTGGCGCTCACGTCGAGGCCGACCTCGTCGAGCAGCTCGAAGGGGCCCATGGGGAAGCCGTAGTGCCGCATGGCGCCGTCGATCAACGTGATGTCGGCGCCCTCCCGCAAGCAGGCCATGGCCTCGGCGAAGAAGCGTCCGAGCACGCGGACGGCGTAGAAGCCGGGGCCGTCGCCGACCACGATCACGGTCTTGCCCTGCCTCAGCCCCACCTCGACCGCGGTGGCCGCGGCCCAGTCGGCGGTGGCGTCGGTGACGATCACCTCGAGCAGCGGCATGCGGGGCACGGGCGAGAAGTAGTGCATCCCGACGACGGCCTCGGGGCGCCCGGCGCCCTGCGCGATGCGCGTGATGGGGATGGCGGAGGTGTTGCTGGCGAAGACGTGGCCGGGCTGGGTGACGGCCTCCACCTCGTGCAGCACCTCGCGCTTGAGCCCCACGTCCTCGAGCACCGCCTCGATGGTGATCTGGGCGCTGGCCACGGCGGCGTAGTCGCCGGCCAGCGTCACGCGCTCGACCGCGCGGTCGCGCTGGAAGGGGGTGACGCCCTTGCCGACGCGGCGGGAGAGGCCGCGGTAGACGGCGCCCTTGCCCTTGGCGGCCAGCTCGAGGTCGCGGTCCTTGAGCACGACGTGCAGGCCCTTGTCCACGCTGACCTGCGCGATGCCGGAGCCCATGAGGCCGGCGCCCAGCACCGCCACGGTGTCGACCGGGCGCGGTTCCGCGTGGTCCCGGTAGGGGTTCTTGCGTGCCGCCGACTGGGCGAAGAAGACGTGGATGAGGGCGCGCGCCTCGGGCGTGAACAGCAGCTCGGCGAACGCCTTCGACTCCGCCTCGAAGCCCGCCGAACGGCCGTGTTCGATGCCGGTGCGCATCACCGCGAGGACCCGCGGCAGCGCCGGGTAGTGGCCCCCGCCCTTGGCCACCTGCCGCTCGGCCGTGCGCCACACCAGGGGGCGGGCGGGAGCGGAGCCCTGCAGCCGATCGCGCAGCGGCCGGCGGGGCTCGCGGGGACGCCAGCTGCCGTCCGCCAGGCCGCGCGCCGCGTGGACGGCCGCGTCCACCACGCTCTCCTGAGGGACGGTCACGTCCACCAGGCCCATCTTCCGGGCCTTCCGCGCGTAGGCGCTGCGCCCCGTCAGGACCATGTCGAGCGCGTCGGGCAGGCCGATCCGGGCGGGGAGGCGCTGCGTGCCGCCCAGGCCCGGCAGCAGTCCGAGGTTGACCTCGGGCAGGGCGAAGCGCGTCGAGGGGTGGTCGCTCGCCACGATGGCGCGGCAGGCGAGCGCCAGCTCGACCCCGCCGCCCATGCAGGCGCCGTGGACCGCCGCCACCACCGGCTTGCGCGAGGCTTCGAGGCGGCCGAGCAGGGCCTGCCCCTCGCTGATCACGGCGCGCACCTCGTCCGGACTCGTGAACCGCAGGAACTCGCGGATGTCCGCGCCGGCGGCGAACGAACGCGGGGAGCGGCTGGCCACCACGCCCGCCTTGACGGCGTCGTCGCGTTCGATCTCATCGAGCAACTCGGAGAAGCGCCGCAGCAGGGCGGTGCTCAGGGTGTTGACGGGCTCCCCCTCCGGGTCCAGCCAGACGACGGCGACGTCGCCGCGGCGCTCCAGCTCGACGCGGCTCACGGTCGACCTCCGTGGGTGGAGCGGGGCCGCATCACGCGTCCCCCCGTTCGAGCAGCATGGCGTGGCCCTGGCCGCCGGCGGCGCACGCCGTCACCAGGGCCAGCTTGCCGTCCTCGTGCTCCAGCCGGTGCACGGCGGTGTTGACCAGGCGCGAGCCGGTCGCGCCGAAGGGGTGCCCCAGCGAGACCGAGCCGCCCCAGGGGTTGACGCGGTCCAGGTCGACGCGGGCCACACGCTCCTCGCGCCCCAGCCGCTCCCTCGCGAACGCGTCGGACTCCAGCGCCGCCAGCACCGCCAGCACCTGGCCGGCGAAGGCCTCGTGGATCTCGACGACGTCGAGGTCGCTCCAGCTCAGGCCGTTGCGCTCGAGCAGGCGCGGCACGGCGTAGGCGGGGCCGAGCAGCAGCTCGTCGCCGGGGTCCTGTGCCACGAACACGAAATCGCGCACCCGCGCGCGCACGCGACGGCCGTCGGCCCGCGCCCGCTCCTCGTCCATCAGCAGGGTGGCCGCGGCACCGTCGGTCAGCGGGCTGCTGTTGCCCGCCGTGACCGTTCCGAACGGTTTGACGAAGGCGGGTCCCAGCTTCGCCAGGCGCTCGAGCGAGGTGTCCTCGCGGATACCGTCGTCCGCCTCCAGCGCATCGAAACCGGGCGGGACCGCCACCGGCGTGATCTCGGCGCCGAGCAGGCCCTCGGACCGGGCGTGCGCCGCGCCCTGGTGCGAGCGCAGGGCGTAGGCGTCCTGGTCCCCGCGGGCGATGCCGAAGGCGGCCGCCAGCCGGTCGGCGCTGCGGCCCATCGTCTCGCCGGTGCTGTACTCGGCGATGGCGGGCGGTTGCGGCATCAGCTCGGAGGGCTTGAGGCCGGCGAAGAAGCGGCGCCAGTCGAGGGCGCTCTTGTACTTGCGGGTCTCGAAGAAGCGGCGCCGCACCTCGCGGGTGAAGCCGATGGGCACGTCGCCGAGCATCTCGACGCCGCCCGCCAGGACGGTGTCCGCCTGACCGGCAGCGATCATCATGCCGGCGTCGGCGATGGCCCGGTTGGCGGAGATGCAGGCCATGGTGACGGTGTAGGCCGGCGTGCGCTCGGGGACGCCGGCGGCCAGCGCGGCGTCACGCGCGACGTTGCTGGTGGCCGGGTTCTGCACGACGGAGCCCAGGATCACGGCGTCGAGCCGCGCCGCATCGAGCTGGGCACGGTCGAGCAGGCCGCGCACCGCCATGCGGGCGAGGTCGTAGGCGATCAGGCTGGCGTAGCCGCCGCCGGCGCGCAGGAAGGGGATGCGGCTTCCGTCCACCACCGCGACCGTTCTTGGACTCGGTACAAACATTGCCCCAGTCTATCCCCCACGCGGCCAGGCAGGCGCCTCGGCGCACGGCGCAGGCCGGACACACACGCCCCCTCTCGGGAGCGGGGCTGCGTACGGGCTCGCAGCGTCACGCTGCCGACGGAGCGCCGACACCGTAGCGGCATGCGTGCGCGGCGCCCGGCTCGCCTCGGCAGCACCCCGCGACCGCGGCCCGCATCCCCGACTCAGACCGCGGAGGCGTCCTCCTGCATCAGCCCGAACAGGTTCCCCTCGGTGTCGCGGCAGTACGCCATGTACCCCACCCCGGGCACGGCCTGCCGCCCCCGCTCGACCGTCCCGCCGGCGGCCTTCACGCGCTCGAGCGCGGCCTCGAGGTCGTCGACCGACGCCGTGTTGACCACGCTCCCGATGAGCTCGTTGGCCCGGAGGATGCCGCCGTCGATCCCCGGCGTCCCCCCGGACCCCGTCCCCACCAGCAGGTATTCCACCGGGCCCTCCCAGCCCGTCACGGTCCAGCCGAGCGCCTCCCGGTAGAAGCGCCCCGCCCGCTGCATGTCGCGCGCGGGGATCTCGAAGTGGATGACCCGTCCCATGACCCCTTCTCCCTCCAGCCGGCGCTCACGTCGCCGGCGCCGGTACCGCCTCCAGCTCGGCCTGGAGGTCGGTGGTGGCCCGCGGACCGTCCTCCTCCAACAGCACGTCGATCTCACTGCGCACGCCGAAGTCGGCGAAGTACACCCCCGGCTCGATGGTCACACCGAGCCCCGGCACGAGGCGCCGCGTGTCGCGCGTCTCGAAGTCGTCCAGGTGGGCCGCGTTGCCGTGCGTGTGGCGCGTTCCCAGGCTGTGCCCGGTGCGGTGCACGAAGGCGTCGTCGCCGTACCCCCGCTCGGCCAGCACGGTGCGCGCCACGCGGTCGATGGCCGCCCCCTGCGGAGGCTGCCCCTCGGCGTACGCCTCCGCGATGGCCCGGAAGGCGGCGTCGCGCGCCTCGATGACGGCCGTGAAGGCCCGGGTCAGCGCCTCGGAGGGCTCCCCGCACGCGCCCATCCAGGTCACGTCCGCGTAGGGGGCGTCGTCCTCCGCGCGCTTCGCCCACAGGTCGATCAGCACCACGTCGCCGGCGCGCACGACGGCATCCTGTCCCACGCGCGGCACGTAGTGCGGGTCGCCGGCGTGCGCGCCGAAGCTCACGTTCGGGGGGTGGTCGAACACCAGCCCACGCTCCTCGAAGAACGCCGCGATCAGGTGCTGCACCTCGGTCTCGCGCACCTCGGCGCCGAGCGCGAGGCGCTCCCGCAGGAAGGCGAAGGCCCGGTCCTTGGCGGCCAGCACCGCCTCGGCGGCGTCGAGATGGGCGTCGACCTGCGCCGGCGTCCACACCTCCAGCGCCTGCGCCACCTCGGCCGAGGACGCCACCTCCACCCCGAGCGAGCGCACCCACTCGATGGTGCCGGCGTCCACGCTGCCGACGTAGGGGTTGTCGCCACCCGGCGAGTACTCCATCGCCACCCGACGCACCCCCGTCAGCAGCCCCGCCACGGCGCGCTCGAGCGAGTCGCGGCTGCTGTAGGCGCGCACCTCGAACGGCAGCGGGGGGATCGAGCCGCGCTCGATGGCGTGCACCAGCAGCACCGGGTCCCCCTGGGCGGGTACCCGCAGGAACACGCGGCGCGAGGCGACCCCGCCGTCGAGCAGCGGCGCGATGCGCGCCCGGGCCGTGGGGTTGGAGCCGCGGAAGTCGTACAGCAGCCAGGCGTCCAGGCCGGCCGCGCGGAGCGCCGCCTGCGCCGTCTCGATCCAGTCCATGCGCCAGTCTAGCCGAGGCTCGGCGCGCGAGCGATGCCCGCCACGCCTGCGGCCATGGAGCTCAGTACACGAACTCGTCGATGTGGTACAGCGCCGTCCGCGCCTCGGGGACGGTCACGCGCGCGGCCGTCCACAGACGCTCGTACTGGGCCGCCCGCTCGTCGGCGGACAGCGGGCGCAGCCCGTCGGCCGCGGCCCGCGCCTGGTAGGCCGATCCCGGCTGCACCACGAACGGCGACAGGTAGACCAGGTCGCCGCCTCCGAGCGGGAGCCGGTCGAGCAGTGCGGCCGTGTCGCGCTCGTGCTCGGCCGCGAAGCGCTCGCCCCCCGCGCCCACCATGACGATGACCGAGACCGCCAGCCCGGCCTCCTACAGCGTCGCCACGAAGGCGGCGGCCTCGTCGGCGCTGCCCG
>JARRMM010000115.1:16873-17494 GCA_037386005.1 Deinococcales bacterium | reverse complement strand
AGGCGGCGGATGCGGAAGGAGCAGCGGGCGGAGGGCGGCGGTCGCGCCGGGGCCGGGCGACCCGCCCCGGCGTCGCCCGCAGCGTAAGGTGGTAGCCGATGAGCGAACCGACGACCAGCACTTCCGAGCGCGGGGTCGACCGCGCCGAGCGCGAGCGCGAAGGAGACCTGCAAGGCGAGGTCGAGCTGCAGGAGGTCAGCGTGCAGTTCGGCGGCGAGGCCGTGCTGGCGGAGGTGGACCTCACCATCCCCGCCGGCACGACGGTGCTCCTGCGCGGTCCCAACGGCGCCGGCAAGAGCACGCTGCTCCGGGCCATCGCCGGCCTGCTGCCGTTCAAGGGGGAGATCCTGATCTTCGGCGCGCGCCCGCGTTCGCTCGAGGGGCGCGCGGCGTTCGCGTTCGTCGCCGACGTGCCGACCCTGTTCGAGGACCTGACCGTGCGGGAGCACGCCGCCTTCCTCAGCCGCGCCTACGCGCGCCCGGACGCCGAGGAGCGGGTGGTGGCCTGGTTCGAGCGCTTCGAGCTGGGCGGGAGGCTCGACGAGTTCCCCGGCACCCACTCGCGTGGGATGCGGCACAAGGCGGCGCTGTCGCTGGCGCTCGGGCTCGAGCCCGACCTGC
>JARRMM010000115.1:0-16846 GCA_037386005.1 Deinococcales bacterium | reverse complement strand
GGGCTCGAGCCCGACCTGCTGCTCCTGGACGAGCCGTTCAACACCCTCGACGCCGACGCTCGGCTCACCCTCGGCGAAGGGCTGCGCGAGCGCGCGAGGAGCGGGCGCATCAACCTGCTCAGCGCCCACGACCAGTCGCTGGAGGCCGACCTGCAGGCGGACGTCGTCGAGGTGCGCGGAGGCCACGTGGGCAAGCTGGGTGAGGGACCTGCCGGCCGACATCGTGACGGAAGCCGCGACGGACACGGTGGCTAGCGCGTCGGCCGTGGCGGGACCGTCCAGGACGCCGAGCCTGCGGGGGCTGGAGCGCCGCATGCTGCGGCGCCGCGTCGGCCGGGGGTACCGCTGGGTGGGCCGCACCTTCGGGTGGTCGACCATCATCTATCTGGTGTTCTGGATCGGGCTGTTCGTCGTGGGCGGCGTGCAATCGGCCGCACCCATCGAGCGCCCCCTTCCGGTGGCCGCGCTCCCGATCGCGCTCGACGTGATGGCGCTCCTGGCGCTGGTGAGCGTGTCGCTGCAGCGCTCGCCGCCGGTCGTGCTGGGGCGGAGTCACGCCATGCTGCTGGGGTTGGCGCCCTGGCCCGCGCGCCGGGTGCTCCGGCCGCGTCTGCTCGGCTTCTTCGCCTCCAGGGTCTTCGTGGGCGCGGTGGTCGGCACCGCCGCCTGGCTGCTGGTCACCATCCTGTTCGCCGTGTCGGCGCCTGCGCTGGTGGCGCTGGGGGCCGGCCTATGGCTGTTGCGCGCGGCCCTGGCCTTGCTGGTCTACGAACGGCGCCGCTTCGCGGTCCCGCTGGCCCTGCTGGCCTCGCTGCTGGCCGCGCTGGGAGCGGCCTCCGGTGCGCTCGGGTGGGAGCAGGGCACGGCCGCGCCCGCGCTCGCCGCCGGCGCGTTCACGGCCTTCGGGCTGGTGGCCGCAGCCCTGGCGCTCACCGTTCAGGGCGACGCCTACCCGGAGGGCTACCTCTTCGACGCGATGGTGGTGGCCGAGTTCCGCGCATCCGTGCTGATGGCGGTCATGACCCAGAGGCTGGGGGCCGTCGCGTGGCGCAGCGCCCTGGGGCTGCTGCGGGCGCCGCTGCTCATGAAGATCGCTCTATTGGCGGCGCTCGGCTACGTCTACGCCACGCTCTCGGCCGGCGTCGTGGGAGGGCTGCCGCTGGCGGTGCTGGGACTGGCCGCCGGCTTCCTGGCGTCGTGGCTGCTCGGACCGTCGGTGGAGCCGGCCCCCGTCCCCCTCGACCCGTTCTCGCGGGGAGCGGGGCGTGCGCTGCCGGGCCTGGTGGCCGCCGGCGCCGTGTTCGTGCTGCTGGTGGTCGTGCGCTCTGCGACCGGTGGCTCCGCGGGGTCGGGCGAGGCGGGCCTGCTGGCGTTCGCCCTGGTGGCTCTCGCCACCGTGACGCTGGAGAAGGCGTCGAGCTGGCTGCACGTGTCGCACCGCGAGTGGACCGCCTGGGGCCTCTCGGGCCTGCTCAGCGGCACGCTCCTGTGGATCCTGAGCGCGCTGGGCGGTCCCGGCGCGATCACCATCGGAGCGCTGGCGCTGGCCTTCTTCAGCCTGCTGGCGCTGCCCTGAGCAGCGCGGATCGATCCGCACTCAGCGTCGCGGCAAGAGCAACACGACGGCGACCGCCATCAGCAGGAGCCCCGCGAGACGGCTCGCGCTCAACGGGATGCGGCTCGCACCCCAGCCGGCCGCGTCGATGACCACGGCGGCCGTCATCTGACCCAGGATGATGCCCCCCAACCCCGCAGCGATGCCGAGGCGGGGCAGGGCGAAGGCCATGCCCGTGAGGATGCCGATGCCGAGCGCTCCGGCGACGCCCCAGAACGGGGAGCTACGTAGCAGCGCGCCCCACAGCACGCCGCCGCCCAGCAGCGATAGCGCGAACAGCGCCAGCAGCGAGAGCGAGCCTCCTGCGATGTTGACGAGCAGACCGGTGCGCAGCGCGCCGACCGCGCGGTCGGCGGTGCGCATCACCGCCCCCTGCACGCCGATGGCGATACCCGCCCCGAGTGCGGCCAGGACGGCGGCGACCACGGACTTCTCCATGCTGGACCTCCGGGCCCCCGCGTGACGCCGCGGCGCCCGGCACGTGCGCGTTCCCGGGGCGCCGGTGGCGGGACGCTCCCTCCCGCCCGGGGCAACGCCGCCCATCGTACCGCGCCGTCCCCGGGGCCCGACCGCACGCGCTCGGGACCCGATCGGCGGGCGCTCGTCTTGCGAGGCGGGACTCAGAGCCAGGTCGGCGTCCACAGCTCCGGCCGCACCCGCGCGGCGAGCAGGTCGTCCAGATCGAGGACGCCGTCGCGCAGCGGCAGTGGGCGGTCGAGGCTGTCACTGCGGAGCTTGAGCGGGAAGCTGAGCTCGCTCGGATGGGTCACGCCCGCCTGGCTCGCCACCACGGCGCTGTGGAGGGTCCCGAGGCCGCTGCTGGCCTGCGAGCCGATCATCACGCCCTTGCCGGCGTCCCCGGCCAACGCGAGCATGGCCAGGGAGTCGCGCCAGCCGCTACGGGCCGGCTTGATGTTGAGGATGTCGAAGGTGTCCGCCTCCAGCTCGCGCTCGAGGTCCGCGACGGTGAAGGTGCTGTCGTCGGCGATGATCGGCAGGATGCCGGCGGCGCGCAGTCGGCGCCGCGCCGCCAGGCGGTGCACCGGCAACGGCTCCTCCACATAGGCGACGCCCAGGCGCGCCAGGCGCTCCAGGCGGCGGGCCGCCTCGGCTTCCGGCAACGTCTCGTTGGCGTCGGCGTAGAGCAGCACCTGCTCGCCGAGCTCGTGGCGCAGCGCTTGCAGCACGCGTTCGTCGTGCGCCGGGTCGCGCCCCACCTTGACCTTCAGGACGCGCACGCCGGCCTCGACCACCGCCCTCGCCTCGGCGAGCATCGACGCCAGCGGTGCGATGCCCAGGATGAAGCTCACCCGGGGGCGCCGCTGCGGTCCGGCCTCACGGCTCGCGAGGCTCTCCCCGAGCGCCGCGGCCCGCGCCTCCTGGAGGGCCAGGTCGAGCGCCCCCTTGAGCGCGAAGTTGAAGGGGAGCGAGCGGAAGATCCGGCTCAGCTCCTCGGGGTCGTCGGCGTCGGCACCGACCAGGCGCGGCGCCAGGTGCCGGCGCAAGGCGGCCTCCATCCCCTCGGGGGTCTCGCCGTAGATGGTGGGCCGGACGGGCGCCTCCGCCACGCCGAGGGCGCCGCCCTCGACCTCGACGCCCAGCAACAGGTGCTCGAGCGAGGTGAGCTCGCTGCCGGAGCCCCAGCGCAGGGCGCCGGCCATGGGGAGCACCAGGGGGGAGACGGCGAGACGCGCGATGCGGGCCATGGCGACCAGCCTACAGCCAGGCGCGCAAGCGGTCGGCGACCTGCCGCGGGCTCAGGCGTCCGGTGTCGAGCCGGATGCGCCGGGCGGCGGGCAGGGCATCGAGCCGTCGCCACGTCGCACCGGGGTCGTAGTGGAGGCTCTCCTCGGCGACGACGCGCGCACCGGTCTCGACGGCTTCGGGGTCGAGCCCGTCGGCTTCGGCCGCGAGCGTGTGGAGGTCGAGCAGCGCGTCCAGGCCCTCCACCCGGGCGAGCCGCGCCAGCAGGGCGTCGGCCGCCGCGCCCCGAGGCGACCCGGCCCGGTCGAACACGTCGTGGCGGCCTGCGAGCCGCAGCACACGCGTCGCTGCCGGGGCCTCCAGCACGATGAAGCGTGCGCGCGGGAAGCGCTCGCAGGCGTAGCCCACCTCCGCTTCGCCGCGCAGGTTGTCGAACAGGAGCAGCGGGGCGTCCACGGCTCCGCCCTCGCGCGCCAGGTAGCGCTCGAGGGCGTGGGCCAGCCCCCCGGGATGGGCCTCGCGGTAACGCGCGGTGAGCCGGAAACGCTGCAGCCGGTCGCGCACCGGATGGACCGGCTCGCCGGCCAGACGCTGCGCATCCGGGATCACGATGCGGTCGGCGAGCTCGCGTCGGTTGGGCAGCAGCACCGTGCCTGGCACGGCCGTACGCAGTGCGCCCACCGCGGTGCTCTTGCCGACGCCCGTCAGCCCGACCAGCACCACCAGTGGGGGGTCGGTCGCTCCCCCGGAGCGGCCTTCGGCCACCGCGCTAGCCGAGCCGGGCGAGACGCTCGCCCGCCCGTCGGATCTCGTCTTCGTCCTTGCAGTACGCCAGGCGCACCAGGTGCCGGGCCAGGTGCTTGTGCTCGTCGGCGTAGAAGGCGCTCGGCGGGATGGCGCCCACGCCGGCGCGGCTCGGCAGGTCGCGGCACAGCGCGACGTCGTCGCTGTAGCCGAGCGCGCGCGTGTCGGCGACGACGAAGTAGCCGCCGTCGGGCACCATCCCCTCGAGGGGGGTGGGCTCGAGCGCGGCCAGCAGGGCGTCGCGTCTGTGCAGGAAGCCGTCGCGGAGCTCGGCGTAGTAGTCGCTCTCCCGAGCGTGCTTCAGCATCGCGGCGCCGGCGCGTTGCAACGGCGTCGCGACGTCGAAGGGGATCCATTGGTGCGCCATCGTCACGGCGTGGACGAGCTCGGCGGGACCGGTCACCCAGCCGACCTTCCAGCCGGTCACCGAGAAGGTCTTGCCCAGGCTCGCGACGGTGAGCGTACGTTCCCAGGCGCCGGGGCGGCTGGCGAGCGGCACGTGCTCGGTGAACGCGATGCGCTGGTACACCTCGTCGCTGATCAACACGGCGTCCACGCGGGCCGCCTCCGCCACCAGCGCGTCGAGCTCTGCCTCGCTGAAGACCTTGCCGGTGGGGTTGTGAGGGGTGTTGACGACGATCGCGCGGGTGCGGGGCCCCACGGCGCGGTGCAGGCGCTCGGGGTCGAGGTGCCAGCGCCCGCCCTCGAGGTCGAGCGGCAGGTAGCGGGGGACCCCGCCGGCCATCACGACGTCGGCGGGGTAGGCATCGTAGAACGGCTCGATGAGCAGGACCTCGTCGCCGGGCGATACGAGGGCCTGGATGGCCGCGAACAACCCCTCGGTCGCTCCCACCGTCACCAGGACGTGGGCCGCTGGATCGAGCTCCAGGCCGAGCCGGCCGCCGACGTCCAGCGCCACCTCCTCGGTGAGCGCGGGCAGGCCGCCGAGCGGGGCGTACTGCTGCCCGCCCCGGGCGCTGGCGGCCAGCGCCTCCAGCACGAAGCCGGGTGGGTCGAAGCCGGGGAAGCCCTGGCCGAGATCGATGGCGTCGTGCTGCCGGGCCAGGCGCGAGTAGGTCGCGAAGACCGTCTCGCGGAACCCCGCGATCCGGTCGGCGGTGCGCAGGGGAGCGCGCCCCGCGGGTGGGGTCCGCCGCACGGGGCGCGTCCCGGAGGACACGCGCCCCGAGCGGCGGACGAATCGATCAGGTCGTCGGTGCGGCCGCCGTCTCGAGTGCCCGGATCACGGCGTCGGCGAAGGCGTCGGTCCCACGACGGCCTCCCAGGTCCACGGTGGCGTCCTCACCGAGCGCGGTCTGCACCGCGGCCTCCAGGGCGTCGGCGGCCTCGCCCTCGCCCAGTCCGTGGCGGAGCATCATGGCGGCCGACAGGAGCGTGCCTACCGGGTTGGCGATGCCCTTCCCGGCGATGTCGGGTGCGCTTCCGTGCACGGGCTCGTAGAGGCCGACGTCCCCGCCGAGGCTGGCCGACGGCAGCACGCCGAGCGAACCGGGGATGACGGCGGCCAGGTCGGACAGGATATCGCCGAAGAGGTTGCCGGTCACCACCACGTCGAACTCGGTCGGGGCGCGCACCAGCTGCATGGCGGCGTTGTCCACGTAGAGGTGGTCGAGCTCCACGTCCGGGAACTCGGTCTGGTGGACGCCCACCACCACGTCGCGCCAGAACTGCGAGACGTCGAGGACGTTCGACTTGTCGACGTTGGTGACCTTGTTGCGGCGCTGGCGGGCCGTCTCGAACGCCACGCGGGCGATGCGCTCCACCTCGTAGCGGTCGTAGACCATGGTCGAGAGCCCCTGGTCGTCGTGCGCGTAGGAGGGCTTGCCGAAGTAGATGCCGCCGGTGAGCTCACGCAGGATCAGCAGATCGGTGCCGCGCGCCACCGACTCCTTGAGCGGCGAGAGACGCTCGAGGCCCGCGAACACCTTGACCGGCCGCAGGTTCGCGAACACCTTGAGGTGGCGCCGCAGCGCCAGGATCCCGGACTCCACGCGCTTCTCGCGTGGCAGCCGGTTCCACGGGTGGTCGCCCACGGGGCCGCCGGCCGATCCCATCAGCACGGCGTCGGCGCGCGTGCAGGCATCCTTGGTGACCTGCGGGAGCGGCTCCCCGTGGCTGTCGATGGCGCCGCCGCCGAAGGGCAGCCGTTCGAACTCGAAGGCCAGGCCGTGGGTGCGCTGCATCGCCTCCAGCGCTCGGATGGTGGCCTCGACGACCTCCGGCCCGATGAAGTCTCCGGGCAGGACCGCGATGTGGTACGTCATGCTCGCCTTCCCTCCTCGGGGAGGGTGGCCAGCACCAGCGCCATGGGCAACGCGAAGCGCACCGCCTCCCCGGCTTCGTACTCGATGGTGAAGAGTCTCCGTTCGAGCGGCCCCGCTTGCCGGAAGAGCCGCCGGACCTCGGCCTGCCCGGCCTCGTCCAGCGCCATGCGCCCGACCCAGGCCTCGACCTCCATGGGGTAGCGCGTCTCGATGTCCCCGACGATCCACTGCAGGCCCGCGCCGCCCAGCATGGCGCGCCACTCGTCCAGTCCGTACGCCCGCACGTGGGTGGCGTCGCGCGCCCGCTCGACGGCGTCGAGCCACGCGTCGACACGAGGGTCGGGCGTGGTCTCGTCCACCAGCACGAAGCGGCCCCCCGGTTTGAGGACGCGTGTCACCTCGGAGAGGGTGGCCATCGGGTCGGCATGGTGGTGCAGGGTGTGGCGCGCCGTCACGATGTCGAAGCTGCCGGAGGGCAGGCCGGTGGCGTCGCCCGGCGCCTCGACGAAGCGCAGGTTGGGGAGCGCTCCGTAGCGGCGGCGAGCGGCGTCGAGCATGCCGCGGGCAGGATCGATGCCGATCACCTCGGCCCCCGCTTCGGCCAGCCTTGCGGCCGTGTGGCCGGCGCCGGTGCCGAGGTCGAGGCAGCGGTCGCCGGGACGCGGCCGGGCCAGCGCCACCAGGCGCGGCAGCGAGGGTCCGGCCACGTGCTCGCGGCTGACCGCGTACACCGGGCCGCGACGCGACCAGCGCGCTGCGGTCTGCTCGTCGTTCGGTTCCATCGGGCTCAGGCGCCGGCCGCGACGTGACCCAGCCGCTCGGCCACCGCCTGCACCTCGGGGACGCCCTCCAGCAACTCGCCCAGCGGGTCCCAGTAGCCTTCGAGCAGCGCCTCGCGCGCCGAGGGCGGCAGAAGAGCGTCGAGCTCCATCTCGCCGGCCCGCACGCGGCCCGCCTCGACGTCGAGCTCGATCTCGAGCCCGGGGTCGGTACGGACGGCCTCGGTCAGCGCCCGCCGCGCGTCCGGCGCGACGGCCATGCAGACGAGGCCCAGGGTGGTGGCGTTACCGAAGAAGATCTCGGCGAAGCTCTCGGCGATCACCGCTCGGAAGCCGGCCCGGGCGATCGACTGGGGGGCGTGCTCGCGGCTCGAGCCGCAGCCGAAGTTGCTGCCCGAGATGAGGATGCTGGCGCCCTCGAAGCGCGGGTCGTTGAGCGGCTGCGCCTTGGGCTCGCCGTGCTCGTCGAAGCGCTCGTCGTAGAACAGCGCGTCGCCGAGGCCGTCGAAGGTGACGCACTTGAGGTAGCGCGCCGGGATGATGCGGTCGGTGTCGATGTCGTCGCCGGGCAACGGCACGGCGCGTCCACGGATTTGACGGATCTTCTCGAGCGCCATGATCACGCTACCGCCTCTCGCGCCACGCCGAAGACCTCGCGGGCGTCGCTGACCTTGCCCGTCACCGCGGCCGCGGCGACCATCACCGGGCTCATCAGCACGGTGCGCCCCGTCGGGCTGCCCTGGCGCCCCTTGAAGTTGCGGTTGGAGGTGCTGGCGCAGAGCTGGTCGCCGACCAGCTTGTCGGGGTTCATCGCCAGACACATCGAGCAGCCGGCGTCGCGCCATTCGAAGCCCGCCGCCTTGAACACCCGGTCGATGCCCAGGCGCTCGCACTCGGCCTTGACATGCTGCGAGCCGGGAACCGCGATGGCGTGGACGCCCTCGTGCACGCGATGCCCCTCGAGGTAGCGGGCGGCCTCCACGAAGTCGGACAGGCGCCCGTTGGTGCACGAGCCGAAGAACGCCACGTCGACCTTGGTGCCGGCGATGGGCGCGCCCGGCGTCAGCTTCATGTGGGCCAGCGCTTCGGCGACCGAATCACGCTCGCCCTCGGCCGCGCCCTCCACGGTGGGGACGTTCTGCTCGATGGAGATGGCCTGGCCCGGGTTGATGCCCCACGTCACGGTGGGCGGGATGTCCTCCGCGCGGATGGTGACCACGTCGTCGTAGCTGCAGCCGGGATCGGAGGCCAGGCTGCGCCAGCGAGCCACCGCCTCGTCCCAGGCCGATCCTCGCGGGGCGTAGGGGCGACCCTCGAGGTAGGCGAAGGTGGTGTCGTCGGGGTTGACGTAGCCGCAGCGCGCGCCGCCCTCGATCGACATGTTGCACACCGTCATGCGCTCCTCCATGCTCATGCGGTCGAAGACGTCGCCGGCGTACTCGTAGGCGTACCCGAGGCCGCCCTTGACGCCGAGCGTGCGGATGATGTGGAGGATCACGTCCTTGGCGTAGACGCCGGGGCGGAGGCGGCCGTTCACCTCGATGCGCCGTACCTTCAGCTCGTTCATGGCCAAGGTCTGGGTCGCGAGCACGTCGCGGACCTGACTGGTGCCGATGCCGAAGGCGATGGCCCCGAAGGCGCCGTGGGTGGAGGTGTGGCTGTCGCCGCAGGCGATGGTCGTGCCGGGCTGGGTGATGCCCTGCTCGGGACCCACCATGTGGACGATGCCCTGGTGACCGGTGTCGAGGTCGAAGAAGCGGATGCCGTTCTCTGCGCAGTTCTTGCGGAGCTCACGGATCATCTCGTCGGCGAGGGCGTCCTCGAAGGGCTCGAGCCGCGTGTGCGTCGGCACGATGTGGTCGACGGTGGCGTAGGTGCGCTCGGGCATGCCGAACGCCTGCGGGCTGGTGACCTCGTGGATGAGGTGGGTATCGATGAACAGCTGGGTCTGGCCGTTGCGGAGCGTTCGCACCGCGTGCTCCTGCCAGACCTTCTCGTAGAGGCTTCGGGGTCGGTCCATGCTCATCCTCTCGCTCGGCGCCGGGTGCGCCTCCAACAAAACACGACGGCCTCCGGGCAGGATTGCCGGAGGCCGCGACCGTCGATCGGCAGGCTCGCGAGCTGGTTCGCGAGCCTAGACGCGGAAGGGCCCACCTCCCTGTAGCAACACGCTCTGCCACAGGTTGATGACCCTCAAGCGCCGACGGATTCGCATTGGGCAGAGTATACGGGCGGTCGTGGGGAGTGTCAACGCGACCGTGGGTTAATGGGGCGGTTTCAATTGACCATCGCAACACCTGCCCTGTTGACGTGACGTAGGGTCGGCGGGAGCTCTGGAGGTGCGATGGACAAGACCAGGAGGTCGGAGGGTCGCCGCTTCAGTGACGAGGAGCGGATGCTCATGTACCGGCGGGTGCTGGAGGGCTGCCCGTACCCGGAGATCGCGGCGGAGTTCGATAGCTCCTTGAACGCCATCTATCGCGTGTTCGGAGCGCGTCGTGACCGAGCGGTGGTTCGGCGACGCTCCGCCCTTCGGTTGTCGCTCGAGGAACGCGAAGAGATCAGCCGAGGGCTCACGCAGGGCTTGTCGGTTCGGATGATCGCGGAGCGGCTGGGTCGGGCTCCGTCCACCGTCAGTCGGGAGATCAACGGCAACGGTGGACCTACGCGCTACCGCGCCTGGCGCGGGGACGTGCGCGCCGCCCGGTTGATGGCAAGACCCAGAACGCCGAAGCTGGCCCGCAACAAGGTTCTCCGGGGTGAAGTCGAGCGGCTGCTCACCCAGTTGTGGTCGCCGCAGCAGATCAGCGCGCATCTGAGGGCGACGTACCCTGGTGATGAGGGCATGCGCGTGAGTCACGAAACCATCTACCAGGCCTTGTTCATTCAAGGGCGGGGAAGCCTCCGTAGGGAGCTCACCGCCTGCCTGCGGACCGGCAGGGCGCAGCGTCGCCCGCAGGGCCGGCAGAAGGCTCAGGGCCAGCTCAGCGGGATGGTGATGATCAGTGAGCGCCCGGCCGAGGTGGAGGATCGCGCGGTGCCCGGCCATTGGGAGGGCGATTTACTGATGGGGACGGCGAACAAGAGCGCCATCGGAACGCTGGTGGAGCGCAAGACACGTTTCGTGATGCTGTTGCATCTGCCGCACGGGCATACGGCGGAGCGGGTGCGGGAGGCACTGGCGGAGCGCATCCAGGAACTGCCCGAGGCGCTCAGGCGCACCCTGACCTGGGATCGGGGCAAGGAGATGGGTGAGCACGCCCGCTTCACGGTCGACACCGGCGTGCGGGTCTTCTTCTGCGATCCGCGCAGCCCCTGGCAGCGTGGCAGCAACGAGAACACCAACGGCCTCTTACGGCAGTACTTCCCCAAGGGCACCGATCTATCGATTCACGACGAAGCCAAGCTCGAGGAAGTGGCCGACAGCCTCAATACCCGCCCCCGCCAGACCCTGGGATGGAAGACCCCCGCGGAGGCGTACGCTGAAACCGTTGCGATGACCGATTGAAGACACCTGGACAGGAGCGAATTCCAGTTCACCCCAGCATGTCCAACGACGCGCATGCAGACCAGTCCGTGCCCGTGGGTCCAAGCCTGCCGCCCTCCGAGCTGGGTGAGGGGGCCGGCCATCGCCCTTGGCGGGCGTCGGCTCTCTTCTTGTGGCTGTGACGCGCGCTGATCGTCGGTTGGATGTGAGGGCGTGGCGGCCGGGGCGTCGACCGCAACCGACACGCAGACCGCTACTGCCCCAGAAGCACCGACACGGTCTTGCCGCCGGCGTTGGCGGTGGTGAGGTCGAGGATGCCGTCGTTGTTGAAGTCCCCCACCGCCACCGGGATCGGGCCGCTGCCGGCGGTGAAGGGCGTTGCGGTCGCGAAGCCGCCATTGCCGTCCCCCAGCAGCACCGACACGCCGTTGGCGCCGGAGTTGGTGTTGGTGAGGTCGAGGTTGCCGTCGCCGTTGAAGTCCCCCACCGCCACCGACTGCGGTTGGCTGCCGACGGGGAAGGGGGAGTTGGTGGCGGGCGTGAAGCTGCCGTTGCCGTCCCCCAGCAGCACCGTCACGGTGCCGTCGTAGTAGTTGGCGGTGGTGAGGTCGAGGTTGCCGTCGTTGTTCAAGTCCCCCACCGCCACCGAGATCGGGCCGCTGCCGGCGGTGAAGGGGGAGTTGGTGGCGGGCGTGAAGCCTCCGCGACCGTCCCCCAGCAGCACCGACACGGTTCCGTCGGCGTTGTTGGCGGTGGTGAGGTCGGGCCTGCCGTCGCCGTTGAAGTCCCCCACCGCCACCGACCACGGGCTGTTGCCGGCGGTGAAGGGTGTCGCGGTCGCGAAGGTGCCGGTGCCGTTGTTGGACAGCACCAGCGTGAGGGGGTTGGTGTGCGTCACGCTGCCCCCCGAGGCGCTCAGGGTGAAGCTGAAGGTGCCGGCGGGCAGGCTGGCGGTTGCGGTGATCTTCAGCGGGGTGCTGGCGCTCTGCCCGGCGGCGAGCGTCACGCTGGCCGGGCTCACGCTGACGTCGTTGGCGGGGTTACCGTTGCTGTCGAACAGCCTGAGGGTGACGGTGCCCGCGAAGTTGTTCTGGGAGGTCAGTTGGACGGTGGTGGTGGGGCTATCCGCCAGGCCGGCGTTGAGCGTCCACGGGGACAGCGTCATGCCGAAGTCCGGTCTTGGAGCCGCTTGGTTGCAGGCGGCCAACAGAACGATCAGGGACGGCGTGAGAACCGAGAGCACGACGGCACGAGTACGAGTCATGGGCACCCCTTCAAGGTTGGTCGTTCGGCGCACTCTAACCCGGTAGCGACAGGCACACAGGTGTCCGGGCGTGACTGCGGTTTCCTCGCGCTCCGGTGCTGGGTGCCCGCGCCGGCCCTCAATCGAAGATTGCATGGACGACGTCGATAGGCTCAACTGGCGATCGGCGGGGCCCCAACGCCACTGTCGAAGTCAGGCGAGAATCCACTACTAAACGCCCCACCAGGTCCATGACTGACCTCGGGCTGACCCGGATCTTGAAGCACTTGAAGTGATTGCAGAGTTGGCGGATGATCCGCACCGCGTTGACGGGCTAACAGATAGGGGCTGAAATCAGTTCACCCCACTTCACGCCTCCCTCGAACCCCTGCTGGGGCTTCGGCCCTCCATGGATCACCGTCACGCTGTCCCCGCTCCAGTTCGTAGTCAAGATGTTGCCGCTGGCATACACAGCCCCCCGCGGTCCAGCTAACCCGTAGCTGCGTCCCTTGTAGACGGTGGAGCTGCTGGCTTCCCAGCACACGGTGGCCGCCCTGGAAGTGGTTCAAGGCGCCGAAACCTCAAGGCTGTGAGATGTCGTTCGGCACGTTCCCGGTGACGTTTCCGTCAGCCACGGCGCCGACGAGTGACCCGGACTCGACGTAGATACCCCCTCCGTCGATCCCTGCCGAGTTCCCAGTGATGGTTGCGCCCCCCTGGAGCGTCACGGTGCCGCCAGTCACGTAGATCCCGCCACCCACGGACGTCGTTGCGTTGGAGCTGATCGCGCTTCCGTCCAGGATCAGATGTCCATTCCCGTAGTACACGCCAGCTCCAGGCCAGCTCGACTCGTTGTCGTGCACCGTAGTGCCATTTCGCAGGGTGACCTCACCGCCCACCACGAGACCGCCACCACTGTTGTCCGCAACGTCGGTATCATCCAGCGTCAGTGTATTGCCAGGGGAAAGGATCGCTCCAATGGAGGCTGCCGCGTGAAGCCGGCAGGAACCGGCTTCGCGCGGTAGGGATCGTACGTTCAGTGGGCGGCTGCGGTCGCGCTGGCGGTCTTGACGAGCGTGCCGACCTGCCCCTCGGCTCGGTTGCCGAAGATGGCGGGCTGCTGCACGTGGCTAGAGACCCACACGCCGTAGACCTGGTCGGCGACGGAGTTGCCCTGGATGTGCAAGCCGGTGATCGCCGAGGCCGCGCTGAAAACGTCGATGCCGGTGGCCTGCCGGGGCATGGGACCGGCCAGCACGGCGGCGGCGACGTTGCCGATGGTGCTGTCTTGGGTGATGGCGTTGCCCTAGAGTCCGGTCCGCAGCGGCCGCGCAGCCCCTGAGCACGCCGCCTCGGCCGACCCCCGGACGAGCGGGCGGCGGTAGGGTTGGGGAGCCGGGCGGCTCGCGCCAAGCCGTGCCAGCCCGATGCAGTCGTCGGCACAGAACGCGATCGCGCCGACGATCGAGGGGAGCGCACTCTGGTGCAACGCGGCATGACCATCGGCCTGTTCGCTGCGGGCGTCGTTCTCGCTGTCGTCGCGTACCTCGAGGGGGGCTGGGCACGGGTGCTGGCCGGGCTGAGCGGTACCGGCCACCTCTTGATCGCCGTCGCCGTGCTGATCGTGGCGGCATTCGTGCTGGCTGGCCTGATCCAGGTGATGATCTCCAAGGAAGCGGTCACGCGCTGGCTCGGTGAGGGATCGGGCTGGCGCGGTCTGCTGATCGGGGGCCTGGCCGGAGCGTTGGTCCCCGGTGGGCCCTACGTCTACTACCCGATCGCCGTGGCGTTCCTGAAGAGCGGCGCGTCCATCGGCACCATCATCACCTTCGTGGTCGCCAAGAACCTGTGGACGTTGAGCCGCCTCCCCATCGAGGTGGCCCTCCTCGGCCTCCACCTGACCTGGGTGCGCTACGTCGTGACCCTGCTGTTCCCGCTCGTCGCAGGGGCGCTAGCGGAGGTTCTCTTCCGCGGCGCGAGCCGATGGGTCCGCGACGGTCTCCCGGGGGAATCCGACGAGGCACACGGCGGTGGCCCGGCATGACCGGACGGCGGAACCGATGATCCTCGCCACCGCCATCCTCGTCGGGCTGGCCGCGGTGATGGCGATCGTCGCCTACCGGCAGGACCCGGCACGACCGGCTGCCGGTGCACTCGCCGGACTCCGCTTGCTATGGACCATGCTCCCCATGCTGATCGCCGCCTTCTTCGTGGCGGGCATGCTGGCGGTCGCCCTGCCGCCCCAGCTGGTGCACCGTTGGCTGGCGAGCACCTCGGGTCTACTCGACGTGGTGATCGGCTCGGCAGCCGGCGCCCTGATCCCAGGCGGTCCGTACGTGTCCTTCCCGATCATCGCGGCCATCCACCAGGCCGGCGCCAGCCTCGCCGCGACCGTCGCGTTGATCACCGGCTGGGCGGTGTGGAACGTCGGTCTGCTGAGCTTCGAGCTCGCGATTGTCGGACCACGCTTCACCCTCATCCGCGTGGCGGCTACCCTCGTGCTCCCGCCCGCGGCAGGGCTGCTCGTGCATGCGATCTTCGGCTAGTCCGCGTGTGCGACGACGTTCACGCGAGCACTCGGAACGCTTTCCGCAGCGCGACGACGTGCACGTAGAACGCGTCGGCGTGCATGATGACGTGCTCGCAGACCCCCTCGTACTGGCCGAACTCCACCATGGCGTTGGCGAAGGCCTCGGCGACGTGGCGGTGCGTGAAGGGCCCGATGACACAGTCGCACTCGCCCATCCAGGCGTTGGGAGCGATCACCTTGAGCGACGCCAGCGCTTCGGGCGGGAGGGCCTCGGCAGGCTTCGTCTTCCGTGAGCGGGTCCGCACGGGGTCGTGGACGGTACGGGGCATCGCCCCTCCTTCCTCGGCCGGGGTGCCGCGACGCACCTGCCGCGAACGCCGCCATCGCGGGGCGTCGCAGCCCTGGGCACCGTGTTGGAGGGTCGTCTCGCTCGGTTCGCGGTACCGCGGCCCGGTTCCTGGACCGCCTTCAGCCTAGCGCCGCGACCCCGCGCGCGTCAGCCCCGGACGGTCACATTCGTCGCGCGCGACGGTCTCGCCGGGTTTCCGCTGCGACGTCGCAGGAACGCGTGGGCCCCGTGGGACGGGGACGGGGACGGGGACGGGGACGTGGCGGGGGCGTCCCGGCGGCAGCGCCGCCTGGGCGTCGCCGCCGGGCGCGGGCGGCCCAACCGACCTCGCTGCGGGTCGGCCTGGCCTATCGTGGCCTGGTGTCCGCGCCACCGACGCAGCGCTTCGGCTCTGGCGCGGGGCGGTGCGCGCGACGTGGCGGGGGAGAGGAGGCCCGTGTCTGACGATCCGGCCACCCGAGAGCCGCGGCGCCCGGACGTTGCGGCCTCGAGGCCCCAGCATGAGCGCGTGGAGCGAACGGGCCCCTTGCAGAGGCTCGGCATGCCGCCCGAGAGCGTTCCCGTAGCGGTCGTGGTCTTCCTGGGGGGTATCGGCGGCGGCATCGCGTTCCCGATCATCCCCATCCTGGGCGTGAAGCTCGGCCTGCCTGCGCTGCTCGTGGGGTGGATCCTGTCGGCGAACCGCGTGACGCGCCTGTTCGCCAATCCCGCTGCGGGCGCGCTCATCGACCGGTTCGGTGGCAAGGGGCCGCTCACCATCGGCCTGCTCATCGAGGCGGTCGCAACCGGGACCTACAGCCTCGCGCTCCACACCTCCTTCCCGGGATGGCTGCTGCTACTGGGCCGCGCCATCTGGGGGATCGGTTCGTCGGCCATCATCGTCGGTGGGGTCACCATCGCGCTCAACGCATCGTCGGAGGCGAACCGGGGTCGCACCACAGCGGTGGTCCGGCTGGCCCTGAGCCTCGGGATGCCGGCGGGCATGCTGGCCGGAGGGCTGGTGGCGGGGTTCGTCTCCGACGACGCCGCCTTCCTGTTCGCGACCGCCGTCACGCTCTTCGCCGGCGTGCTGGCGTGGTGGACCGTCCCTCGGATGGAGGGGGCCCGGAGCCGCCCCGCGAAGGGCCCGGCGGTACCGTGGACACACCGGCTGGCCGATGCGCTCGGGACCGTCGTGCGTGCTGACCGGCGTGTCCAGGCCGTGTGGCTCGCCAACATGCTTGTGTTCTTCTCGGTGCAGGGGACGCTGCTCGCCACGCTGGTGCTCCTGATCCACGCGCGCGGGATCAGCGTGGCGGGCCTGGCGGAGCAGCCGATGGCGGGCGCCCTGTTGGCCGTCATGATGCTGGCCTCGGCGGGGATCACCCTCTACCTCGGGCGCGCGCTCGACCGGATTCCGTCGCGCACTGGCCTGGCGCTACCGGGCGTCGTGGCAGCGGCCGGTGGCTTCGCGGTCCTGGGCCTGACGACCAGCCCCTGGCTCGCCGTCGTGGGCGTGGTGCTGCTGGGGCTGGGGATGGGGGGCACGTCGATCCCGTTGCTCACCCTGCTGGGTGACCTCACGCCGGAGGCACATCGGGGGCGGGTGGTCGGCTACTACCAGTTCTTCGGCGACCTCGGCGGGAGCCTAGGGCCGATCGTCGGGGTGGAGCTCGTCACGGGCTCGGGGTTCACGGTCACTTACCTGGGGGTGGCGGCCCTGTTGCTGCTCGAGGTGCCGTTGCTCGGGGCGCTCTGGCGAACAGAACGACGCCTGCCCGCTCGCGAGGGCTGAACGCTGCAGACGATGCTCGCGACGCGTTCTCGGCCTCGCAGCGTGCGGTCAGGGGCTGGCGGGCATCATGCGGAAGCGGTCGCGGGCGATCATCGCCAGTCCCACCACGAGGGCCACTACGTTGACGAGGGTGGCCGGGTACAGCAGCACGAGCCCCAGGGCCATCAGCAGCCAGCGTTCCCAGGCCTGGAGCCGGTGCATCAGGTAGCCCGCACCGCCTGCCGCGAGCAGCACGATGCCGACCAGCGCGAACACGAAGCGCGGGACGATGACCAG
>JARRMM010000114.1:0-12862 GCA_037386005.1 Deinococcales bacterium | reverse complement strand
CGGCCACCGCGCTCGCGGCCGACCCCAGCCGCAGCGCCGCCTTCTTCGCCGCCGAGGCGGCGCGCGGCGCCGGCCGCACGGTCTACCTCGACCTCGACTTCCGGGCCGACCAGTGGTTCGATCCGCGGGCGTACGGGCTGGCGGTGCGCGCCCTGCTGCCGCTCGTGACGGTGGCGTTCGGGACCGAGGAGGAGGTCAACGCCGCCATGCTGACCGACCCGCGGGACCTGGTCATCACCGAGCAGCAGATCTCGGCGCCGGTCATCCGCGGCGACGTGGAGGCGAACATCGCCGCCATGCTGGGCCGGCGGCCCGGACCCGAGGCGCTGCTGGTCAAGCGCGGCGTCGAGGGCTGCACCGTCCACCTGGAGGACGGCAGCGTCACGGCGGTACCCGGTTTCGAGGTCGAGGTGATGAACGTGCTGGGCGCCGGCGACGCCTTCGCCGCGGGCGTCATCTACGGCCGCAGCCGCGGCTGGGACTGGGCGAAGAGCGCGCGCATGGGCAACGCCTGCGGCGCCATCGTCGTGACCCGACACGGCTGCGCCAACTTCACGGCCTACGAGGAAGAGGCCCTGGTGTTCGTCGTGGAGCACGGGGGCTTCTGAAGGCGCTCCCGAGGGCGCTTGCGACGAGGGCGCTTGCGACGAGGGCGCCGGCGCGCGGCCGGCACGTACGCCGGTCTGCGCCGCCACAGCGGGCATCGGTACCTCCGACGGCAGGGCCGATGCGCTAGCGTGAATCCGAGGGGGCCACGCGCTCGAACGGCCCGTGGGCCTCGTCGAAGCGAGCGACGCTCGCCGGAGTCCGGCCGTTCGGTCACGTCTCGGAGCAGCCCCGCCCCTTCGGACTCGGGCGGGGCCGGCTGCCGCGAGGAGGGATCGCGATGAACGTGGTCATCGTCGGGGCGGGCTATGTGGGGCTGACGACCGGGGCTACCCTCGCCTACGTCGGGCACGAGGTCCTCTGCATCGACAAGAATCCCGCCGTGGTGCAGCGCCTGCGCGAGCGGCGTCCCACCTTCCACGAGCCGGGCCTGCCCGAACTCCTCGCGGCCACCGGCCCCCGGCTCTCCGCGTCGGAACGCCTGCCGGAGCTGTGCGGCGAGCACGTCGTCATCCTGGCCGTCGGCACGCCGCAACGCGACGACGGCGACGCCGACCTCGTCTTCGTCGACACCGCGGCCCGCGACATCGCCGCCCGCGTCGCCCCCGGCGCCCGGCTGCTGGTCGTCAACAAGTCGACGGTCCCGCTCGGCAGCGCCCGCCACGTGCGTGCGCTGCTGGAGCGCACGCTGGTCGAGCGCGGCGTCGACGGCGGCGTGCGGGTGGCCTCCAATCCTGAGTTCCTGGCCGAGGGGCAGGCCGTCCACGACAGCCTCTATCCCGACCGCATCGTCATCGGCGCGGACGACGCGGCGGCCGTAGCCACCCTGCGCGAGCTGTACGCCCCCATCCTGGAGCAGACCTTCACGCCGCCGCCGGCGACGCCGCGGCCCGAGCGCTACGCCCTTCCACCGTTGATCACCACCACCCCCACCTCGGCGGAGCTCACCAAGTACGCGGCCAACGCCTTCCTGGCCACCAAGATCAGCTTCATCAACGAGTTCGCCGGGCTGGCCGAGCGCGTCGGCGCCGACATCACCGAGGTCGCGCGCGCCATCGGCCTCGACAGCCGCATCGGCCCCAAGTACCTGCAGGCGGGCGCCGGCTGGGGCGGGAGTTGCTTCGGCAAGGACACCAGCGCCATCCTGGCGGCGGGCGCAGGCTACGACTACCCGATGGCCATCGTGCGCGCGGCGGTCGAGGTGAACCGGCGGCAGCGCCTGCACATCGTCGAACGGCTGCAGGAGCACCTCAAGGTGCTCCGTGGGGCCACCATCGGCCTCCTCGGCGTCGCCTTCAAGAGCCAGACCGACGACATCCGGGATGCGCCCGCCCTGGGCGTCATCGAGCGGCTGCTGGCGCTCGGCGCCACCGTGCGGGTCCACGACCCGATCGCGCTCCCCAACCTGAAGCGCTGCTGCACCGAGCTCGAGGTCGATGCCTGCGACGACCCGGTCGCGCTGGCGACCGGATGCGACGCGCTGGTTCTGGTCACCGACTGGCCGGAGTACCGCAGCCTGCCGCTCGCGGAACTGCGCGCCCGCATGCGCGGCGACCTGTTCGTCGACGGCCGCAACCTGCTCCCACCCGACGAGGTCCGCGCTGCCGGCCTCACCTACGCCGGCATCGGGCGGTGAGGCACGCCCTGGTCACCGGGGGCGCCGGCTTCGTCGGCAGCCACCTGGTCGACCGACTCCTGCGAGAGGGCGACTGGCAGGTCACCGTCCTCGACAACTTCGATCCCTTCTACCCGCGAAGCGTCAAGGAGGGCAACCTCGCCCGGCACGCCGACGATGCGCACCTGACCGTCGTCGAGGGCGACCTGCGCGACCCCGAGGCGCTGGCGCGCTGCGGCGCGTCGCCCATCGACGTGGTCGTCCACCTGGCCGCCAGGGCCGGCGTGCGGCCGAGCCTGGAGGACCCGGTCGGGTACGAGAGCGTCAACGTGGGCGGCACCCAGGTGCTGCTCGAGCAGGCGCGGCGGTGGGGCGTGCCGCAGTTCGTGTTCGGCTCCTCCAGCAGCGTCTACGGCGTCGACCCGCACGTCCCCTGGCACGAGGACGCCTCCGTGCTGCGGCCGATCAGCCCCTACGCTGCCACCAAGGTCGCGGGCGAGCTGCTGGGCCACGTCACCAGCCACCTCTACGGGATGCGGTTCCTGGCGTTGCGGTTGTTCACCGTCTACGGCCCGCGCCAACGGCCCGACCTCGCCATCCACAAGTTCGCCAGGCTGATCCTGGCGGGGGAGCCGATCCCGGTGTACGGCGACGGCACCACGTCGCGTGACTACACCTACGTGGCGGACGTGGTGCAGGGCATCCGCGCGGCGATGGACTACACCGCCTCCCCCTTCGAGGTCATCAACCTGGGGCACGACCGCACCGTGTCGCTCGACGCCATGATCGCTGCGCTGGAGGCCGCCCTCGGCAAGCAGGCCGAGCGCACCCCGCTGCCGGCGCAACCCGGCGACGTCCCGCGCACCTGGGCGGACCTGGAGAAGGCGCGGCGGCTGCTCGACTACCGCCCGCAGACGAGCTTCGAGGAGGGCATGCGCGCGTTCGCCGCCTGGCTGCGGGCGCACTAGGGCGAAGGCGCAACGTCCGCGCGACCCGACATGCAGGCGCTCCCCGTCGGCGTCACCCCTTGACGGCCCCCATCGTCAGCCCCGTCACGATGTAGCGCTGGATCACCAGCGTCAGCAGCACCACCGGCAGGGTGATGAGCACCGCGGCGGCGCCGAGCCCTCCGAAGTTGATCTGCCCGTAGCTGATGAAGTTGAACACCGCGACCGGCACCGGCTTGGTGTTGGGCCCCGACAGCACCAGGCTGAACAGGAACTGGTTCCAGCTGAAGATGAACGACAGGATGCTGGCGGCCACGATGCCCGGCGCCGACAGCGGCAGCACGATGCGCGTGAAGGTCCCGAAGCGGCTGGCGCCGTCGACGTAGGCGGCCTCCTCCAGGTCGCGCGGCACCTCCTCGAAGAAGCTGATCATGATCCAGATGATCAGCGGCATCCCCACGATCAGGTGGGTGGCCGTCAGCGCCACGTAGGTGTCGATCAGGTGGAGCGCCCGGAACGCCATGTACCAGGGCACCAGGTAGGTGATGTAGGGCGTGAGCCGCGCCATGAGGATGGCGAAGGCGAGCCCGTTCTGCTTGTAGCGCGCGATCGAGTACGCGGCGGGCAGGCCCAGCACCAGCCCCAGCCCGGTGGCGAGGGTGGCGATGATGAGTGAGTGCCAGGTGTAGGCGAGGAAGTTGTTCTGACGGATGACGTTCAGGTAGTTCTGCAGCGTGGGCTTGAAGAACCAGACCGGCACCGGGCTGGTGTTGTCGACCTGGTTGCGCAAGCTGGTGAGGATCATCCAGTAGAACGGGAACAGCAGCAGGGCGATGACCACCGCCATCAGCAGGTAGATGCCGAGCTGGCGCAGGCGCCGGCGGCGGCGGTCACCCGCCGGCGTGGCCTGGGTGCGCCGGGCGCGCTCGGTCCCGAGGGCGTTCACGCCGGCCTCCTGCGCGCCAGGTTGAGCAGGACCGAGACTCCCAGCACCGCGACCAGCAGGAAGATGAGCAGGGACGCAGCGTAGCCGGCCCGGAAGAACTCGAAGCCGGTCTTGAAGGCGAACACGTTGAGCGTCTCCGAGGCGATCCCCGGACCTCCCTGGGTGATGACGTAGATGATGTCGAACGTCTTGAGCGCGTCGATGCTGCGCAGGATGAGCGCGATCACGGCGGCAGAGCGGATCGAGGGCAGGGTGATGAAGCGGAACGCCTGCACCGGCCCGGCACCATCGATGATGGCAGCCTCGTAGAGCTCGGTAGGGACGCCCTGCAGCGCGGCCAGCAGGATGAGCGCCACCATCGGCGTCCACTCCCAGATGTCCACGATGGTCAGCGAGGGGATGGCGAGCTGCGCGCTGGCCACCCACAGGCTCCGCGGCAGCCCCAGGCTCTCGAGGAAGTAGTTGAGCACCCCGAGGCTGGGGTTGAACATCAGCGCCCAGATGAGCGCGATGGCCACGGGGGTGGCCACCATCGGCAGCAGGATGACGGTGCGCACCAGGCCCTTGCCCCGGAAGTCGCGGTTGAACAGCACCGCGATGGCCAGCCCCAGCACCATCTCCATGGGGACGGCGATGAGGGTGAAGTAGAAGGTGTTCTTCAGCCCGCTCCAGAAGCGGTAGTCGTGCAGCGCGCGCGCGAAGTTGCCCAGGCCGATGTACTTCGGCGTCCCCCCGATGAACCAGTCGTGCACGGCGATGTAGGCGTTCGCCAGCACCGGTCCGACGATCAGGATGAGGATGGCGATGACCGCCGGCAGCGGGAACAGCCACGCCGCGTTGCGGTCGAAGAAGCGGGGAGGGGATCCGGCGGCCCGCGGTCACGAGGCGGCTCGCGCTACTGGTTCTTGAGGATCTGGTCGATCGACTGCGCCGCCTGATCCAGGGCGGGGCCGACGGGCTTGCCCTCGAGGGCCGCCACGATCGCCTGACCGTAGGCGTCGCGGACCTCGGGCACCGGCTTCACGGGCGGGTTCCAGTTCGGATCGCCGACGGCAAAGCTCTTCTGCGAGCCCTCGATCCAGTCGGCCGGGGCGGTCTTCTTGAACTCCTCGTTCTGCCACGCCGAGGTGCGGGCGGCCGGCACGCCGGCCAGGATGGCCTTCTCCTGGTTCGCCTTGGACAGCGCCCACTGGATGAAGTACCAGGCCGCGCCCGGGTTCTTCGAGGCGTGGTTCACGCTGAGGCCCCACACCAGCACGACCGGCTTCATGCCGGCGGGCCCGGCGGGGAGCGGCGCATAGCCGGTGTTGTTGCGTACCACGTCGATCGTCTGCTGAGGGTCCTCCATGATCGAGCGGAAGACGTTGGCGTCGAAGATCATCGCCGCCTGGCCCTGGGCGTAGAGGCTCGTCACCTCCGGCCACGACATGTTGGTCTCACCCGGAGGGCCGTAGTTGCGGAGCAGGTCGGCGTAGAACGCCAGCGCCTGCTTGCTCTGGTAGCTGTTCAGCGCCGAGGTGCCGTCGTCGTTCAGCCAGGTGCCCCCGAAGGACATCAGGAAGTTGACGATCTGCGAGGTGGCGTTGGCGGCCTTACCGCGCATCGCGAAACCGGCCACGCGCCCCTGCTTCAGGAGCGCCGCGTCGGCCAGCAGCTCGGCCATGTCCTGCGGCGGACGCGGGATGCCGGCCTGCTCGAACAGGTCCTTGCGGTAGAACAGCAGGCTGGTCTCGTTCTGCAGCGGCAGCCCGAAGACCTTGCCGCCCGACTTGAAGGTGTTCAGCGCGCCCCCGAAGAAGTCGTTCAGGTCGAGGTTCGGGTCGGTCATGGTGGGGTCGGCGAGGTAGTCGTCGACGTACCGGACCCAGCCGGCATCGAGGTACTGCGCCCCCACCTGCCCCGGCATGATCATGTAGCCGTCGAGGGTGTCGGCCCCGCTGCTCGCCTCGAGCAGGCGGCGCTGGCGGAACTGGTCCTCGGGGAAGGTCTCGAAGGTCACCTGGATCCCAGTCTGCTGCTCGAACTCGGGCAGCAGCGGCTGGATGAAGGTGGTGAAGGGGTGCTGGTTCATGAGGAAGCGGATCTTGGTCCCCGAGAACCGCTTCCAGTCGAACTGTTGGGCGCTCGCGACCCCCACGGTGGCCAGCACCAGGGCGGCGATCGCCAGGACGGCTACGAGTCGACGCTTCACACCTAACCTCCTAGGATGCGCGAGCGCCGGACGGGTGGCGAGCGTCCACCTTGTCTCGGCCGCCGATGTGAACGACGGCGGGTCCGGCGCCGCGCGGAGAGAAAGCCTACGGAGCGAGCGTAGAGAGCCGGAAAATGCGGCGTCAAGGGACAAGCCGGAACCCCCGCGGCCGACGCCCTACGTCGCGTCTACGGGTGCGTCGGGCGCGCTGGCGTACGATGGTCGGATCGTGGAGGAGCGAGCGCATTGACCCCTCAAGGCGTCATGCCCCACCCCTGGTGGCAGTTCTGGCAGATCGGCGACTTCCTGGTGATGCTGGCGATCGTGGTCCTGTTCGTGCGCTTCATGCGCCGCTCCGACGCCCGGTCGGGGTCGGAGCCGCTGGAGGAGGCCACGCCGCAGGACGAGGACGCCGCGCCGCCCCAGCCAGCGGACGACGATGCGCCCTCCGAGCCGCGGTCCGGCGGCACGGACGCCCCAGGGTCCTGACGACCCTACGTCCTGACGCCCCCTCGTCGGGGGCCTACGGCTCCTGGCCCTGCGCGATCGGCACGCCCACCATGTTGCCCCACTCGGTCCAGGAGCCGTCGTAGTTGCGCACGCTGGGATACCCCAGCAGGTACTTCAGCACGAACCAGGTGTGGCTGCTCCGCTCCGCGATGCGGCAGTAGGCCACCACGTCCTTCTCGCGCGTCACTCCCTGCGAGCTGTAGAGCTCACGCAGGGCGTCGGCGTCCTTGAAGGTGCCGTCGTCGTTCACGGCCTGGGCCCAGGGGATGCTCTGCGCCCCCGGGATGTGCCCGCCCCGCAGCGCGCCCTCCTGCGGGTACTCGGGCATGTGGAGCTTCTCGCCCGTGTACTCCTGCGGGCTGCGCACGTCGACCAGCGCGCCGGTGCCGTCCTTGACGGCCATGAGGTGCCGCAGCACGTCGGGGGCGAAGGCGCGGATGGAGGCGTCGCGGTAGGGGACCTGGTAGCGGCCCCGCCCGACCTTCGGCACGCCCTTCTCGAGCGTGCGCTTCTCGCTCGTCCACTTCTGGCGCCCGCCGTTCATGAGCCGCACGTCGCCGTGGCCGTTGTACTTGAGGAACCAGAAGGCGTAGGCCGCCCACCAGTTCGACTTGTCGCCGTAGAGCACCACGGTGGTGTCGTTGCTGACCCCCTTGGTCTCCATCAGGGCGGCGAAACCCTGTGCGTCGACGAAGTCGCGGATGTCGGGCCGCTGCAACTCGGTGTGCCAGTCGAGCTTCAAGGCGCCGGGGACGTGCCCCTGCTCGTAGAGCAGCACGTCCTCGTCGACCTCCATCACCCGGACGCCATCGTCCGAGCCGTGCTTCTCGACCCACTCCGTGCTCACCAGCACCTCGGGATGCACGTACTCGCTCATCGCGACCTCCTTCGCGTCGTTCTTCGTGTCGTCGGACGCGCACGCCCCGCCTCTCGGCCGGACCGCGGCGCCTTCGGTCCCGGAGCGCCGTGAAGACGGCGCCCGGCGCGCGTGCTCCCATCTTGCCTGCACCGCCCGGCCGGGGGCGGTCGTCCTGGAGACGCGCGGGCTGGGACCGCGAACCTCGCTCACCCACCGCCCGGCCGCCGCACTCGGGGCTTCCAAGCCGCTGCTAGACTCGATGCACCCATGCGGCTCTTCACCTTGGCCACCGCCCCCCGGAGCGCCTAGACGCGGCGTGTCCGCCCCCGCGCCCTCCCACCAGCACTGGACCCTCGTTCTGGCCCGCGCCATCGGGCCGCTCGCACGGGTCGTCGACGCCGTGCTGGTACGGCTGTACGGCCTCGAGTCGCTCTCCGGGAGCGGCCGCGGCTGCGGCGAGCAAGGGCTGCGCATCCGCCTTCGCCCGCTCGCGCGTCCTCGAACGCTCTGCGACACGGCGCTCCCTACCGGCGTGCCGATCGTCGAGCTGCACCTGTGCAACGACCGCGACGCCGACGCGCTCACCCGCGCCACGGCCGCCCGCTGGGCCACCCGCTTGCTGGTGCGCTACCGGCGCTCGTGCCGGGCCATCGCACGGCGGATGCTCGAGGACCCCCGCTTCGCCGACGTGGAGGGGGTCTGCGGCGTGACGGCCATCTTCGGCGGCGCAGGCGGCCACGGAGGCGCCGGGCGCCTGCCGGAGCACCTGGGTTTCGAGGTCCTGCCCCACCCCGTCGGCAACCGTGTCCGGCTCTTCTTCGAGCGCCTGTACGCCTGGGGCCTGATGGCGGCTTACACGCCCGGCAGTCTGGAGGGCCGCCGCCCCGATGAGCTCAGCTTCGTGGAGGTGTGGATGTCACGGCGGAGGTTCCTGGAGCGCTTCGGGCCGGGTCGTTGACCAGGCGCCCTTCGCCCCGCCCCGTTGATCCCGCGCCCGCGACCTCGCGCCACGGGACCCGCGCCGCGGATCCCGCGAGGCGCGCTGTGTTCGCTCAGGCCAGCAGCTTCTCCAGCGCGCCCACGTAGTCGCCCTTGCGTCTGGCTCCCACCAGCGCCTGCTGGACCTGCCCGTCCTTGAGGACCAGGACGGTGGGGATGCTCTGCACCCGGAAGTGCGTGGCGGTCTTGGGGTTCTCGTCGACGTTGAGCTTGCCGACCAGGACGCGGTCGCCCAGCTCGCCGGCGATCTCCTCCACGATCGGGCCGACCATGCGGCAGGGCCCGCACCACGGCGCCCAGAAGTCGACGAGCGCGACGCCGGACCGGGTCGCCCGCTTGAACGAGGTGTCCGTCAGTTTGATCGGGTGCTTCGCCATGCCCTCCAGCCTATACCCTCCTGGGGTATCTGTCCACGGCGGCGGGAACGCGCCATGCGGCCGCCGCCTGCCGTAGGCTGGGAACGGCACCGACAGGAGGGGAGCGCACGCACATGGGGCGAGGCACGATCGGGCTGTGGGGCGCCGTCGCCATCGGCGTGGGCGGCATGGTGGGCGGCGGCATCTTCGCTGTACTGGGCCTGTCCGTCGAGCTGGCCGGGGGCGGCGCGCCGCTGGCCTTCCTCCTCGCCGGCGCGGTGGCGTTGTTGACGGCCAACAGCTACGTGCGCCTCACCCTCGCCTTCCCCAGCCGCGGCGGTACCGTTGCCTTCCTCAACCACGCCTTCGGGCCCGGCGTGCTCAGCGGCGGGCTCAACGTGATGCTGTGGCTGAGCTACCTGGTGATGCTCGCCCTGTACGCGCAGGCGTTCGGCAGCTACGGCGCGAGCTTCATCACCGGAACCGGCCACGCGCTGGTGCGGCACCTGCTCCTCAGCGGCGTGGTAGCCGCGATCACCGCCCTCAACGTGCTGGGCGCCGACGTGGTGGGACGCGCCGAGACGCTCATCGTGGGGCTCAAGGTGGCGATCCTGCTGCTGTTCGTCGGCGCCGGGGCCGTCGCCGTCCACGGGGGCCGGCTGGCACCCGCCACCTGGACGTCGCCGCTGGCCCTGATCGCCGGCGGCATGATCATCTTCCTGGCGTACGAGGGCTTCGAGCTCATCGCCAACGCCGCCGAGGACGTCGCCGAACCCGAACGGACGCTGCCGCGCGCCTACCACCTGGCGGTAGGCTTCGTGGTCGCCCTCTACGTAGCAGTGGCGCTCGTCGCGGTCGGGGGCGTGCCGAAGGACACGCTCGTGAACGCCAAGGACTACGCACTGGCCGTCGCCGCCCGTCCCTCGTTGGGCGAGGCCGGCTTCGCCCTGATCGCGGTGGCCGCCATGCTGTCGACGGCGTCGGCCATCAACGCCTCGCTCTACGGCGCCGCCCGCGTCAGCTTCGTCATCGCCCAGTCCGGCGAGCTGCCGGAGGTCTTGGAGCGCAAGGTGTGGCACCGCCCCATCGAGGGGCTGCTCATCACCGGCGTCGCGACCCTGGTGCTGGCGAACCTGGTCCCGCTCGGCAGCATCGCCACCATCGGCAGCGCCGGCTTCCTGCTGATCTTCACGGCCGTCAACGTCGCCAACGCCCGCTTGGCGAGCGTGACCGGAGCCCGCCCGACGGTCGCCTGGCTGGCGACAGCGGCCTCCGCCGCGGCGCTGCTCACGCTGCTCGCCGAGACGGCCGCGCGGCACCCGGCCCAGCTCTGGTTCCTCGCCGCGCTGGTCGCGCTCGGCTTCGGTGGCGAGCTTCTCTACCGGATGATCAGCGGACGAAGGGCCACGCTCTGAGAGCGACGCACCTGATGGGGACGCTCTTCACGGGTTTCTCACTGACGCCGGGGGCCTGGTTGTCTACTCTGAGGATGAAGTCAGTAGGGCGCTCGCCGTCCGCGCCGCCGCCGGCATCGGCGTACGGTGGGCCGACCCTCCAACAGGACTCCAGGCCGAATGAACCCGCTCCCGTGAGGGCGGGTTCGGCCTGTGGTGGTGGTCCACGACGACGCCCAGTCAGTCGTGCGTGGGACGCCCGCTCCCGAGGAACGCCCGCGCCTCCTCCGCACCGAACCAGCCCTCGCCCTCCCCCACCTCGGGGTAGAGGGCCTGGACCATCCGCACGGTGTCGGCGGGCAGGCTGTGGAGGTCGACGGCGCCGCCAGGCGGCGGCTCGACGACGTCGACCGTAAGCAGCTTGTGGTCGCCGTCCCGGCGCCGGAACAGGCCACTCACGGCCACCTCCAGCACGTCGCCCGGTCCCGGGCGGCCGGCGGTGAGCACCAGCGCGTCGAAGTGCAGCCCGGGCGGCTCACCGAACCCCACCACCCAACCGTAGGCGCCTTCGAAGCCCCGCACGGCCGTCAACGAGCGTCTGCCGTCGGGACGGAAGGCGCCGCTAGCGGGATCGTACTCGAGGCGCTGCGGCTCGCCCACGGGTTGCTCCACCACCACCCAGGCGCGCCGCGGGTGATCGTGGTGCGGCCTGGCGTCAGGGCCGAAGATTGTCATGGTCCCCCCATCCCCCGCGGCGCTCGCCAGCGCATCGCGGGTACGGTCTACAACACCATGTACCCACGGTTCCGCACCGTGCGAATCATCTCCTTGTGCCCGAGCTTGCCGAGCTTGCGCCGCAGGTTGTAGACGAACACCTCGACCGTGTTCGACTCGGGGGTGTCGACGCCATAGAGCGCGCGCTCGATGTCCTCGCGCGAGAACAGGCGCCCGCGGTGGCGCACCAGCAGCCGCAGCAGCTCGAACTCCCGCTCCGGGAGCACCACCATCTCCTCGCCGCAGCGGCAGCTCAACGCCCCCGGGTCGAGCTCCAGGTCGCCGTGGCGGATGACGCCGGTGGCCTGGCGCTCCCGCAACCGGACGTGGACGCGGGCCAGCAGCTCCTGCACGCTGAACGGCTTGGCCAGGTAGTCGCTGGCACCGGCGTAGAGCCCCTCGACGCGGCTGTCCACGTCGGCGCGAGCGGTCAGCATCAGGATGGCGGCGTCGGAGCCGTCGCGCAGGCGTTCCGCCACCTCGATGCCGTCCATGTCGGGGAGGTTGAGGTCCAACACGATCAGGTCGACCGTCTCGCTCTCGGCCAGGCCCAGCGCGTCCCGCCCCAGTCCGACCGACTCGGCGCGGTAGCCGGCATGCCCGAGCTGCTCGACGATCAGCTTGGCCAGAGGTCCGTCGTCCTCGACCACCAGGATGCGGGCCCGGGACGCCCCGCCTGCGCTCTCACCGGCCATCCCCACGGCCATCCGTCAGGGGCCATCCGTGCTGTCGCTGGAGCTGCTGTCGCTGGAGTTGCTATCACTCGACGAGGAGTCGCCCGTATCCACCGAGACCCCCGAGTCGCTGGACCCCGAGCTGCTCCCGCTGCTGGCCGTGCTCCCCCCGGACTGGTTCTCCGACGAGCTGGCGTGCTCCGAGTGGGAGCCCCCGTCCTGGCGCACCACCACCCGCAGGCCGACGCTGTCCTTGCTCAGCAGTGCGCTGAGCGGCTCACGGGAGCCGTCGGGTAGGTCGACGAGCAGGGCGCCTCCGGCGCCGCGGATCCCCTGGTAGCTCTGCACGGAGCCGTCCGGCGTGAGCATGACCAGCACGAAGCTCTCGGCCGAGCTGCCCATGCGCAGCATGAGGAAGCCGTCCTTGACCACCCCGTAGCCGACCAGCCGGTGCCCCTCGCCGTCGGTGAGGATGACCTCCGTGCCGTCCACCGGCTGCAACGCCCACGCGTGGCCGAGCAGCAGGGCTGCGGCCAGCGCGAGGATCCAGCGGGGCAGGGGGCTCATGATTCCGGTTCATCCTCCTCGAACGGTTCCCTCATTGTGCACCGCGAGACCGCCCCCGGACCAGCCCCGGAACACGTGCCCGAGGGGGGTGGGAGCAGAGGGGCGCCGACATGGCCAGGTGGGGCCGCCGCTTTGGGGCCCCACCCGAAGGGGGAGTGGGTTGAGACATCCGGTGCCGGGGCGCTCCTCGCAGGGAGCCGTGGCACGGGTCTCCAAAGGGGGTCAGGGGCCGCGCCCGGCGCGGGCGGAACGCCCGTGCCGGCTCGGTCGCGGCTCGGTCAGTTGGCGCTGCCTCCGCCCGACTCACGGAATTCCTCCGAGCTGGGGGCGGCAGCGGGAACGTTGCTGGCTTCGACGTCGACTTGACTGTGGAGCTCGAAATCGAGAGCGCTACGCGCGAAGTAGGCGCGCGCGGGCAGGACGC
>JARRMM010000113.1:0-9572 GCA_037386005.1 Deinococcales bacterium | reverse complement strand
CGGGGTCGCGTGGCGGGGTGCCGGCCGCCATGTCGGGCGCGTCGGCGCGCGCCAGGCCCCCTCCTCCCTGGGGTGGCTCTCGCACCGGGCCGGCGTGCGCGATGTGGCGCACGCCGGCTGCGCCGTCCACGACAAGCTCGTTCAAGGTGGGATATTAGTCCCTGGGTCCGCGCCTCGGCCGAGACATACCCTGTACGGGTAATGGCACCGCTCGGCCCGGCGTGACCGGCGCACCCGGCTCGCCTGGCGCCTCGGCAGGCTCAACCTCCCGATGCGTCGCCCTGAAAGCTCGGTGTCGTCCGACGGGCCGACCGGCGTTCGACCGTGAGCCCGCGCTCTCCCTTGTCGCGAGCGCCAGCCGGACACGCCGCACGAGCTCGAGGCCCCACGCGTCTCGGGCAGAAAGGACGGGCGAGCAAGCATGGATGCTCCCAAGAAGGACGGCTTCCTCAAGGTCACCGACACGCGCACGGACCGCAGTTACGAGATCCCGATCAAGGACGGCGCGGTCCCGGCCATGGCGCTCCGGCAGATCAAGACCTCGGACGACGACTTCGGCCTGCTGTCGTACGACCCGGCGTTCAAGAACACGGCGAGCTGCCGCAGCACGATCACGTTCATCGACGGCGAGAAGGGGATCCTGCGTTATCGCGGCTACCCGATCGAGGAGCTCGCGGTCGAGAGCTCCTTCCTCGAGGTCGCCTACCTCCTGCTGTACGGCGAGCTGCCGGACAAGGAGCAGCTCGACGCCTGGACGCACGACATCACGCACCACACCTTCATCCACGAGAACATCAAGACGTTCATCGACGGTTTCCACCACGACGCCCACCCCATGGGCATGTTGGTGAGCACCCTGGCGGCGCTGTCGACGTTCTACCCGGACGCCAAGGACCTCTTCGACGAGGAGCAGCGCAGGACCCAGATCGTACGTCTCATCGCGAAGATGCCGACGCTCGCGGCCTTCGCCTACCGGCACGCCGTGGGGCTGCCCATCGCCTACCCCGACAACGACCTCACCTACCCCGGCAACTTCCTCAACATGATGTGGAAGGCCACCGAGCTGAAGTACCAGCCGAACCCCGTGTTCGAGCACGCGCTCGACGTGCTGTTCATCTTGCACGCCGACCACGAGCAGAACTGCTCGGCGAGCACCATGCGCGTGGTGGGCAGCTCGCACGCCGATCCCTACTCGGCCGCGGCCGCGGCATCCGCCGCCCTCTACGGCCCGCTGCACGGTGGCGCCAACGAGCAGGTGTTGCGCATGCTGAACACCATCGGCTCGGTCGAGAACATCCCCGCCTACATCGAGCGCGTCAAGAAGGGCGAGTTCCGTCTGATGGGCTTCGGGCACCGCGTGTACAAGAACTTCGACCCGCGCGCCAAGATCATCAAGAAGATCGCCGACGAGGTGTTCGAGGTGACGGGACGCAACCCGCTGCTGGACATCGCGCTCGAGCTCGAACGCATCGCGCTGGAAGACGAGTACTTCGTCTCCCACAAGCTCTACCCGAACGTCGACTTCTACTCCGGGATCATCTACCAGACGATGGGCTTCCCGGTGGAGATGTTCCCCGTCCTGTTCGCCATCGGCCGCATGCCAGGCTGGCTGGCCCAGTGGCGCGAAGGCCTGCTCGACTCGGAGCAGGCGATCGCGAGACCCCGCCAGCTCTACGTCAGGTGGGCCGGGCCTCGTCGTTCGACTGATCCACACCGTGCCGATGGGCCGGCCCGCCGCCGCGGCGGGCCGGCCCTCTCCGTGTCGGACGCCGCCGCTCCCGAGCGTCGGGCCGCGTTGGTGACGTGCCGCCATGCCGGTGCGCGTCCGGCCTACCGCCGGAGCCACGATGCCAGCCCGGGCACGTGTGGTGGCGCCTCCCGCCGCTACCATCGTGAGCGTCGGTGGCCCCGTGCTGCGCACGCGGCGCTGGGCCGGCCGGCGATGCCCCCCCAGCATGCGCAGCCGGCCCGGCGCGCGGGTGCGGAGTCGATCCTGTGGCCACGCACTCGCCGATGACGGGGGCGGAAAGCGAGGTGACCGATGCCACGTGCCGTGAGGTTCGACGCGTATGGAGGGATCGACGTCCTGAAGGTGGTCGAGGTGGAGCGGCCCGTACCGGGCCCCGGCAGGGTGCTGGTACGGGTGAAGGCAGCCGGGATCAACCCCGGCGAGGCGTCGATCCGCGGGGGCAGGATGGCGCAACGCTTCCCCGCGACCTTCCCCTCCGGCGAGGGCAGCGATCTCGCCGGCGTGGTCGAGGCCCTCGGCGAGGGTGTCGAAGGCTTCGCGACCGGTGACGAGGTCCTCGGCTTCACCAACGACCGTGCCAGCCACGCCGAGTTCGTGTCGGCCGAGGCCGACAAGCTCGTCCCCAAGCCCGGGAACGTCTCCTGGGAGGCCGCCGGCTCCCTCTTCGTGGCAGGCACCACCGCCGTGGCCGCGGTGCGGGCCGTCGACCTGCAGGAGGGCGACACCGTGGTGATCTCCGCGGCGGCCGGCGGGGTCGGGACGCTCGCCGTGCAGCTCGCCCGCAGAGCCGGCGCGAGGGTGGTCGGCCTGGCCAGCCCCGACCATCACGGCTGGCTGACCGAGCACGGGGCCGTGCCCGTGCGTTACGGGGAGGGCGTGGCCGACCGCATCCGCGAGGCCACCGGTGGCCGAGTCGACGCCTTCATCGACGCCTTCGGGGCCGACTACGTGGAGCTCGCGCTGGAGCTCGGCGTGGCGCCCGAGCGCATCGACACCATCGCCAACTTCGCCGCCAAGCAGCGCTATGGCGTGAAGACCGAGGGTACGGCCGCCGCGGCGAGCGCCGGCGTGCTGGCGGAGCTGGCCGCGATGATCAGCGCCGGCCGGCTGGAGGTGCCGGTCGCCCGCGTCTACCCGCTCGACGAGGTACGGGAGGCGTACCGCGAGCTGGAGCAGCGCCACACCCTGGGCAAGATCGTCCTGCGGCCCTGATCCAGGCTTCCGGGGGTCAGGGCTTCCGGGGGTCAGGGCCCCCGGCAGCCACCCTCGTTGTCACGCAAGGAACACCGCGCGGGCGCCTTGCCCCTATGGTCGGAACCGGGGGCGGTTCCGGTGCCGGGACCGATCGGCGCCGGTGGCCGCTCCGCGAGACCAGACGGTCCAGTGCGCCGGCCGACCCGGATGGGGTGGCCGTGAGGGAGGCATCCATGAAACTGCGAATCGCACCCATCGCCCTCGTCCCCTGGCTGGCGGCCGTCGCCCTACTCGGCGGAGCAGCCCTGGCCCAGGGCTCGAGCGGCGCCAACTCGCGCGTGAGCACCCTGACCGCCAGGGATCACACCATCACCGTGGCCCAGGCGGACGTGAACGGCACGATCGAGCACGTGCTGGCGACGCCGCAGGGACGGACGCTGTACTACTCCACACGCGACTCGGCCAACACCTCGAAGTGCACCGGCTCCTGCCTCAAGCTCTGGCACCCCTACATCGTGAAGGGCGGCACGCCCACCGGACCCAGCAACCTCACGCTCTTCCTCAACACCATGAGCGGTCCGAACGGCAACACGCAGCTCGAGATCAGCGGGCACCCGCTCTACACCTACGCGAAGGACACGCGCGTGGGCCAGGCGAAGGGCGCCGGCGTCGCCGGGTCCTGGCACGTCGCCACAGCAGCGATCGTGAACGAGACCTACTGAGCCCCACGCCCGCCCGGAGCGCTGCCGGCGTTCAGGGCCGGCATCCTCCGGGCCCGGGGTGTGTACGAGCTACTACAATCCGGATACCCAGGTAGGCGTTTACTGGAGGTGTGCCCGTTGGGGGCACGACCTTCCACGGTTCGCAGGGGTGGCCCCCTCCCACCGCGGACCTTGACTCTTCCCCCAAGGGAACCGGACGCGCAGCGGCCCCCCACGCTGCGCGTCCGCTTGTGTCGCGGAACCTGGTCGCCCTTCCGAGGTGCCGCTCAGCGCACGGCCACGGCCACCAGCCGCCGGCTGTCGTCCCGGATCGGTTCCCCGGACTCGCCCAGCAACTGCACCGCCGAGAACCCAGCCCGCGCCAGCGCAGCACCGAGCTCCGCCGGCATGTACATGCGGATCGAGAACGTCGCCTCGCGCATCCTCCCGTCGCGGACCGTCACGCGACGGGTCTCCATGACGCTCGACGCGGGATGCCAGGTCCGCTCGTCGAGCATCAGGTCGTCGCCCCGTTGGACTACCGATTGCGGCTGGTGACGGCGCAACAGCCAGGCGAGGTGATTCATCTCGATCGCCACCCGACCGCCCGGCCTGAGCGCCCGTCGGATCTCGCGCAGCACAGCGTCGTTCCCCTCGTCATCGAAGTAGCCGAAGGCCGTGAACCACAACGCCACCGCGTCGAACTGCTCCTCCCACGGAAGCGCGCGCATGTCGCCCTCGACGTAGTCGACGTCGACGTCGAGGGTGCGGGCGTCCTGACGCGCCCGCGCCAGGAAGGTGGGATAGGAGGCCAGTCCGGTGGCCCTAGCGCCGCGCATCGCCAACCGGTTGGGGATACGGCCGTGCCCGCAAGCCCGGTCCAGCACGGTGCTGCCGGGCTCGAGCCCCAGCACGCGCCAGATCAACCCCGTCTCCTCGTCGCTCCGCTGGGCCGTGAGCAGCGGCTCGTAGAAGTACAGGTAGTCCTCCCCGAAGACCTCCGGACCGACGTTCATGCGTGCCAGGCTAGCACCGCGCGGGTCGGACACCACCCTGCCGGCAGCGCCGACCGGGATCGCGGCTCGCCGCACCTCACCTCACGTCCGGCGGCGCAGGGCACCCCGTATCGTGGAGGGACGGCCGGGACCGCCGTCCCTCCATGGCGATCCTCGCCCGGATGGGCCCCGGCCTGACGGGAGGAGATCGATGCCCGACATCCCCAGCGTCCGGCTCAACGACGGCCACACCATCCCCCAGCTCGGCTTCGGGGTGTTCCTGGTGCCGCCCGAGGACACCGCCGAGGCCGTCACCAGGGCCCTCGAGATCGGCTATCGACACATCGACACCGCCGAGATGTACCGCAACGAGAAGCAGGTGGGCGAGGCGATCCGCGCGTCCGGGCTGCCGCGGTCGGAGCTCTTCGTGACCAGCAAGCTCAACAACGACGTGCACCGGCCCGACGACGCGCGCCGCGCCTTCGACGGCACGCTGGCGGCGCTAGGGCTCGACTACGTCGATCTGTTCCTCATCCACTGGCCGCTGCCCACCCGCTACGGCGGCGACTTCGTCTCGACCTGGCGCACCCTCGAGGGGTTCCGCCTGGACGGTCGCGCGCGCTCGATCGGTGTCTCGAACTTCCAGGTGCCCCACCTCGAACGGCTGGCGGCCGAGACCGAGACGGTCCCGGCGGTCAACCAGATCGAGGCGCACCCGTACCTCACCAACGACGCGGTGCGCGCCTACGACCGGGACCACGGCATCGTCACCGAGGCCTGGTCGCCGATCGCCCGCGGCCGGATCCTGGACGATCCCACGGTGGTGGAGATCGCGGACCGCGTCGGCCGGACACCGGCACAGGTGGTCCTCCGCTGGCACCTGCAACGAGGTGACGTCATCTTCCCGAAGACCGTGAGGCCCTCGAGGATGCGGGAGAACATCGCGCTCTTCGACTTCGAGCTCGAGCACGCCGACATGGACCGGCTCGCCGGGCTCGACCGCGGCGAAGCCGGACGCATCGGCCCCAACCCCGACGCCTTCGATCGCGTCGATACCTGAGCCGCGGCCGCGCCTAGGGCGAGGCGCCTACTGCGGAGGCTCCTGCATCCTCCGCCACGGCGCCTGCGCCTGGGCGCCGGTGAAGGTCACGGCCAGGTCGAGGATGCCATCGCCGTTGAGATCGTGAACGACCAGGGAGGTGGGGTGGGGGCCCACCGTGAGCGTCGTCTCCGGGCCGAACTGGCCGCCGCCCCGACCGTCGATGATGGTGACGGCGCCGCTACCGTAGTCGGCCGTGGCCAGGTCGGCCCGGCCATCACCGTTGAGGTCGGCGATCGCCAACGCGTCCGGGTCGTTCCCGGTGGCGACGGTCCCGGCACGCCCGAAGGTCCCGTCGGGCCGCCCGGACAGAAGCGTCACCGTGTCGCCCGCGAAGTCGGCCACGGCAAGGTCCGGGATGCCGTCGCCGTTGAGATCCGCGGCCGCGAGCGCGTCCGGTTGCCGTCCCGCGGCCAGCGTCTGGCCCGGCCGGAAGGTGCCGTTGCCGTTCCCGAAGAACGTCGAGAGCGTGCCGTCGCTGAAGTCCGTCACCGCCAGGTCGACGAGGCCGTCGCCGTTGAGGTCCGTCGCCACGATGGCGTCGGGGCTCCGGCCGGTGGCCAGGGTGGCACCCGGACGGAAGTGGCCGTCGCCCTCCCCGAGCAGGACCGAGATGGCGTTGGCCCCGGTATCGGCGACCGCCAGGTCGGGGATACCGTCATGGTTGATGTCCGCGACCACCAGGGCGGTGGGGTGGCTACCCACGGGGATCCACGCGGGCGAACGGAAGGTTCCGTACGTATGCCCGAGGAAGATCGCTACGGTGTTGTCGCCGCTGTCCGCCACGGCCAGATCGGGGTGGCCGTCTCCGTTGAAGTCCGCCACCGCCACGGCGGTCGGCCCGGTGCCGGCATCGAGCACCGGATGCGGCTGGCAGGCTGTCACCGCCAGTCCGTACAGCAAGGTCACCGTCTCGGCATCGGCGTTGGCCACCGCCAGATCGGCCAGGCCGTCGCCGTTCAGGTCGGCGGCTGTCACGGCATAGGGGTAGTCGCCCACCGCATAGCTGCCGCCCTCCTGGAACGAGCCGCCGAGCCCCCCGAGGAAGGTGGCCACCCTCCCAGGCTCCTCCTCTTGCGCCCGTGCACCGATCGCGGCCTGCGCCGCGGCTCGGCTCGGGCTCCCGGGTGGAGGCAGGAAGGGAACGAGGAGTGCCGTCAGACCGAGCGCGACTACGAGCTTCCGCCGCATGATCGCCTCCCCCGCCGGTTCCGTGACGACCGGCGAACGGGTGAACGAGCCGTACGCGGCCAGGCTAGGTCCGTATCGCTGCGCCTGGCAGAGCCAATTGTCCTGTCTGAGACGTGCGTCGGGTCAACCGTCCCGGCTCGTGGCCCGGTCCGGGAGCCGAAGGCCCTGCGCCCGGGCGTCGGGGCCCCTCACCCCGTCGGGCCGGCGGCCGGGGCGCTCGCCCCTGCGGTGCTACCACCAGACGGGTAGTAGCGCTCGATGTTCTTGGGGTCCACCGAGATCATCTGGATCTGCTCCGGGGGCGTATCGACGGTCGCGCGCAGGCCCGTGCGCCTGTCGATCGGGATGCGGAGCTGTCCTCCCGCCTGCATGCCCTGAACGGAGAGGTCCGTGCTCGCCTTGAACGCTGCCTTCGTGCCAGCCGGGTCCAGCGCTCCCGTCTTCAGATCGATGTGGTGGAAGGCGATACCGTTGGGCACGGGGAAGCCGTTCGGAGCGGCCGAGCGCCCCAGCAGCGCGCCCTGCGCGAACCGGTTGAAGGCGTAGATCGGCTGCTGCGAGCTGGTCACCAGGTGCGTGCTGCCGTCGGCATAGGTCATGTGCCGCGGCATGGGGCTGTTGTCATCGTTGCCGATCCACACCGCTGCGACCAGTCCGGGGGTCGCCCCCACGAACCAGATGTCGCGCTCGTTGTCGGTGGTCCCCGTCTTGCCCGCGAGCCAGTGGCCGGGCACGTTGGCCCTCCACGACAGTGCCCAGTAGGGTTTGCGGTCCGCCACGGTGCCGTGCATCATGTCCAGCACGATGTACGCCGTCTGCGCCGTCCACACCCGGATGCGCCGCGGGTGTGCCTGGTAGATGACGTTGCCCTGCGCGTCGACCACCTTCTGCACGTAGTACGGCGCCGTGTACACGCCACCGTTGGCGAAGGCGGCGATGGCTGCAGCGTGCTGCATCGGCGTCACCACGAAGCTTCCGAGCGCCATCCCCAGGTACGGCTTCACGTTGTAGCCGAGCTCCTGTGCCTTCACCGCCACCGCCTGCGGCGTCGCTTCCTGCAGCGCCTTGACGGCCGGGATGTTGCGGCTGCGGTCGAGCGCCAGGCGAGCGGTCTCGTACCCCTCGTAGAGCTTGTCCCACTCCTTGGGCTTGTAGTCGGGCTTGCCGTTCACCTTGAACACCGTCGGGTTGTCCACCAGGATGCTCGCTTCGTTCAGCGCCCCCTGCTGGATGGCGGTGGCGTAGACGATGGGCTTGAACGAGGAGCCGGGCTGACGGTACGCCTGGATGGCACGGTTGAAGTCCTGGGGCTTCTCGCCGGGTCCGAGCTTCTGGCCGACCATGGCCAGCACCCCGCCCGACTTGGGGTCGATGCCGACGATGGCCATCTGCGCACCGGGCGGCACCTGGGTCTCGCGGCTGGCCGCCATCGCTGCCTTCTGGGCCTGCACGTCGATGGTGGTGTAGACCTTGAGGCCTCCGCTACCGAACACCACGTTGGCCCCGTAGCGCTGGACGAGCCAGTTCCGGACCGCGAGCATCACGCCACGCGAGAGGTTGGTGTCGATGCTGGAGGTGACCTTCACGGTCTGCCCGGTGCGGGTCGCCTTGACGACGTTGCCGTGAGCGTCGTAGGTGACGTGCCATCCTCTGGGCTCCAGCGGGTAGGTCCACGCCCGCTGCGCCGCCGCCTTGGAGATGCTGCCGCGGCGGACCATCTTGTCGAGTACGGTCCGCATACCGTGGCGCGCCGCCATGAAGTCCCCGTGCATCGCGTTGGGGGCCGGCACCAGCACCGCCAGGTAGAGCCCCTGGGCCAGGTTGAGCTGGATGGGGTCGATCCCGAAGTACGCCTGCGATGCCTCACGGATGCCGTAGACGTTGCCCCCCCAGAACACCACGTTGACGTAGCGCTGCAGGATCTCCTTCTTCGTCAACCGCTGCTCGAGCTGGACCGCCAGCAGGATCTCCTTGACCTTGCGGTTCAGCGAGCGCTCATCGGCGATGTTGCGCAGCACCGTGTTCTTGATGAGCTCGGTGGTGATGGTAGAGCCGCCCCGCCGGGAATCGCCGATGACGACCTGGTAGGCGGCCTTGGCGATACCCCGTACGTTGAAGCCGTACTCCCGGAAGAACGTGTCATCTTCCGAGGCGACGAGCGCCTCCAGGGCCGCCGGGGAGACCTGGTCCAAACGGACCGGGACGCGGTTGGTGGGCTCCTTGTTCTTGCCGATCGCGGGCACCAGCGTGCCGATCCGCGTCCCGTCGCGCGCGTACACGCTGGTGTTCGACGTGTACTGCAGCGCTTCGACCGGCTTGAGGGAGGGCAGGTTCTGCGCCCAGTGCAGCGCCGACGCGCCCAGCAGAGCCGCTACCGACAGCACCCCCGTGAGCGCCAGCAGGAGGAATCCCTGGGCGAGCTTCACGGGGCCCATGCTATCGGGTTCCGATGAGCGCGTGTGAAAGCCGCCCCACCAGGCACACACCCCGTCGACCCTCGACCGCCGAGCCGAGTCCTCGGAGCGCGGGGCAATTGCCTCTTGTGCGCGACACGTTTCGGGCCCACGCTGAGGGTGCTCGGTGCAGGCAGACTCCTTCCGTAGGGCTGGCGTACTGCTGTGCCTTCGTTTCTTGCATCCTCG
>JARRMM010000112.1:0-18352 GCA_037386005.1 Deinococcales bacterium | reverse complement strand
GCAGCCAGCGGGCCGCGCGCTGGAGCGCAGGATGGTCCGCCGGCAACCCCGACTCCCGGAGGGCCAGCACCGCCCAGGCGGTGTCCCATACGGGGGACACGGCGGGCTCGAGGCGCAGAGTGTGCTCGTCCTCGACGATGAAGTCCTCGAGGCCCGCGATGGCACGCGCCATCACGGGATGGTCGTTGGCGTACCCCAGCGCCTTCAGGGCGAACAGGGCGTACACCCACGGCAGCATGATGCCACCCCAGCTGCCGTCCGCCTCCTGATGCCGGATCAGCCACGCCTCGGCGCTCGCCAGCGCCGCCGTGCGCCCCGGCTGGACCGGGAGGCGCTCCCAGAGCTTGAGGACGCGGTCGACCGCCCGGAAGAAGGCGGGCCAGCCCGAGCTCGAAGGGGCCTCCGCAGCACGCGGGCCGCCGCCGGCCGCTGCGTACAGCTCCTCGACGCCGTGGCCCTGCGGCACCTCGAAGCGCGGCTTCAGGGCCGACACGAGCATCAGGGCCACCAGGGTCTCGCGCGACCAGCTCGCGAAGTCGTAGATGCTGAACGGTCCGTTCTCCGGCAGCAGCATGAGCTCGGGGGGAACGGTCGGGAGGGTCGCGTAGTCGACCTGACCGAAGACCGCGAGCCACATCCGGGTCACCAGGTTGGCCCGCTGGACCCCGCCCTCCCCGACGACGAAGTCTCGGGCCCGGCGCATGGCCGGATCGTCGGCCGGGACGCCGGCGAGCTTGAGGCCGAAGTAGGCCTGGATGCTGACATCGAGGCTGTCGGGGCCGCCATGGTAGGCGGGCCAGCCGCCGTCGGGCTGCTGCTTCGCGCGCACGAAGGCGACGGCCTTGTCCCGGCGCACGGGGTCGACCTCGCCATGCACGGCGTACAGCACCGGGATGAGGCCGGCGGTCACGCTGGCGTCGGCCTCGAGCTCACCGCGCCAGTACCCGTCGGGGTGCTGGCGGTCGAGCAGGTAGGCCTGGCTGCGGGCGATCGCTGCGCGCACCGGATCCGCGTCCGGCACGCGTGTGTCGGCGGCGGCCGGGGCCTCCGGCGTCGACGGGGGCCACGGGGTGGCGCCGTCGGCGGGTCTTCGTCGGGCGTCGTCTGCGCTCATGCTGCCTCCTCTCCGGGACCGGGCAGCGCCCTGTGGACGTAGCCGTGCGTCGTGAACCAGGCGACCGCCTTGGCGAGCGCTTCGTCGACCGGCGTCTGCGGCAGGCCCAACTCGGTCACCGCCTTGGAGCAGTCGAAGTGTCGGTAGTGTCGGCTCGCCCGCACCCCGTCGAGGGGCACACGCGGCGGACCCAGGCCGAAGCTCCGGGCGAGCGCCTCGTTGACGTGGGCCGCGCCGAGGGCCACCCAGTGGGGCAGCCGCCAGCGCGGTGCGGGTAGACCGGTGATGCGCGCCAACCGGACGAGGACGTCCTTCAGGGTGACGTTCTCGTTGCCGAGCACGTAGCGTTCGCCGTCGCGACCGCGCTCGAGCGCCAGCACGTGACCCTCGGCCACGTCCTCCACGTCGATGAGGTTGAGCCCGGTATCGACGTAGGCGGGCATGCGCCCGTTCAGGAAGTCGACGATGATGGCGCCGGTGGGCGTGGGCTTGACGTCGCCCACCCCGACGGGGGTCGTGGGGTGGACCACCACCAGCGGCACGCCCTCCGCGGCCATGTCCATGGCGAGCTGCTCGGACAGGAACTTGCTGCGCTTGTAGGCGCCCGGCAGCGCATGGAAGTCGGCGGGCGCCCGCTCGCTGCCGAGCCCGCCGTCCGGGACGAGCAAGGTCGACTCCGAGCTGGTGAACACGATCCGCTCGGCGCCAGCACGCGCGGCAGCCTCGAGCAGGTTGCGCGTGCCGCGCACGTTGGTGCGGTAGACCACATCGGGACGAGGCGCCCACAGGGTGTAGATGGCGCCCACGTGCACGACCGCCTGGCAGCCGGCGACCGCCGTCGCGAGCGAAGGCTCGTCGCACAGGTCGCCGCTGGTGAGCTCCACGCCGAGCTCCTGCAAGGCGGCGCCGTCGCTGGCCGGGCGGACCAGGGCGCGCACCCGGTAGCCGTGCCCCAGCAAGGCGCGTGCCACGTTGCCGCCGATGAAGCCGGTGGCGCCCGTGACGAGGACCTTCACGCGCCGACCCCCTCGGCGGGCGTCGCCGAGGCGAGGAGCGCGTAGCGCTCCAGGGCCGCGGAGGCGCGTCTCGCGTTGGCGGCCAGGCGCGGCAGCTTCGCCATCTCACGCGGCCTCGCAGCGAACCCGCGGACCGCCCGGCCGATCCGGAGCCTCCCGTCGTCGAGCGCCTGCTCGAGCACGGGGTGGTGCTCCTCCACCGTGTCGGACACCGCGCGCACGCTGACGAAGGGGAGGCCCTTCGCGGCGCATGCCCGGGCCAGCCAGTACCCTTCCATGTCCACGACGTCGGCACCGTAACGGCGCGCCAGGCGCCGCCGCTGGGCAGGTTCGGTCACCATGCGCGTGACGGTGACGCTCTCGCCCCGGCGGGCACGCACGCCGCCCTCCTCGGCCGAGGCGCTCAGGCGGGCGAGCCAGGCCAGGTCGGGGTACAACGCGTCCTCCGGCATCGCGCTGTCGACGTGGAGCCGGATGCTCACCATGAGATCGCCCACGGCGAGACCGTCCACGAGCGCGCCGGCGAAGCCCAGCGAGAGCACCGCGCTCACCGGCAGGCGCTCGAGCAGCACCCCGGCCGCGTGACGCGCGCGTTCCGCGCCCACGCCGGTCCGGGCCAGCGCCAGCGGTCGGCCGCCCAGCGCGCCGACGCTGAGGTGGCACGTGCCCGCGTCCTCACGGCGCTCGACCGTCATGGCGCGCAGGACCCCGTCGGCCTCGCGCGGCAGCGCCGCGGTCACGACCAGCACGGTGCCTCCCGCGGCCAGGAGGCGCGCTCCGTCCACGTCGTCGGGTTCGCCGACCGGGCGTTCAGCGGTCCCGCTCCGTCAGGAAGTGGGCGATCGCCTCGAGGTCGGTGCGGGCCTCTGGGTCGACAGGGAGCGAGTCGAGGAGCTCGAGGGCGCGGTCGCGGTGCGATTCCGCGAGCTGCATCGCGCGCTCGCGCGTCCCCAGATCGTCGAGGATGCCCACAACGGTGTCGCGACCGGCGTCGTCCACGTCGGCAGCGTAGACCTCGTGCAGCGCCTTGCGCTGCGTGCCCCGGGCGCGCGCCAGGGCATCGACGACGGGGAGCGACTTCTTGCGCGCGGCGATGTCGGCGCCCACCGGCTTCCCGGTGCGGTCCGGGTCGCCCCAGATGCCCAGCACGTCGTCACGGATCTGGAACGCGAGCCCCAGGTTCTCGCCCCACGCCGCGAAGCGGTCGGCCACATCGCGATCGCGCCCGGGGGCCGAGCCGTCGCCCGCGAGTAGCGCGCCGAGCGAGGCCGAGCACGCCAGGAGGGCGGCCGTCTTGCCGCGCACCATGGCGAGGTAGTCCTCCACCGTGATGTCCATGCGGTCCTCGAAGGCGATATCGAGGACCTGCCCCTCCAGCAGCCGTAGGCAGCTCGCGTGGGTGAGCCGGAGTGCGGCGAGCTGCCGCTCAGGGTCGACGCCGACCGTGTCCAGTCGTGTCAGGGCCAGCGACGCCAGGGCGTACATGGCGGTGCCCGCGTTGATGGCCTGCGCTTTCCCGAACACGCTCCACACCGTCGGCCGGTGGTGGCGCTCGTCGTCGTCGTCCTGGATGTCGTCGTGCACCAGCGAGAAGTTGTGGACGAGCTCCACTGCGGCCGCGGCCGGAAGGGCGCGCTCGTGCGCTCCCGCCAGCGCGTCGCTGACGAGCAGGCAGAGCGTCGGGCGCAGGCCCTTGCCGGTGCGGCCGGGCCCAGGCCCGCCGCTGGCGCCCAGCCAACCGAAGTGGTAGCGCACCATCTCGTAGAGCGGCAGGGCGCTGCTCCCCACGGCGCGCGCGAGCTCCGCCTCGATGGCGTCGCGGTAGCGCTCGAAGGCGGCGGGTAGGTCGCTGGAGGCGGTAGCGGTCACGCGCGATGGCCTCCCTCAGTCGTGCGCGGTCTGCGGTTCCGGTTGCGGCTGCCGTCCGGCGCCGATGCCCAGGTAGGCCTTGGCGAGCTCGGCGAACTCGCGCGGGTTCGTGAAGGCGTGCTGGATGATGCCGCTCTCGAAGCCGCTGTGCATCATGCACGAGGCGCAGCGGTCGTCACGGCCCACGCCGTAGTTCTCCCAGAGGCTCGGCTCCATCAACTCGTCGAGCGTCTGCGTGTGCTCGTCGGCGATGAGGTAGCAGGGCTTGCGCCAGCCGAGCGGGGTGTAGGTCGGATTGGTCCAGGCCTCGCACGGGTAGTCGCGCTCACCGCGCAGGAAGGAGAGATAGAGGGGGTTGTTGTAGAAGTTGAAGTGCCGGCGCGGGTCGAGGGCCTGCCGGAACGTCCGGATCGACGCCTCACGCTCCAGGAAGATGTTGTGGTCGGGGGCGTGTGCGTAGGGGTAGCCGGCCGACAGCATCATCCCCTCGATCCCCATGTCCGTCAGCGTCTGGAACAGGTTCTGGAGGTCCTCGATGTTGCTGTCCTTGAAGATGGTGGTGTTCGTGGTGACGCGGTAGCCGCGCTTGAGCGCCTCCTTGACGGCGCCGATGGCCTTGTCGAAGGTGCCCTCGCGGTCGACCCAGTAGTCGTGCGTGTTGCGCGTCCCATCGAGGTGGACCACCCAAGCGAAGTGCTTCGATGGCTTGATCTTCTCCATGCCGCGTTCCATCAGCAGGCCGTTGGTGCACAGGAACACGAACTTGCCGCTGTCGGTGATGCGGTTGACGATCTCGCCGATCTCGGGGTGGATCAGCGGCTCACCGCCGGCGATCGAGACGACCGGCGCGCCGGCCTCCTCGACGACCTCCATGCACTTGTCCGGCGAAAGCATCAGCTTCTTCTTGATCACGCTGTCGTGGTACTCGCGGATGCGGCCGCAGCCCTTGCAGGCGAGGTTGCAGACCTCCAACGGCTCGAGCATCGTCACGATCGGGAAGCGCTTGCGTCCCTTGAGGCGGTTCGACCAGATGTGCCAGGCCATCCGGAGTCCGAGCTCGATCGGTGTTCTGCTCATGCTTGGCTCCTCCCCGTCGGAATGGGAAGACGTGGTGGTGGGCGGTGCGTCCTCAACGCCCGGCCAGCTGCAACACCTGCTCACGGCTGAGCTTGGGTCGACCGCTGGCGAGCGCGTCGAGGGTGGCATCGGCGAGTGCGTGGGGCAGGGTGCAGAACGCACGCACCGGCCCCTCGGGGAGATCGCGGATGTAGGCGGCGGCCAGCTCGAGGTTGCGCCGCGCGTAGCCGAACATGGCCTCCTCGGTCCAGTCGTCGGGGAAGAAGTCGGCGCCGCGTTGCAGGTCGTCGGCTCGGTTGCGCAGGATGTTCACGGCCTGCAGCCCGCGGCCGAAGCCGACGGCGCGAGCACGGTCGGTGCGGGTCCCGTCGAACCAGGCCCAGATGTCCGAGAGCAGTAGACCGACGGCGCCCGCCACCCCGAAGGTGTAGCGGTCGAGGTCGGCCTCGGTGCAGACGTGCCAACCCTCGTCCGCCCACCCCGCCATGCGCGCAGCCATGGCGGCCGTAGCGTCGTAGACGCGGGCTGCGATGGGCTCCGGCGCCAGCTCGCTCCACTCGCCGATGCGCGTGGTGACCTCGGGGAGGTCGACGTGCGCCGCCTCGAACAGGGAACAGAAGGCGCCGGTGGCGAGCTCGGGCGTGGTGGACTCGTAGATGCGCGCGATGGAGCGGAGCAACCGTGCCTTGACGGTGGCCTCCAACGAGGGGTGGTCCTCGATCTCATCGATGGCCCGCATGCATAGGTAGGCCGCGCCCACAGCCTCCTGGAGGCTGGGCGGCAGACGGCTGATGGGGATGAAGAAGGTTCGGCTGGTGGCTTCCAGGACCTTGAGGGCCTCTTCACGGAGCTTCATGGTTCCCCCTTCGCTCGACATGCAAGGCGGCCGCAAACGTGCTGCCCCGAGTCTAGGGGACGGGGCGAGCCGCGCGCGTAGCGTCGCGTCGAAGTGCGCCATGCTGGCGCGCAACGCGGTGCCGCCAGGCTCCCTCGGAGCCCCTCCTCAACCCAGCCAGGGCACGTGGACCTGCCAGTGGAAGAACAGTGCCAGCGCGATGCCCACGGAGAACAGCTGGTGGAACGGCACCAGGATGCCCGGCCGGTCGGCGCGAGCGTTGACCGCCTGGAAGGTGAGGAAGCCGAGCCCCACCTGGGCCAGCAGGAACAGGAGCGCCACGTTGTTGGTCGGCGTCTCGTAGGCCAGCGTCAGGAGGAACAGCAGGACCGCCAGACCGTGCACGACCCACACCCACTGAGGAAGCGTGCGCGGCCAGGTGAAGGACCCGATGGCCTTGGCGAACCCTCGCTGCCCGGTCACCATGCCCCCCATGAAGATGACGAGAAGGAAGGAATGCAATGGGATGCCGGTCTCCAGGTAGAAGCCGAGGCCGGGGCCGCCGGTCAGCAGGAGCAGGTAGGTGAACAGGGTGGAGTAGGCGAGCAGCCCGTGCAGGCCCTGCAACGGCGACGGCGCCTTGCCCGCCAGGACGAACAGCGTCGCCATTCCGAGCAGGGCGGTGAACACGATGAGCCCCATCCCTGTACAGGCCAGCAGCCCAGTGTCCAGCGCCAGGATGGCGAGGGCGTTGAGGCCGAGGAGCGTGGCGATGATGCGGTGCCACGCCTCCGGGTCACCTCGGAACGCCAGCACCACGATGTTGCGGGTGTACGGCCAGCGCGTCCCGAGCGAGAGCCCGTAGCCGTACCCCTCGACCATGCCGCCGACCACGATGAGGCCCGCAGCCAGGACGACCTGGACGAGGACGAGCGCGTACGCCACGAGGCCCACCCTACCCCGCGCGGCGCGTAGGGGAGGCCGGATCGGGCGCGCCCGGCCGGAACGTGGCTCCACCGGGCGCAGCGTCTGCGTGCAAGCGTCTACGCCGGTGCGGTGTACTCGACCTGGTCGACGAGCCGGTCGAGCGCATCGAAGCCGTGCAGGCGGGAGATGTCCGCGTGAGTGTTGTCGGCGAGCTCGGCATCGGGCGTGTCGAGGAACGCCCGGATCCTCTCCTCGTCGTGGTCGAAGACCACCGCCAGGCGATCGACGACCACACGGCCGAGGTGTGCGCTCTCGGCGATCCGTTCCGCCGGCGCGAGGTAGCGCAAGAGGCGTCGCTGCAGGCGCAGTTCAGCCTCGGGCTGATGGACCTGGTGCATCGCTTGCCTCCTCGCCCCAGAGGCTAGGGAGTGGCCGTGAGCGCGCGATGACACCTTGACGAGAAGCGCCCTTCGCGGATCGTTCACACGGCGTCCTCCCAACCTTCCCGCACCCACGCCTACGCTGCGGTCGAGATCAGGGACCGGCCTGAGGTCGCCGGCCCACGACAAGGAGCTCACCATGATCAAGACCCGTACCCTCACCCTCAGCCTGGCGCTCGCCGCCGTCCTGGTGGCATCGATGGCGCTCGCGTACGGCCCGCGCACGGCCCAGCGCTTCGCAGCGCCGCAGGGCGCCGCGGCCGCCAACCGCGGACCGGTGGCCGAGCTGGCCGGCCAGACCCACGCCGACCTCGCGGCGCTGCTCGGGATCAGCCAGGACGAGCTCGCTGCCCAGCGGCTCGCCGGCCAGACCGTCGCCGACCTCCTGGTCGAGCACGGCCTAACGACCGCCGAAGCCAGCGCCACGCTCGCCGAGAAGCGCGATGCGCGTATCGATGCAGCGGTTGCCGCCGGCACCCTGGACGCGCAGCGCGCGGCGTTCATGAAGAGCCGTACTGGCGAGGCCATCGCCGCCATGCTCACGCGCGAGGCCGGTCCGCAGGCCGGCAGCATGTGGGGCCCCGCCGGCGCCGACCGCGCGGGCCTGGGAGTCGGACCCCGCACGCAGCGCGGTGCGTACCAGGACGGACGCTTCGGCATGGGCGGTGGGCCGGGCCACGGCCCCCCTCCGACCGCCGTTCATGGGGTTCGGCGTCGGCCCGTGTTCACGTTGCGGCGCATGCGGGCGGCGAGGCGGCGGGCGTGGGCGGGCTCGTGCTGCCAGCAGGCGGCCACCTCCCACGCCTCCAGGGCTGCTTCCGCCGCCTCCCAGCCGGGCCGTGGGCGACCGCCCAGGGCCAACGACAGCGCCACCTCGTCGAGGATCGAGGCGTCGACGCGCGCCTCGTCCCAGTCGACGAGGGCAACCTGTCCGTCCGCCGTCTCCAGGATGTTGTCGCGATTGGGGTCACCGTGCACGGCCGATCGGGGCGCGTCCGCAAGGCGTTTCCACGCGGCACGGCAGGTCCGGACCAGGTCGTCCGGCATGGCCTCGAGATCGATGTCCCCTCCGTTGGGTCGCTCGACCAGGGCGATGCTCGAGGCGAACCCGGGCCGCTGGGGCACGTCGCGGGTCGCCTCGTGGAAGTCGCGCAACAGGCTGTGCAGCCGGGCCAGGCTACGTGCGTCCGGGGGACGCCCCTCGATCCACCGCTCCAGGGTCACCCCGTCCTCGACCAGGGCGCCCCGATCGCTTCGCACCAGCTCGGGCACGACCAGCCCGGTCTGGCGGGCACGCTGCTGCACCGCGACCAACCATGCGAGGGCTTCGGGGCTCCGGCTCGGCTGCTTGGCGACGAACCGTTCACCGCGGCGTTCGACGAGCAACACGGTGCGCCGGTTGCCGCCTGGCAGCTCGCGCACCACGCGCAGCTCGCCCCAGGGGCTCCCGCCTTCGAGCTCGGCCCTGAGCGCGCGGATCGAGCGCTCCGCGGCGCGCGTGACGTGTCCCGCTGTGTCTTCGTCCCCCAAGATGTGTCCCCTCGGAACGGGTCGGCGCCCGGCTCTCGGCCGTGGCGCAGGCTACTCGTTACCGCGCAGGCTCGTCCTTTGCAGCCACTCCTGCTCGAAGCCGACCGGACGTCGCCCGTCGGAGAGGGCCTTCTGCATGGCCGGGATGCTGGCGGCCGGGGTCGCGATGCCGAAGCCCTGGAGATGGGTGATGCCGAGCTGCTTGAGCTGGTTGCGGACCGTGGAGTCCTCCACGCCCTCCGCCACGACGACGCCGAAGCGGTCGCGGGCGTCGTTCACCAGATCGACGGCGCGCTGATGGTAGGTGCCGCCCAGCAGCGCCGGCATCAGGCTTCGGTCGAGCTTGACGCCATCGATCGGGGCCCCCTTGCGGAAGCGGTGATCCAGATCGTCGAACGTGATGTCGTCGAGGAGGACCTGGGCGCAGTGCTCGCGGACCCCCTCCAACCCCTTCCAGTAAGCGTCCAGGTTCCGGATCTGCTGCTCGGTCAACTCGACGACCAGCCGCCGTTGCAGGTCGGGGTTGAGCGCCTGCAGCGCCTGGAGCGCCGCCGGCTGCGTCACCTGGGCGGGGCTCAAGTTGATGCTCAGGCGGATGCCGGGCGAGGCGCGCAATGCCTCCGCCGCCTGCGCCACGGTGAAGCGCGTGAACGCCTCGCTGCGGGTGGGCGCGAGCCAGTAGGGGAGGACGTCCAGCGGCCCGCGCACGGTGCCGTCGGGCAGCCGCCAGCGCACCAGCGCCTCGAACCACGCGGCGCTGCCGTCGCCGGCCGACTCGATGGGCTGGAACTGGTAGCGGAGGTCTTCCAGTCGGGGGTAGCGGACGCGGTTGGGATCGTACTTCGAAGCGCCCCGCGAGCCTCGGCCCCGGGGCGCGGTGGATGCTGGCCGGGGCGCCGCCCCGAGTTCGTCGCTCAGCCTACGTCCAGGTTGCTGGGCTTGGTGGAGTCGGCGACGGTGACGCTGTGGTGGGCCACGCCGACGCCCCCGGCGGCTCCGCCGAGCAGGACGAGCGCGAGGATGGTGCTGCGGACGATCTTCTTGAGCGTGAGCTTCTGCATGCTGCCTCCCTGACTCCCTGAGGTCTCCTCTGCCTTGACCCTTGGTTCTGGCTGGAGCCTACGCGGGGGGGCGCTTCAGGGGCGCTTCACGCCCGGCGCACAGCGTTGAAGCGGGGGCGCAGCGGGCGGGGGCCTAGGGTGACCCCCAGACGAGGAGGTACGCAATGACGCGAGAAGAGGCGCTCCAGCGTCTGGAGGGAACGTGGTCCTTCGACCTGGCCGGCGACCGGGTGCTGATCCGGGACATGGGCCTGCTCTCCGCCGTCCACGCGATCCGCCGCGAGCGGGCCGCGTCGGCCGCGCGGGAGGTCGTGCCGGTGGGCGCGAGGCCGGTGCAGGGGGCGGCGGCTTCCGGCGACTGAACGACCAGCGGGCACGCTCGCGTGCGCGGCACGCCGGGCGCAAGCGAGGACACGACATCGCAGGGCGCAGCGTGCGACGTGCCGGCCGGGGCGGGCGGGAGTCCGCGCTCGCCCCGGTATGCTTCTGACGTGTGGCTGACACGACAGCTCGACCGCGTCGCCGGCAGCGACCGCCCGGTGGTCCTGCTGGGCGGTGAAGTGTACGGCGCCCCGTTCGTGATCGACGCGCTGCGCGAGCGCGAGCGCCTGGCGTGGGTGGCGCTCCCCGAGCGTGCGCGCGACGACGCGGTGGCGCAGGGCAACGCCCTGGCGAGCGCGCTCGACCGGCACGAGGGCGAGTCGCTCCTGCCACACGCGCTGCCGTACCGGGCGCATCTGCAGCTGCTGCTGCAGTACCGCCACGACCTGCAGCCACTGTGGATCGCGGTCTCTGGCGCCGGCGTGGCGCCCGGCTTCGCCCAGGACCTGCTGAGCCTCGCCGAGCACGGCTACCGCGTCCTGCTGTCGTTCGAACCGGCCTCGCCACCGCTCCTGGATGGCCTTTCGGGCTGCCTGGTGCTGGGCCCGGATGAGCTGCGGGTCTCGCGGCAGGAGGCGTCGCTGATCCTGCCCGGGGGCCTCGGGGAGCGCGAGCTCGACGCCCTCCACCGGGAGACCCAGGGGCGCTTCACCGAGCTGCTGACGGCGGCCCACCGGGCCGCGCAGCTCCCTCGCATGCCGATCCCGTCGCCCTTCGGCCCGGTGCTGCCCCAGCGCGAGGCCGAGGCCGTCGACGTGCCGCTCGCCGTGCTGGCGCTGCAGCGCGAGGGGCGGCTCATCGAGGCACTCGAGCTGGCGGTGCGCGCTGCCCCCGATATGGTCGAGGACCTGCTGCGGGCGGCCGGCCCCGCCTACCGCGACGAGGGGGCGCTCCCCCGGCTGCACCTGCTCCTCTCCAGCCTGCCCCAGCCCTACCGCTCGCAGGAGCGCGTCCTCGAGTGGCGCCTGGTGTCGGCCTTCGCCACCGACGCCTGGCGCACCATGACCGAGGAGGTCGACGCCCACCTGGAGGCGTTCGGCGCGCCCGAGCTGCGTGCGCGCCGCGCCGGCTCGCTGCCGCCCGAGCAGGGGTTCCCGCTGGCGGAGGCGGCCGTGCGCGCGCGCCGCACCCCGCTGACGCTGTGGCAGTACGGGCGCATGCATCCGGACCCGGAGCAGGCGGTGGCGCGCCTCAAGGAGAGCGTGCATGTCGCCGAGCAGGGGGGCACGGCCTACGAGGTGGCGCGCGCGGCCGGGACCCTGGCCGCGCGGCTCATCCACCTGGGGCAGTTCCAGCGGGCGCGCTCGTGGGCCGAGTACGCCCTGCAGGTCTTCGACCAGAACGGGCTGCGCGACGGCGCCCGGCGGCTGACGCTGTTCAACGACCTGGCGGTGGCGCGCATCCTCAGCGGCGACCTGGCGGGGCTCCGGCGTGGCCTGGAGGACAGCCAGGCCTCGATCGAGGGCAGCCTGCCGGACCTGGCGGCCACGTACCGCAGCACGCTGGCCTGGTTCGAGCAGGCCAGCGGCCGGCCCGAGGTGGCGCTGGAGCTGATGCACGCGACGTTCGAGGGGAGCCCGCGCTGGCAGCGCACGCGCTACGCCTACCAGCTGGTGCGCTGCCTGAACGAGTTCGGCCGGCACGACGAGGCGCGCCGCACGGCCGAGATCGCCGTCGAGCTGAGCGGCGACGCGTCGGTGCAGGCCGGCCGGCTCGGTTTCCTCGCGCGTGGGATGGTGCGTGCCGTCAGCGGCGACGACGGTGCCGCCGACGACTTGCTCGGGGTCGTGCTCGACGCCTCACTGCCCGCGGAGGAGCGGCTCACCGGCGCCCTCCACTACCTGCTGTCGGAGGAGGGCGGCTGGCACCGGCTGCCCGCCGATGTCACCGAGGCGCTCGGCGCGCTCGACCCCGTGGCCCTGCGGGTCCTGAGCGGTCCGGCCTCGGCGTTCCAGAAGGTGTGGGACACGCTCGCCCCGGTGCGGGCCGAGCTCCGCCTCGAGTTCCTGGGGCGCGTCTCCTGCCGGCTGAACGGCAAGGAGATCGGGCTGGGGCCGCGCCTGGCCGAGACGGCGCTGGCGCTGGCGCTCCACCGCGACGGCATGACCCGGGAGGAGCTGAACGCCTTCCTCGCGGCCGACGGGACGGCCGGGCTCTCGCCCAGCGGATTGAGGGCCACCCTGACGCGGTTGCGGGCGCTGCTTCCGGTGAGCGACGCGCCCTACCGCTTCACGGTGGCGTACACCGCGGACATCCTGGAGGCCCGCGGCCACCTCCTCGAGAAGCGCGTGCGCGAGGCGATCACCTTGCTCAGGGGCCCGTTGCTGCCGGACAGCGAGGCGCTGGGGGTGGAAGAGCAGCGCTGGATCCTGGAGGAGGAGCTGCGCCAGGCCGCGCTCGACGCCGCCGACCCCGACGCGCTGTTCGACCTCGCCGACCGGTTGCGCGACGACCTGGAGCTGTGGGATGCCACCGTGGCCGCCCTGCCGCCCGGGGACCCACGGCGTGCGCTCGCGCGCGCTCGCCTCCGCAGAGGACGGGAGGACGCCGCTCCGGCGCCCAGCCGTCGCGCGCAGGCCTGACGCGTCTGAGCCCCTCCAGGAGCCGCTTCCCGGCTTGTCCTCCACTTCATGAGCGGAACACGTTACACTACCGGCCAGGCTTCCAAGCCGCCTGACTGCGCCCGCGCGCGCTTGCGGGCAGAGAGTCCCCTATCGGAGGTGACATGAGAAAGTCACTGCTACTCGTCGTCATGGGAGTCGTGCTGTCGTTCGGCGCGGCCTTCGCTGCCAGCGGGACGGTGAGCGTCGCGATGTCCGGCAACGCGATTGGTCTCAATCCCGGGGATACCAACGGGAATCTGGACTTCTCCATCGAGCGACCCATCTACGAAGGACTCGTCGGCTTCGACAAGTCCGGCAAGGTCGTGGGAGAGCTGGCGACCTCCTGGACGGCCAACCCGCAGGCCACGGTGTTCACCTTCGACCTCCGCAAGGGCGTCACCTTCCAGGACGGCACGCCGTTCAACGCCGAGGCGGTCAAGACCTACTTCAACTGGGTCAAGGACCCGGCCAACAAGTTCAGGCGCGGGAGCCTCTACAGTGTCATCAAGAGCATCGACGTGCTCTCCGAGTACAAGGTGCAGTTCACCTTGAGCAAGCCGTTCGGCGCGATGCTCTACACCTTCGCGCACCCGGCCGGCCGCATCGTCAGCCCGGCGGCCATCAAGAAGTACGGCAAGGCCGTCGACAAGCACCCCGTCGGCACGGGGCCCTTCGAGTTCGTGAGCTGGACCCCGGGGCAGAAGGTCGTGCTCAAGGCCAACCCGAACTACTGGGGCGGTGCCCCGAAGGTCGAGAACCTCGACTTCCTGTTCGTCCCCAACGCGGCCACCCGGGTGGCGATGCTGCAGAGTGGTGAGGCGCAGTTCATCGAGGACCTGCCACCCCAGCTGGTGGACCCCATCAAGTCCAACAGCAAGCTCGAGGTCAGCGCCCAGCCGAGCATCTACGTGCGCTACATGGCCATGAACACGCAGATCAAGCCGTTCAACGACCAGCGTGTGCGGCAGGCCATGAACTACGCGGTCGACAAGAAGACCATCGTCAACGTCATCGCCAAGGGCTACGGTACCGAGCTCACGGCGCCGATCGCGGAGCAGGTCACGGGCTACTCTGCGCAGACGCCGTACGCGTACAACCCCGAGAAGGCCAAGCAGCTCCTGGCCGAGGCCGGCTACCCCAACGGCTTCACCTTCACGATCGATTCGCTCAACAGCACCACCTACCAGCAGCTCGACCAGGTGCTGCAGCAGATGTTCGCCAAGGTGGGCGTGACCGCGAAGATCAATCCGATGGAGAGCGGCACCTTCAGCAACACCTGGTCCCAGCCGCTCGACAAGAACACGATGCAATCACTGGTCATCGGCTGGTCTCCGTCGACCGGTGACGCCGACTGGGGACTGCGGCCTCTGTTCGACAAGGCGAACTGGCCACCCACGCCGTTCAACGTGGCCTTCTACGACAACCCCAACGTCAACAAGCTGCTGGCGGACGGCCTGAGCACGGCCAACCAGAAGATCCGTGACCAGGCCTACGCGGCGGCGGAGAAGACCATCTGGAACGACCCGCCGTTCCCTCCCCACCATGTGGCGCTATCTGATCCGCCGGCTGCTCGAGCTCGTCCCGACGCTGATCGGGGTCTCGATCGCGGTCTTTCTCTTCATCCACGCGATCCCTGGGGACCCGGCCCGCCTTGCGGCCGGCCAGGACGCGACGATGGCCGACATCCAGGCCATGCGGGCCCGATTGGGGCTCAACCACACGCTTCCAGTGCAGTACCTGTACTTCGTTCGCAACGCCCTGCACGGAGATTTCGGCCTGTCCTTCCGCCAGCAGGTTCCGGTGCTGCAAGTCATCAAGGAGCACTTCCTGCCGACGCTGCTGCTGTCGACGAGCGCCATCGTCATCGCGTTCGCGTTCGGCCTGCTGGCAGGTGTGCTCGCCGCCACCCGGCGCAACTCCATGGCCGACCTCGTCATCACTGCCTTCTCTGCCGCAGGGATCAGCATTCCGTCGTTCTTCCTCGGGATCCTATTGATCTACCTGTTCGCGGTGAACCTTCACTGGTTCCCGGTGACCGGGAGCAGCAGCGTGCGGGGGCTGGTGCTGCCCTCGGTGAGCCTGGCGCTGGCTCCCTTGGCCACCATCGCGCGCTTCGTCAGGTCCAGCTTCCTCGAGGTGGCGGGCGAGGATTTCGTGCGCACCGCCAGCTCCAAGGGGCTCGGCTACGCCGCCGTGACGTACAAGCACGCCCTGCGCAACGCCCTCATCCCGGTCGTGACCATGACGGGGCTTCAGTTCGGCTTCCTCCTGGGGGGTGCCGTCGTGATCGAGACCGTTTTCAATTACACCGGTCTCGGCTGGCTCCTGATTCAGTCGATCGGCTTCCGGGACTACCCCGTCCTTCAGGTCCTGCTGTTGGTGTTCGCCTTGGAGTTCATGTTGGTCAACCTCATCGTGGATCTCACCTACGGCGCGCTCGATCCGAGGATCCGCTATGGCTAGCGTCGCCGCGACGCCCCGCCGCGAAAGGCGTGGTCAGGATCTGTGGCGCCGCTTCCGCCGTCACCGGAGCGGCATGGTGGGTTTGGCCCTCACCACGCTGTTCGTCCTGATGGCACTCCTGGGGCCCATCGTGCGCCCATACGATCCGGCCCAGCCCGACTACCTGAACCTCGACGCCGGCATCTCGGCGGCGCACTGGCTCGGCACCGACAACTATGGGCGCGACATCTTCAGCCGGACCCTGGTGGGCGCCCGCTACTCGCTGAGCATCGGCGTCCTCGCCACGGCCTTCAGCTCCCTCATCGGGAGCCTGTGGGGGCTCCTGACAGGGTACCTCGGCGGCTGGTTCGATACCCTGTCCGGCCGCGTCGTCGACATCATGCTGGCGTTCCCTGGGCTGCTCCTCGCCATCGGCATCATCGCCATCGCCGGGCCGGGGTTCCGCAACGTCATCCTGGCCACGACCATCTTCGGGATCCCGATCTTCGCTCGTCTGGTACGGGGCTCGGCGCTGGCGCTCAAGGAACGCACCTACGTGGAGGCCAGCCAGGCGCTCGCAGCCAGTCCCGGGCGCATCATGTTCCGGCACGTGCTGCCGAATATCCTGGCGCCCATCCTCGTCTACATCACCCTCCGCATCGGGACCGTCATCCTGATCGCGGCCGCCCTGTCGTTCCTCGGGCTGGGGGTGCAGCCGCCCACCCCTGAGTGGGGCGCCATGCTGAGCGAGGCGCAGCTCTACCTTGCTACCGACCCGCTGATGGCGATCGCCCCCGGTGTGGCGATCAGCCTCGCCGTGCTCGGTTTCAACTTGCTGGGGGACGGGTTGCGTGACGTGCTGGACCCGCGGATCCGTTGAGGTAGGTCGTGCCCCCCGGGCTCAGTGCGGTACGTCGTCGTGCGGACCGACCGGGTCGAGCCTGCGGTCCGCTCGCTGGCGCCGGAACGGCCCCGGTACCGGCATGGCCGGGAGGTCTGTCTGCGTCGTGGTCACCGCGACCGGGACGGGGTCCGGGCTGGCGCCCGGACGGGACCGGCGTGCACGCAGGAACCCGAGCGCCAGGACGACGGCGAGTGCGAGGATCTCGAGCGGAACCACCGGCAGCGTGACGGGGCGCGACCGCGCTGCAGCCGCGCTCGGTGCGGCTGCCGTCGGGGCAGCGGGTGCGGAGCGGTGCGAGGCGACCGTGGCCACTGCTCCGGTGCCAGCCGCGGTGGCGCTTTCCCGTCCCCCCACGGCTGCGGCCACCGGTGAAGGCGGCGTTGTGTCGGGAACGGCGCTCCCGGGCGCGAGCCCGGAGGCCGTGGGCACGGTGGTGAGGGCGGCGGGGAGCGTCGGCATCGCCTCGGCGGCCGCCTCCGGCGTGGTGTCCAGGCGGGGGTTGAACGGCTCCAGGGTCTCGACGGTGGCGCCGTCGGGTGCGATGTAGCTGGGATCGGCACCGGCCTGCAGCAGCGCGTCGAAGATGGCGGGCGTGCCGCTGCGGGCGGCGAACAGCAGCGGTGTCCAGCCGGCCAGCGTGATGTGGTTGGGGTCCGCACCTCCGCGGAGGAGCGTCAGCACGGCGTCCAGGTTGCGGTTCATGACTGCGATCACGAGCGGCGTGCGGCTGCGGCCGTCGACGGGGTCCGCCCCGTGACAGGCGATCGCCGTGGCCATCGTGGCGTAGGTCGCGGGGTCGAGGGAGGGTCGACGAGCGTCCTCGAACAGGGTGTCGCGTCGCTGGCAGCTCGCGTGGAAGGCCGCGGTCCGGTCGAAGGCGTACGTCAGGGTGGCGGCGATGGCGCCGGGGCGGGTGCGACTCGGCGCCAGGTGGAGGCGGTAGGCGGTGTCGCCGTCCTGGAAGGCCAGCGTCGAGGGCGCTCCGGTCGTGTCGACCGCCGTCGCGCCGGAGAGGCCGTGGACGAAGGCGGTCATGGCTGCGTAGGCGGCCTGTTCGTCCTTCGCCCCCGGCACCAGCACGCAGGTACGGGCGCTGTGCTGGTAGGGGCAGTCCAGGTAGGTCACGCTGCGCGGGAAAGCCGATTCGAAGGCCGGGGCGACCTGCGCGGCGTCGAGGGCGTGCGCGATCGGCGCCAGTGCGACGAGCAGCGTGAGGAGCGCAAGGGGACGGAAGGGTCGCTGGTTCATGAAGGCCTGCCCACATCGAGGCTAGGCCGTCAGGCGCGTCGACGATGTGAGTACCTTCCCTTCCGCCCCTCGGTTGACGCTCCAAGCGTACCGGCGTATGGTTGCCAGCGAATCGCGCGCCGTCATCGAGGGTCGAGGATGACGAGGAGGAGGTCGGTTATGAGACTGCGAGGATGGATCTTGATCTTGGGGGTCGTGGTTGCGGGCTCGGCCGTTGCGGCGGGGTTGGTGCTCAAGGCCAAGCCCATCACGATGGCTGCGTCCGGCTACGCGATCCCCGAGGTCTCGTCGGTAGCGAACGGTCAGACCACTCCCCTGAAGAGCGAGGGGCCCGCCAACGAAGCGAAGGACTGGTCGTTCTCGCCTGCCCACACCGTCACCGCGGCGGGCAGCGAGGGCGAGGTCAAGGGCGTCGCCACCTTCTTCAGCGGGCCGAACTTCAAGCCCGCCTTCCCCAACATGCTGCTCCCGAACGTCGACAGCGGCAAGACGACGGTCACCTTGACCTACCAGGGGAACGCGGTCCAGGTCCCGGTCACCGTGACCCCTGCGCCCGCCCCCGACGTCCAGCAGGGCAAGCAGCTCTACGATCAGAACTGCGCCATGTGCCACGGCGCCTCGGCGCAGGGGCAGGGTGACTTCCCGAACCTGACCTACACCGACGCCGGCATCGGCGGCTGGGGCATCTGGCAGTTCAACCGCGCCGTGCGCGTGGGCGTGGACGATGTGGGCGCCACCCTCGAGCAGGTCATGCCGCGCTGGCAGTCGGCCGGCTTCAAGACCGACGGGGGCAACCCCCCGACGGCGCAGGAGATCAGCGACATCTTCGGCTACCTCAAGACCCTGAAGTAGTCCCGCCAACCCTTCGACGTCACGACGTGCTCCGCGGCCGGATCCGGCCGCGG
>JARRMM010000111.1:0-17986 GCA_037386005.1 Deinococcales bacterium | reverse complement strand
GCGCCGATCGTGCGTCGCCAGCACGAGCGCAGCCGGGCTATCCCGAAGGGCGCTCTCGAGCGCTTCCACGGCAGCCAGGTCGAGATCGTTGCCCGGCTCGTCGAGCAGGATGAGGTCTGGGCCGTCGAGAACGGGGTCCTGTTCCGCTATCCCGACGCGGACGCCTACCTGGCGGGCGAGGGGAGAACCCTGGCCGGGGACGACCTGGCCAGGGACGACCTACCCGACGACGAGGCCCGCAACGGCCAAGGCGAAGCCGGCGGAACCGCGAAGCCCGAGCACCGCGACGACGGCGAGGCGAGGGCTGGCCGCCGTCCGTCGCCCGTCCTCGCCGGCTCGACGGCCGGCGCGGAGTCGGAAGCGTCGGCGCAGGCCTCGCGGGCCGCCCGCGCCGCCGAAGCGCTGGAGGACGAGCGACGCCGGATCGACCAGCTCCTGGAGGATCCGTTGCAGCTCGCTCCGCGCGAGCTCCAGCGCCTCACCGCCCGTCGCACGGCCGTGGAAGAGAGCCTCGCCGCCGCCTACGACGCGCTCCTGGAGCCACCTGCCCCCCGCTTCCGCGTGCGCGAGCGGGGCCTCGAGGTGCTGGCGGACCGGCTCGGGAACGATCTGATCGTCATGGCCGTGCCCTCCGCCGAGGCCCCGCGCGCCATGGACCGGCTGCTGCGGCGCGAGTCCGGCGACGAGGCGGCGATCGCCGAGGCGCCCCCGTCGTGGCCGTGGGCGCGCGTGCACAGCGCGGACGGCGTGGCCCACGTCGCGCTGCACGACCCCCACGGCGCCTGCCTGCTGCCGTGGGCGCGCGCTGCGCTGGCCGACGCTTCCGCCCGCTTCGCCTTCATGCTGCTGGACGTCTCCGCCCTCCAGCTCTTCAGCCGGGAGCCGCTGCCGGGCACCTGCCTGGAGCCGTCGGGCGAGGGGTGGTGGAGCTGGACACGAGCCGGCTTCGCTCGCCGCGAGGGTCTGCCGGACGCTCCCAACCGCCACGGACGGCGACGGAGGCGCTCGAGGGGCGTGAGGTCCCGGCCGTGAGCAGGCGAACCCCGACCCAGGCACCCCTTCGCCGGTCGCGCCACCGCTACGGCACGGTGCTCGCCCTCGTGGTGCTCGCAGCGGGGATCGCGCTGGCCGTGATCCCGTGGCCGGAGCCCTTCATCGAGGCGCGCTTCGCACGCGGTCTCTTCCCTGTCACCAGCCACGTGCTGGCGCCCGTCGTCGGCACGGTTCCATGGAGCCTCACGCTGACGCTGGTCCTCGCCCTCGTCGCCGCCGTGCTGATCTCGCTCGTGACGCGCGCGGGACGGCGCTTCCTCCGTCGTGCGTTGCTGCCCTGGGCGGCCGCACTGCTGGTCTTCGGGTTCATGCTGGTGTGGGGGCTCGCCTACCGCCGGGCCACCCTGGCCCAGCTCCTCGACCTGCCCCCGGGGACGGTCACCGAGGGGGAGCTCAGCACCGCGCGGGCCCGGTTGCTGGCGGTCCTGCGCAGCTCCGCCGACAGCCCCGCGCCGAGCGCCGCCGACGTCGCCGCGGCGGGCCGTTGTGTCGAACGGGAGGTGGAGCGCCTCACCGGCAGCCGCGTGGCCGTGCCCTCCCGCGTCAAGCTCCTGCCGCCGGGCACCCTGCTGCGCTTCGGCTTCGCCGGCGTGACCTCACCCTGGCTGCTCGAGCCGCACGTCGATGCCGGCCTGCCGCCGGTGACGCGCCTCGCCACGGCCACCCACGAGCTCACGCACGCCGCAGGCTTCGCCCGCGAGGCCGATACCGACGCCCTGGCCGTGCTGGCCGGGCTGCGCTGCAACGACCCGACCGTGCGCTACGCCCTGGCCGTCCACGGGATCGACCTTTTGCTCGTCGCGCTCCCGCAAAAGAGCGCGCAGCGATTGCTGGCCGGGCTGCCCGGGCGCACCCTGCAGGACCTCCGCGCCGCTTCCGAGGCGGCCGCCCGCTACCGGGTGCCGTGGCTGCAACGCGCGGCGACGGCCACCTACGGCACCTACCTCAAGAGCCGGGGCGTGACGGCGGGCATGGCCGACTACGGCCGGGCGACGACGCTCGTGGTGCGGGCGCTGGCACGCGGCCTGCTCTGAAGGAGTTTCCTCAGGATGCGCCCACGCCCTCCTGGGGCCGGGGCTCGACGCCGAGGTTGCGTCGGATGAGGGCGTCGAGGTCCGGATCACGTCCCATGAAGCGCCGGAACAGCGTCATCGGGTCCTCGCTGTCGCCCTGGGAGAGCACCGCATCCACGAACGCCTTCCCGGTGTCGGGGTTGAAGATGCCCTCGCGCTGGAAGCGGCTGAAGGCGTCGGCATCGAGGACCTCGCTCCACTTGTAGCTGTAGTAGCCGGCGGCGTACCCGGACGAGAAGATGTGGCTGAACGAGGTCAGGAACAGGTTGTGCGCGAACTCCGGACGCAGCACGAACGGCTCCATGACGTGCTGACCGAAGGTGATCGGATCGCCCCCGTGCTCCGGGTCGAAGTCGACGTGGAGCGCCAGGTCGACGGCGCCCAGGCTGAGCTGGCGCATCTGGACGGCCGCCGCCAGGAAGGTCCGGCTGGCCGCGAGACGGCGGTAGAGGTCCTCCGGGATGCGCGCCCCGGTCTCCACGTGGCGCGCGAAGAGATCGAGCCCCTCGCGCTCCCAGGCCCAGTTCTCCATGAGCTGGGACGGCAGCTCCACGAAGTCCCAGGCGACGCTCCCGAGGCTGCCGCGCGCCGGCACGTCGACCCGCCCCAGGACGTGGTGGAGCAGGTGCCCGAACTCGTGGAACAGGGTGGTGACCTCGTCGTGGGTGAGCAGCGCAGGCTGGTCGCCGGAGGGCGGCGTGACGTTCGCGGCGATGACGCCCACGTGCGGCACGAACGCCGTCGTCCCGGCCGCCGCTCCGTCGGTCCCCGCCACCTGCGCCGGGCCTCCGGTCACCATCGGATTCATCCAGGCGCCGTCGCGCTTCGACTCGCGCGGGTGCCAGTCGGCGTAGAAGGTACCGACCCGGACGCCGTCACGATCGAACAGGTCGTAGACGCGCACCTCCGGGTGCCAGGTGGGCACCCCTTCGAGCGCTTCCACCCGGACCCCGAACAACCGCTCGGCGATCTGGAACAGGCCGTCGAGGACGCCGTCCAACGGGAAGTACGGCCGCAACTCCTCCTCGTCGAAGTCGAAGCGGGTGCGCCGCAGCGACTCCGCAACGAAGTCCAGGTCCCACGGCTCGAGCCGCTCGATCCCCAGGTGCTCGCGCGCGAACTCGGTGAGCGTCCGCACCTCCTCCCGGAAGTACGGCACCGTGCGGCGAGCGAGATCGCGTTCGAAGGCCTGCGCCTGCGCTCCACTCGTGAGCATGCGGTCCTCGAGCTGAAGATCGGCGAAGTCGCGGTAGCCGAGCAAGCGGGCGAGCTCGCGCCGCTTCCGCAGGATGGCGGCGAGCACCGGGCGATTGTCGTGCTCGCCCGCCGCCGCCCGCCCGGTGAAGGCCAGGTAGAGCTGGCGGCGCCGGTCGCGCGCGGTGGCGAACTTCATGAACGAGCGATACGAGGGGGCCTGCAACGTGAACCGGTACCCCTCCAGACCGTGTGCCTGTGCAGCGTGCCGGGCACGACGTCGTACCCCCTCGGGGAGCCCGTCGAGCTCCGCCTCGTCGGTCAGGATCATCTCGTAGGCGTTGGTCGCGTCCAGCACGTTCTCGCTGAAGCGCGTGGCAAGCCTGGAGAGCTCGACCCGCAACGCGCGAGCCCGCTCACGAGCCGCCTCGGGGAGGTCGGCGCCAGCGCGCCGGAACTCCTGCAGCGTCTTGTCCAGGTGCCGCCGCCGCACGCCCTCGAGGGAACGCGCCTCGTCGGTCGCCGCGTAGGCCTTCAGCGCCGCCCACAAGCCGGCGTGCGTGGGGATGCTCGCCACGAACGCAGAGTAGGCGGGAAGCGCCTCGTTGTAGGCGCGGCGCAGCTCGGGCGAGCTGCGTACCTGGGTCAGGTGGCGCGCGTAGCCGAACGCACGGGAAGCGCGCTCGACCAGCGCGTCCAGCGCGAGCAGCGTGTTCTCGAAGGTGCGGGGCCCCTCGGTCGCCACCAGCTGGTCGAGCTCATGCTCGGCACGCTCGACGGCGGTGCCGACGCCCGACGCCACGGCATCGGCGGTCATGACGTCGAACGGAGGGTGTACGGCACGGGACAGGAAGGGGTTCTCGGACATCGACTCTCCTCGCCCTCGGTGGGCCCGCACAGTCTAACCGCGCAGGCGCCGCCGCGGGCGGGGGGTGTGACGTCAGGCGAACGCGGGGACGTACTCGGCAGGAACCGCCTGGCTGAACAGGAATCCCTGTCCCTCGTCGCAGGCGAGCGTACGCAGCAGCGAGTTCTGCTCGCGCGTCTCGATCCCTTCGGCGGTCACGGTCAGCCGCAAGCTCTTCCCGAGCGCGATGATGGCACGGACCACCTCCACGTCCTCGCCGACATCCCTGGCGCCCAGGCGCCCGACGAAGCTGCGATCGATCTTCAGCCCGTCCAGCGGCATGCCGCGCAACTGCGACAGCGAGGCGTGTGCCACCCCGAAGTCGTCGAGCGAGATGCGAACGCCCATGCTGCGCAGCAGCTGCAGGTGGCCGTCGGCCGCCTCCAGCGTGGCGCCGCCGGTGCGTTCGTTGATCTCGATCTCCAGCAGGCCCGGGTGCAGGTCGTAACGGGTGAGGGTCTCCTGGACCCGCTTCGTGAAGTCTTCGTCCTCCAGGGCCTGGGGGCTGACGTTCACCGCCACGCGCCGTGAAGTGCGTTGCTGCTGCCACCGCTTCGCCTGCGCACACGCTCGCTCCAGCACCCAATCGAAGAGCTCACCGCCCAGCCGCGCCTCCTCCGCCAGCGGCACGAACTGGGCGGGCTTGAGCAGGCCGCGCTCGGGGTGGGCCCAGCGCACCAGCGCCTCGACGCTGGTGATGGAGCCGGTCTGCAACTCGACGCGAGGCTGGTAGTGCAGCACGAGCTGGTCCTCCAGGACGGCGCGTCTGAACTCGCGCTCGAGCCCGGCACGCTCCCGCATGGCCGCATCGAAGCCCTGGCGGTAGAAGCGGTAGGCGCCGCGCTCGTGCTCCTTGGCCTGCTCCAGCGCCGCCTGCGCGTGCTCCATCAGCTCGGTCGCGCTCTTCGCCCCCTCCGGGTAGAGTTCGACGCCGAGCGTGGCGCTCAGGCGCAGGGTCGCGCCGCGGTCGTGGAAGGGATCGGCGACGGTGGCACGGATCTTGTCGAGCACCGGCAGCGCGGCCCTTGGGTAGGGCAGGTGTGCCAGCAGCACCGCGAAGGTGTCGCCGTCGAGCCGGGCCAGCGTGTCGGTACGCCGCAGGTGGCGCCGCAGGCGTCCCGCGACCTCCTGCAGGACCCCATCGCCACGGTCCGGCCCGAGGGTCTCGTTGAGGAAACGGAAGTCGTCCAGGTCGAGCAGCGCCAGCAGCGTGGCGCCGCCCTCGCGGCGCGTCTGGTACAGCGCCTGCTGCACGCGGTCGTCGAGCAGGTAGCGGTTGGGCAGTCCCGTCAGGGAGTCGTAGTGCGCGCCCCGCCACAGCTCACGGCTGGCGTGCCGACCCGAGGTGACGTCCCGCACCACCCCGTAGACGCCGCGGACGCCCGCCTCGCGCCCCTCCCACTGCACCGTCGCGAAGTCTTCGACCCGCACGACCCGCCCCCCCTTGGTCCGGATGCGGTAGCCGTGCTGGCGTTCGTCACTCGAGGTCAATGCGCTCAGCGCCGCGACGAAATCGTCGCGATCGTCCTCGACCACGAGCTCCTGCGGGGCGCGGCCGAGCAGGTCAGCAGGCCCGAAACCCGTCACCGCCGCACTCGCCTCGGAGACCCAGGACCAGCGCGCCGTCCCCTGCGCGTCGACGAGCAGTGCATAGGCGAAGCTCGCGCCGTCGCCCTCCATCCGGTCGGCCAGGGCACGCCGGGCGGCCTCGGCGCCGGATGCGTGCATGCTGGCGGTCACGTCGCTCTGCAGGACGAGCAGGTACGTGGCCCGTCCGTCGCGATCACGGATCGGTAGGTACTGCTGCTCGTTGAAGAACAACGCGCCGCTCTTGCGGTAGTTGCGGAGGGTGCAGGTGCAGGGCCGGCCCTCGTCCACCGCGGCGCGCGCGGCTTCGTTCCCCTCCTGATCGCTGTCATCACGTTGGAGGAAACCGAGGTTGCGGCCCACCGCCTCCTCGGGGTGGTAGCCGGTGAGCTCGGTGAAGGCGTCGCTGGCGTAGACGACGGGGTGTCCGACCTGGGTGAGGTCGGAGATCGTGAAGCACGCATCGCCGAACAGGCGCTGTACGGCCGCGACGACCTCCGACAGGCTGGACGTTCCCGACGTAGAGCTCAACGTGACCAGCATGGTGGGGTCGCTCGCCTGGCTGTCGGCCTTCATGGACCCTCGGCGCCTCCTTCGCGGCTTCCGGTCCCGCGCATCGAGCGGGGACCGGAAGCGGAGGTCACGGGATGCTCATCGGGGCCGGGGCTCCCATCCGCCGGCCGTGCCACTCCCGTTACCTCTCCATCTCTTCCGAGCCGACCTTACCATCCAGCGAGGCGCCCACTCGTGACAAATCTCCGACACAGAGGGCGTTCTCTCGGCTTCCGGACGGTGCGGTCGGGGGATTCACGCGCCGCCCGACCACGGGTCGGCGACCGCCCCTGGGCAGCGGAGCCCATCCGCACGCCCGAGGCCGCGGCCGGCCGGGCGCCCCACAAGACCCGGTTCAGGCGTCCTGCACGGAGCCGAGGAGCAGGCAGGCGAGCTCACGCGAGACCGAGAGCCGCTCCCCTCCGAGGGACACGGTGAGGAGGTCTCCGAGTGGCTCGCGTGCTTCCACCCGGAGCCGGCTCCCCGGATGGATCCCCAGCTTGGTCACGTAGCCGAGCACCTCGGCGTCCTGGCTGAGGATGCGGGAGACGGTGAAGCCCTTCCCCACGTCGACGTCGCACAGCGCCGTGCTGGGCGTCGAGGGCACGCTGCCGTCGTCGCGCGGGATGGGATCTCCGTGCGGGTCGTGCGAGGGCTGGCCCAGGTGATCGGCGAGCCGCTCCGTGAAGCGGCCCGACATGACGTGCTCCATCGCTTCCGCCTCTTCGTGCACCTCGTCCCAGGTGTAGCCGAGGTCGCGGATGAGGAACGTCTCGAGCAAGCGGTGACGCCGGATGAGCCGGAGCGCCTCGCTCCGGCCGGACACGGTGAGCTGCGCACCGTAGTAGGGCTTGTAGCGGATGAGGCCCATGCGCTTGAGCTTGCCGAGCATGCCGGTCACGGAGGACGCGGTGACACCGAGCGCCCGGGCGATGTCCCCTGTACCGGCGGGACCGTCCCGGGCGATCACCCAGATCGCCTTCAGGTAATCGCCCACGGAGGTCGACAGCGACGACCTCTCGTCCTCCTCCTTCGTCACACCGAAGTCTACGGGGTCCGTTCTGAGGGCGCAACCGAGGACCCACCGGCCTCACCGTCCGGTTGCGGCGCCGCCTCCCACGCGCGCCGTTCGAGGTGCTCGACCAGGGCCCGGGCAGCCCTCGAGGAGAGCCCAGGTGGGCGCCGGAGCAGCGTCAGCGGCCGCACCAGCGCCCGAGAGGCCAGCGGGACGACCCGCAAGGCGCCCGCCTCGACCTCGCGCCGCACGGCCGAGGCCGAAAGGAAGCCCGCTCCCAGCCCCGCCAGGACGGCCTGCTTGACGGTGTCCAGACCGGTGGCCTCCAACGCGGTGACGAGCTCCACGCCCTCGACGCGCAGGGCTCGGTCGACGACCTCGCGCGTTCCGGACCCCGGCTCGCGCCGGACCACGTCCAGGCCCTCCAGGGCACGCAACGGCAACGGCGCCTCCGGTCGCAGCGGATGGGCCGGGTGGACCACCAGCGCGAGCCAGTCGAGGCCGAAGACGGAGGCCTCGATACCGACCGGCAGATCGTCGACCGGTCCCTCCACGATCGCCAGATCGGCCTGGCCGGTGGCGAGCAGCTCCGCCGCGTCGGCCGAGTTGCGGGTCAGCAACACGATCCCCAGCCTCGGGTGGTCGCGCCGGAACGCCGCGAGCGCGGGCGGAAGCTGGTAGACGGCCACGGTCATGCTGGCCGCCACGCGGACCGTGCCACGCAACAGCCCGCCCAGCTCATCGGCCCAACGCTGCGCGCCGTGGACCGCGGCAGCCACGGCCTGGGCGTAGGGCAGGAGCGCCTCCCCCGCCGGGGTCAGCCTCACTCCGTGCCGGTGTCGCCGGTAGAGCGGCTCGCCGACGGCCTCCGTGAGCTTGCGGAGCTGTGCCGAGANCGCATGCCCGATTATAGATGTCTCTTATGGTTTGCAGTCAAAACGACACTTTGATTTATGGAGCTTCCGTCCCTAGACTTCGCGAATGCGCACCTCCCCGTTCACCGACCTCCGTCCCAACCGTCTCCGCGCCCGACGACGAGGTCTCCTCCTCGGCGGCCGCCTCCTGGGTCGCTTGCGTGACCTCCTCCCCGGGTTGCTGCTGGCCGGCGCCCTCGCCGTCACCGCCACCCTCGCGGCCCACCTGCCCGGCCTCAGCATCCTCGGCCCCCTGGGCATCGCCATGGTATTGGGCGTCGCGTGGCGCGCCACCGCCGGAATCGGGACGGCGACGCTTCCGGGCACGGTCTTCGCCGCCCGCACCCTCCTTCGAGCCGGCGTCGTGCTGCTGGGCATCCGCCTCGACTTCGGGCTCCTGGTCGCTGCCGGACCCCGGGTCCTGGTCCTGGACCTGCTGGTGGTGACCCTCGGCATGGTCGCCATGGAGCGGCTCGGCAAGGCGCTCGGCCTGGAGCGCGGCCTGCGGCTGGGGCTCGCGGTGGGCTCGTGCATCTGCGGCGCCGCCGCGATCGCCGCCGCCGCCCCGATGATCCGCGCCAGCGACGACGACGTATCGGTGTCGGTGGGGATCGTCAGCCTTCTCGGCACGCTCGGGGTCCTCGGGTTCGCCGTGCTCGCGCCCGTTCTCGGCCTGGGCATCCAGCGCTACGGCCTGATGACCGGCTCCACGCTGCACGAGGTGGCGCAGGTTTTGGCGGCGGGCGCGGCGCGCGGAGGCGCGGCGCTGGACCTGGCCACCATCACCAAGCTCACCCGCGTGGCACTGCTGGCACCCACCCTGCTGGTGGTCGGCGCCATCCTCCACCGGCGCGACCACGTGCGTGGGAGCCACGACGCCGGCCGGGTTGGGCGTCGCCCGCCGCTGCTGCCGGGATTCCTGCTGGGGTTCCTGGCGCTCGGAGCGATGCGCAGCGTGGGCCTCGTGCCGGTCGCCTGGGTGAGCCCGGTCCAGAGCGCCAGCACCATCCTCATGACCGTGGCCATGGCCGCCATCGGACTCGCCGTCGACCTGAAGGTGGTCCGCCGTATCGGCGCCCCCGCCATCGTGCTGGCCCTCGCCGGGTTCGCCGTCACACTGACGATCGCCACCCTGGCCACCTCCGGGCTCGCCGGGTAGTACGCCGTCCTCGTTGGCGTGTAGAATACCCCCCATAGGTATCCAGCCCGACAGCGTCGGCTGGCGGGCAGGTGCTAGCATTTGGCACAGATGGAGGGTGGCATGCCCAAGAAGCAGCAACAGCACGACATCGTGATCATCGGGGGCGGGCCCGCTGGGCTCACCGCCGGGATCTACGCCGGGCGCGGCCAACTCGACAGCGTCATCATCGAGAAGGGCCTTCCGGGCGGTCAGATCGCCCAGACCGACGAGGTCGAGAACTACGCCGGCTTCCCCGAGGGGATCACCGGTCCCGAGCTGTCCCAGCGCATGGTCCAGCAGGCCGAGAAGTTCGGCGCCTCGATCGTGATGGACGAGGTCACGGCCGTCGAGCGCAAGCCCGAGGGTGGCTTCGTGGTGCGCGGTTACGATGCCGACTACCATGCGCGCTCGGTCATCGTCGCGACCGGCGCCAATCCGCGGCGCCTCGGCGTCCCGGGCGAGGACGAGTTCTACGGTCGTGGCGTCTCCACCTGCGCCACGTGCGACGGCTTCTTCTACCGCGGCAAGCGCGTGGTGGTGGTGGGCGGCGGCGATGCGGCCATCGAAGAGGGCACCTTCCTGACGAAGTTCGCCGACAGCGTCACAGTGGTGCATCGGCGGGACGAGCTCCGCGCCCACAAGGCGGCGCAGGAGCGCGCCTTCGCCAACCCCAAGATGCACTTCGTGTGGGACACGGTCGTCACCGAGGTGCTCGGTGAGGACGGCCAGGTCAGTGGCGTGCGCACCCACAACGTGAAGACGGGCGAGGAGGGCGTGCTCGAGACCGACGGCGTGTTCATCTACATCGGGCACGAGCCGAACACACGTTTCCTCGAAGGCGCCGTGCAGCTCCGCGACAGCGGCTACATCGACGTGCGCGACGAGATCCACACCGACGTGGAGGGGCTGTTCGCGGCGGGTGACGTCTCGGACGAGGTCTACCGCCAGCTCGGCACATCGGTCGGGGCGGGGACGCGCGCAGCGATGGCCGCCGAACGCTGGCTGGCCGAGCAGGATATGCCTGTCGAGCCCGTGCCCGCCGACCAGCCGACGGAGGCCGACGCCCGCGCCCCCCTGAACTTCAACGTCCCGGTCAGCGAGGCCTGAGCCCCTCCGGGGGCTCCCCCTGGCTCAACGCGGCAGGAAGTCGTAGAGCAGGAACGACCCCTTGTAGGCGGTCGCGAGCACATGACCATCGGTCCATAGCGGCGTGCCGACGGCCTCGCGCCAGGCGCGTGAGTCGCTCGCGGTGAGCGTGATGAACGGTCCGTCCGCGTTGGCGGTCCATCCGTTGCCCTGAAGCGGTGCCGCCGACGGCGCTTCCACCGCCAGCGGCGCCCCCTTGGGGGGATCGGGGAGCTCGCCTGGATCCAGACCCAGGTACTGCACCGGCCCATGCTTGGTCATGCCGAGCTCGGGGACGCCCAGAGCGAGCAGCTTGCTGGTCTCGTTGCCGTTCTGGCCCACCGTGACGCGCTCCAACACCACCAGCCGCGGCACCGCGTCGGGTTGCGGGCGGTAGACGGTGGCCTTCACGTCCGACAGGGGCAGACCGAGGCCGTCGGCGACCAGCGACAGCACCGAGGCCTCGAAGGCGTCGCGCGCGGCCTGGCCGTCCTGCTGATAGTTGTCCGGCCACAAGGGGAGGTTGCGTAGGCGGGTGACGCTGCCGTCCTTGGCGGGCACCGCCAGCCAGGCATCGAACGAGTCCACCTGATCGCCATCGACGATGACGTAGCGCGCCTCCTGCAGCGGCGCCGACTGCTGCAGGCGTACCGCTACCCCGCTGCGCCACGGCAGGATCGTCGTGTCGCGTCCGTCGGGGATGATGCGGGTGAGGACCCGCGGAGCGAGCGACACGATGCCGGGAGGGATGGCCTCGGCCAGCGCCGGCACCGGCCGTCCACCGGCCACTTCGGGCATGGTGTCGGCGAACACCAACGCCGCCTGCCGGTTGGCGAACGCCCCCACGCGCACGCGGTAGACGTCGCCGAGCCCGGTGGTGGAGCGCACCACGTAGGCGGGGTAGCCCTCGCCGTTGAGCTGCGTCTGCAGGTCCAACGCCGATGTCTTGTCCGACAACGCGACCACCTGCACGGTGTAGGAGATGGCCTGGGCCGCCGCGGCCGAGCCGAGCGCCAGCCACGCGATCAGCGCCGCGATCCGCAGGCGACGCGTCACTAGAAGTCCTTCCGCTCGAACAGGACCACCGCCAGAGCAGCGAACGCCGCGCAGTACAAGGCGATGAGCGCCGCCACCCAGCCGAGGTTGGCCACCGGCTTGGCGTAGGCATTGAGCTGCGTCGTCAGCAGGTAGGGTTCCAGGCCCGGGAAGACGATCAGCAGCTGCATGAAGATCAATACCGAGAGGGTCGCCAGCGCACCCCCGGCGGCGCTCATGAACAGCACCGTGAACAGCACGCCCAGCAGGCTGACGGGAACCAGGCTGTAGGCGGCCACCAGGTAGGCGCCGGCCACCTCGCGAAGAGCGTGCCCGGCCGCCATGGTGCCCTGACCGAGCAAGCCCGCCTGACCCAACCCGGTCCCGCCGACGAAGGAGCCGTAGCCGTAGGGCGCGCCCGCCAGCAGCGACACGATGAAGAACAGCGCCAGCACGGCGAACGGGTAGACCGACACCACGATCAGCTTGGCGAGCAGCCACTGCGATCTCGATACCGGCCGCAGCAGGATGGTCTGCAGCGTGCCGTTGCTGAGCTCCATGCCGAGCAGCTCCGCCGCCGTGATGGCGACCAGCAGCGGCAGCAGGAACTGCATGCTCGACAGCAGGCCGAGGGCGGGCACCTGGTACGCGGAGACCAGGTAGAAGCCGTAGACCTTGAAGATGCCGGGGGCGTAGGCCCACAGGATCGGGAACAACACGAGCAGCACCACCGCGAAGCGGACGCTGGCGAGCCGCAGGATCTTCGCGAACTCCATCGCGAGCAGGCTCCTCATCGCGGGTCCTCCCACTCGCCCGACAGTCTCGGGTCGCTCGGGGTCCAGGCCCCGCTCCGCCGCGAGCGTTCGCTCGATACGCGCTCCCGGTAGTAGCCTCGCAGATCGAAGATGTCCCGGGTGAGCTCGAAGACGGCGATCTCCGCCTCCGCCAGGATGGCGGTCACCCGACCCACCACGTCCGACTCGGAGGGGATGAAGACGACCTCGTCGCCGCGGACCGCCGCGTGTCGGATCCAGGGCTGGGTGTCGAGGAGGGCCCTGGCATCGTGCGGCCGGTCGACCCACACGCGGTAGCGCTCGCGTCGGTCCAGCAGGTTCACCTCGTCGATGAGGACGCCTTCCTCCATGATCGCCACGCGGGTGCAGTAGGCCACCACCTCGTCCAGATGGTGCGTCGACAGGAGCACGGCGGTGCCCGTCTCGGCGGCCTCGCGCAGGACGGAGTGGACCAGGTGCAGGCTCAAGGGGTCCATGCCGCTCGCGGGCTCGTCGAGGATCAGCACCTCCGGCCGGGTCAACATGGCGGCCGCCACGCCCAGCCGTTGCCGCATGCCGAGGCTGTACACGCCCACCCGTCGTTCGGCGGCGTTGCCCAGCTCCATCATGTCGAGCACTTCCTGGATGCGGTCCTCCTCGACACCGCCCGCCAGGCGGCCGTGCAACCGGAGGTTGCCGCGGCCGGTGAGGTAGGGGTAGAAGGCGGCCGGCGCCTCCACCACCGCGCCGAGCTTGCGCCGCACCGAAGGGTCCTGATGGGGATTGCTGCCGAGCATGCGAACCGCGCCTTCCGACGGGAACGCCAGCCCCGCCACAAGCCGGATCACCGTCGTCTTGCCGGCCCCGTTGGGACCGACCAGCGCGTACACCTCGCCCGGATTCACGGTGAAGCTCATGTCGCGCACGACCGGGCGCACGCCGTACCGCTTCGTCAGGTGGTCGACTTCGATAGATGGGGTGGCCATGGGGATCCTCGGCGCGAGTGTACGGCCCCGGCATCGGGGCGCACGATTACATTCTTCATGACGCTGCGCGCCGCCGCTGCCGGCGATGCGCGTCCGTCACACGGCGCCCTCCTCCTGCGCACCCACGACGCCGTCGTGCTCGACCAGCATGATGTCGAGCACGTGCTCGATGGTCTTCTCGACGGCACGATCGAAGTCGGACGCCTCCACCACCGGCACCCCCTCCAGCTCGGCCTGCTCGACGATGAAGTCGTGGAGGATGCGGATCTCGGTGAAGTGCTCGAGGTACGGCTGGCGCCGCCTCCGCTGGAAGGTCTGCCCCTCCCGCACGCCGAAGTGGCGGCGGTGGTCGTCCTCGTCGGCCACGGCCATGACGATCTTGACGAGGATGGCGTCGCGCGACTCCCGGCTGGGCGCGATCCCCGGGACCAGGTGGGCGCCCTCCATCACCAGCGAGGTCGCCTCGGTCACGTTGCGGTCGATGATGGCGCAGACGGCGGGGTCGAGCTGCTGGACCTGCGCCAGGAAACCGCGCAGCACCCGTTTGCGCTTCGGCTTGACCGAGTCCCGCTCGCTGGGGAGCAGCTCGGCGCGCCACGCGGAGTAGCTGGAGCTGTGGAGCACGGGACTCAGGTCCGGGCCGATGAGGGAGCGCAGCGCCTGGCGCACCGAGTCGGTCGAGACGTTGCGGGGAATGCCCAGGCGGTAGCCCACCTCGGACGCGATCGCCGACTTGCCGACCCCCGGCGCGCCGCCGACGACGAGGATGATCGGCCGATCGGGGCGGCGTACCGCCCGCATCAACTCGTAGCGACGCGCGAACTCCTCGCCCGCCTCGTCGCGCAAGAGCCTCACGACCTCGCTGCGCACCTCCGCACGCCGCACGGTGGGGCGGTTGAGGCGGTAGAGCGCCTCCTCCACCCGCTTCGCCAGGTTGTGGGAGAACTCCGGCCCGAGACCCACCGCCATCACGGACTGGGCCAGGATGCCGCGCGAATACGGCATCTCTACGCCGTCCTCCTCCACCACCTTGAGCTCCAGCGTCTGCCGCGTGAGGGCCTCGTAGCGGAGGCGGAGGTCGCGCCCATAGCGCCCCTCCAGGGCGGTGGCCACGCGGCGGGCGAGCTCGGCCTGCGGGATGCGCTCGGCACCCTCGGCGCGGAGTCCCTGCTCGACCAGGTTGGCGACGGCGTGGGCCTCCTTGAAGCCGAGGTCCAGCTTCTCCAGCGAGGCCATCAGTGTGCGCCGCGAGAACGGCTCCTGATGGCCGTCCACGTCGATCAGGAGCGGAACGAAGGGCGGGGTCTGCTGCCGCAGCCGCTGCGCCACCTCCGGAGCCACGCGCTCCTCGACCATCCGGCCCAGAACGTCCATCAACTCGTCCAGCTCGACCCGCCTCGCGCCCGCCTCCCGGAGCCGGCGCTCCGCCTCGCGAGCGATGCGGATGGCCTCATCGGTCAGGACGCCGGCCGATTGCAGCGCCTCGACCACCTCTCCGGTGGTGTAGGCGTAGCGATCCTCGCCTCGTACCACCCGCAGATCGCGCCGCTTCACCGCCAGCCTCCTCTCCGCTTGCGTCGCCGCGAAAGGATCGTCGGAATCGCCTGCGAGGCTACCACGGATCGAAGGGGTCGCCCGATCGGCCCTCCAGCACGTCCAGGAGGTTCTTCACCACGTTGCCGGTAAAGCCCCAGATGAGACGGTCCCGCCACGGGAAGCTGTAGATGCGACGGCGGTAGTCGCGCAGCTGCTTCACCTGACTGGTGGGTTCGATCGCAGCGAGCTCGACAAGAGGCACGGTGAAGGCATCGGCGACCTCGCGAGGGTTGAGTCTCAACGGCTGAGGCCACGGGATCCGCGCCACGACCGGCGTGGCCACGAAGCGCGCGGGCGAGGGGTGGTCGCTCAGGGTCCCCAGCACGGCCGTCGGCGCGACGCGCAAGCCCACCTCCTCCTCGGTCTCGCGCAGCGCGGCCTCCACCAGCTCCTCCCCCTCCTCCATCTTGCCGCCGGGGAAGGCGATCTGGCCGGCATGGTTGGAGAGCGACGACGAACGCACCGTGAACAGCAGCTCGAGACCGCCGGACGTTTCGAGCAGCGGCACCAACACCGCCGCCCGTCGGAAGCCGGGGATGTTCATCCCCACGCGCGCGGCGCGCTCGAGCCGGTCCTGCAAGCTCTCGACCGTCGGCGTCACCGGCGCCGCCCGGAGCCGAAGCGGTTGGAAACCACGAGCATGACGCCAGGATAGCGTGAGCCCGGCCGGGCGCGGGTCGCGGCCGCTCGCCCGCGCGCTGTGCGCCGGCCCCACGCCTCCGCCCCGGAAGGGGCGATCGGCAGCGGCAGCTCAGGCGCGCGGCACCCCGATGAAGGCCCAATGACGCCCCGTCACGCCCGCGTCGCGGCGATGGCTGTAGAACCGGTCCGGCTCACAGTGGGTGCAGGCGGCTGCGCTCCAGACGCGCTGCGGGCGAACGCCGGCTCCCCGGGCCGACCTGGTAGCACGGACCCTGGATGCCGGGGCCGATGGCCACGCGTAGGTCGGCCGGTCGGCTGCCGTAGCGTTGCGACATCGCCCGCACGACCTCGCCCGCCAACCCCTGCACGGTGCCGCGCCAGCCGCAGTGGGCCGCGCCGACAGCGCCCCGGACCGGGTCGACGAAGAGGAGCGGCAGGCAATCGGCCACGGAGACCACCAGCAGGCGCCCGGGCGTGGCACTGGTCGCCGCATCGGCCTGCTCGACGAACCAGCCGGGGGTGCCGTCGAGCACGCGCCGGCCGTGAACCTGGTGGAAAGCGCACACGTCGTCGCGCCCGTAACCGAGCGCCGCCAGCAGGCGGTCGCGGTTGGCCTCCACCGCCTCGGACGCGTCGCCCGAGCTCAAGCCCAGGTTCAACGAGGCGTACGCTCCGTCGCTCACCCCGCCGCCGCGCAGTGTGAAGCCGTGCGGCCAGGGAAGGTCGGGGGCGGTGAGCACGGTGAGCGGCTCCGCGCCGGGGTGGGTCGGAGGCGGCGTCAGCTGGCGCAGCGGCATGGGCCGATGCTAGCCCGAACGTCGGGCGAGCACGTGTCGCCGCCGGTAGGAGCGCCCGCTGCCGCGCTCGCCCTCCGCGCAGCGAGCGCGTGGCGCCGCTCGGGTCAGTAGTTGCGCGCCTTGAGCGTCAGGTCGGTGGCGGCCAGCAGCCACTCGGTGACGGCGTGCACCGCCCCACGCACGGTGGGCGTGATGACGGGGTCGCCGAAGGGCTCGAGCCGCACGATCACCTCATCGTCGGACCGTTGCTGAACGAGCACGAGGAGGTGCTGGCGGATGTCGGGCTCATCCACGCTCGCTCGCGCCCACCAGCGCGGCCGCAAGGCCTCGTCGGCGCCGGGCTCGCGGGCGTGCGCGGCCTCGCCGGGCGTGTGCGCATCGTGCGCCTCGCGTTCGCTCCGCGGCCCGAAGCTGCGCGCGACCTCGTGCAGGATGACGTGCCCCTCGCCGTAGGGGAGCACGACCTTGGCGAAGGGCGCCGCCGGCGGCAGCGACCCGGTGAGCAGGGCGTGGGGCATGGAGGACGGCCTTTCCAAGGGCGGGAACGACTCGGTCGGCGAGCCGTCGTAGCGGAACTCGACGTACCGCAGGGCCTTGCCCTGCGCCTTCCACTTCAAGGCGTACTTGGTCTCGAAGACGGCGGGCGGGGGCGCGGTCTCGTGCACCTCGAAGCCGCCGGCGGCACGCGCCTCGGCGATCGCGAAGGCGAGGTACTCGGGATGATCGGTCGCCAGCCGCACCGCACCCCCGGGCTGCAGGCGGCTGGCCGCCAACCGGTAGAAGCTGCGTTGCAGCAGGCGCCGCTCCACGTGGCGCTCCTTCGGCCACGGATCGGGGAAGTTGACGACGATGCCCGCCAGGGCATGCTCCGCGAAGAGGTGTCGGAGCGCGAACTGTGCGCCCGCCTTCGCCAGGCGAACGTTGTCGACGCCCTCGCGCTTCACGCGCCGGAGCGCGCGCTGCACGCTGGCGCTGGAGATCTCCAGCCCCACGAAGCAGGCGCCCGGCTCGTCGTGCGCGCGCCTGACCGTGAAGCGACCGTCGCCGAAGCCGATCTCCAGATGGACCGGACAGGAACGGCCGAACTCGACCGCCCAGTCGACCGGGAAGGGGCGGGTGCGCCAGGGCAACAGCGGGCTGAGCGGGGCTCGCTCGTCCATGCAGGGCACTCCTCGGCAGGGTGTTCAGTCGCGCTTGGCCACGGGCCGCACCAGAAGTGCCTCGTTGGCGGCCAGATCGGACCGGAAGAGCGTATCACGCGAGAACAGGATGTAGGAACCGGCGCCGTCCACGGCGGTGGCTTGGAACACCAGCACCTTGCCGTCCTGCCGCCGGCAGGCCACCCGCTCCGGCCGGCCACCGGTGGCGCGTTCCCAGGTGTTGAGGATGCCGGGGTCGAGGCCGGCCACGCCGGCGGCGAGCTCGGTGTCGCCGAGGCGGGCCACCAGCCGCGCGGTGCGGGCCCGCCGCCCACGCATCTTCAGGACGCCGAGGCGGGACAGGCGCTCCACGATCGCGAGGGTATCGTCCGGGTCGAGGCCGGCGTCGAGCGCGATG